>JBBIJV010000092.1:0-13143 GCA_037445815.1 Rhodospirillaceae bacterium
CGCGGCCGGGCCGCCGGCCGACTTCGCGGCCTCCGACCGCCGCGTGCCGGCGGTGTCGGCGGGTCGGAACCCTTGGCCGTTGATTTTTTCTGTCATAACGCGTCTCCGGCGCTCGGCGCCTTTCGTGGCTTATCGGCTCGTCGATCGAGAACTTTAGGTCGCGCCAAGGCTTACAAACCCACGCGAACGAGGCCCGGCCCCTCGGCCGTGCCTTCGATGACTCGGCCCGACGCGCTGCGAACCTTGAGCCGCTGCCTTAGTCGAGCGGCTTCCAGGGCGACTCCTTCGGATTTCACCATAACTGGCCCGTCGCCGGCCGCCAGCGTAACCAGCTCGCCGCGGCGCACGACCTCGGGCGATTCGAGCGCCGCCGACGTGACGACGCTGCCGGCGGTTTGCGAGCGCCGGATGGCGAGCCCGACCGCCTGCGCGCTGTCGCTCAAGTAGTCGTACGGCAGCGAAGCGGACGAGCGGCGTTCGACAACCACGTCTGCCGCGGTTAGCACCTCGCCCGGCTGCACGTTGCGCGCGAGCACCAGCACGGCTGCGTCGTTGCGCATGCGCACGGGCACGAAAAGCCGCCAGGGCTCCGGAGCGCTGCAGCTCACGAGCACGATGCCGCGGCCGCGCTCGATCGGACGCTCTATCTTCGCGTCCAGCGCTTCCGCGCAGCGAGCGAGCTTGAGCCGCTCGTCGACGGAGGTCGCTTCGGCGTCGCCGGCCGCCGCCTTCTCCGCAGCCGCGCGCGCGGCTTCGGCGATCGTCACGGGCGGTTGCCAGCGGTCGTCGGCGCCGGCCGGCGCGGGGGCGGCCGTCAACGCGCCGGCAGCCAGCGTCAAAATGCCGACGAGCACCGAGCGCGCGAAATGGCGCAAATGCTCGGATTTCCTCGTTGTCGTGCGTAGCGAGCGTCTCATCGCCGAGGCCTAGTGCAAGACATATGCCACGGCTCGCGCGCACGCTCGCCGCGCCGCGTCGTCGCCATGCGGCAAGGAATCGCCGCCGCGCTCGCTTCGACCCGGCAAATCCTTTCCGCCGCGGATGGCTGGGGCTCGCACGAACCGAGCAGCGGCGCGGTTCCGCGCGCATGGCACGGTTGTTGCTCGAGGACGGCTCGAGGCTCGAGTGCCGAACGATCGGCCGCAAAGAGGAATGACGATGGAATCGATTCTGGGTGTTCACGAAGCAGCGCTGCTCTACCGTGCTCGGCGCATGGAAGTGCTCGCGGCGAATCTGGCGAACGCCGACACGCCGCACTACAAAGCCCGCGATCTCACGTTCTCGTCGATCTTGGATGAGCGCTTCGCGGCAGCGCGCGAGCTGAAAGCCACCGACGCGCGTCATCTCAAGACCGGTCCGCTCGCCTCGCGCGAGCTCCTACAGTACCGGATTCCGCATCAGCCCTCGCTCGACGGCAACACCGTGGAAGCCGATCTCGAGCTCGCACGCTACGCCGAGAACGCCGTCTCGTATCAGGCGAGCCTGCTGTTTGCGAGCGGCAAGTTGAGCACGCTGCGCACGGCGCTCACGGGGAGCCGCTGATGGGCACGTTCAGCACCTTCGACATCGCAGGCTCGGCGCTCTCGGCGCAGTCGCTGCGGCTCAACTTGACGGCGAGCAATCTCGCCAACATGCACAACGTCGCGGGCGAACCCGCCGGCGTCTATCGCGCCCGGCACGCGGTATTCCGGGCCGCTTCCGACCCGTTCGGCGCGGTGCTTGCCGGCGTGAATGTTCTCGGCGTGGTCGAAAGCAGCGCGCCGCCGATCGAGCGCTACGACCCCGGCAATCCTCAAGCGAACGAGGAGGGCATCGTGTACGCGTCGAGCGTCAACGCGATGGAAGAGATGGCGAACATGATTTCGGCGTCGCGCTCGTACCAGAGCAATCTCGAGGTGATCAACACCGCGAAGAACCTGCTGCTGCGCACGCTGTCGCTCGGTCAGGCGTAGGAGCGGCCATGACGACCCCGATCGATGCACTGGGCCTCGATTTCGGCGTGCCGAAAACGGAGCGCAAGAGCGACTTGGGTCAGGAGGACTTCCTGCACCTGATGCTGACGCAGCTCAAGAACCAGGATCCCTTCAAGCCGATGGAGAGCGGCGAATTCTTGGGCCAGCTCGCGCAGTTCGGCACGGTGCAGGGGCTCGCCGGGTTGCAGACGTCGTTCGACGGCCTTGCGTCGTCGCTGGTCTCGAATCAGGCGCTCCAGGCCTCGTCGCTGGTCGGCCGCTCGGCGCTCGTGCGCGCCTCGGCGCTCGGCGTCGTGGCAGGGCAATCGGTGGCGGGCGCCGTCGACTTGGAAAGCAGCACGTCGGCCGTCAGCGTCGCGATTCGCAACGAGCGAGGGGAGACCGTTCGCACGCTCGAGCTCGGCGCGCAAACCGAGGGGCTTGCGGCGTTCACCTGGGACGGCCTCGACGGCGACGGCGACCCGGTGCCGGAGGGTCGATACTCGTTCACGGCAGTGTACAGGGCGGGCAACGAATCCGTGGGCGCCGACACGCTGCTGCGCGCGCCGATCGACAGCGTGCTGCTCGGCGCCGGCGGCTTCAGCGTCGAGCTGCGCGGCATCGGCGAGCTGCCGTTCACGGCCGTGCGCGAGATCCGCAACGAGCTCACACCGGCCGCGCCCCCGGGCGTGGCCACGAACTAACTCCATCAGAGGAAGCACACCATGCCATTTGCAGTAGCTTTGAGCGGCCTGAATGCCGCGTCGTCGGACCTCTCGGTCACGGCCAACAACATCGCGAACGCCAATACGACGGGCTTCAAGGCGTCGCGCGCCGAGTTCGCCGACGTCTTCGCCGTGGGTGCGCAGAACATCGGCAACGGCGTCGCGATGTCGTCCGTCACGCAGGAGTTCACGCAGGGCGGCGTCGACTTCACGGACCGCGGCCTCGATCTCGCGATCAGCGGCGAGGGCTTCTTCACGTTGAGCGACCGCGGCGTCGTCTCGTACACGCGGGCGGGCTCGTTCGGCGTGGACCGCGACGGCTATGTCGTCAACTCTTCGAATCAGCGTCTCCAGATCTTCCCGATCGCGAGCAACGGCACGTTCAACACGGGCACGCTCTCGGATCTGCGCCTCGCGACGGCCGATTCGCCGCCGCAGGCGACGGCGCGCGCCGAGTTCGGCGTGAACCTGCCCGCGAACGCCCCGGTTCCGGCCGTGCCCGTGTTCGATCCGGCCAACGCCTCGAGCTACAACCACTCGACGGCCGTCACGATCTACGACTCGCTCGGCGCGTCGCACACGGCGACGGCGTACTTCGTCAAGACGGCGACGCCGAACCAGTGGGAAGCGCGCTTCTACGTCGACGGCACGGCCGTCGGCGGCGCGAACACGATGACGTATTCGAATCTCGGCGTGTTGACGGTGCCCGTGGGCGGCGGCATCGTGCTGCCGGCGTACACGCCGCCGAACGGCGCGGCCCCGATCAACCTGACGGCCGACGTTCTGACGTCGACGCAGTACGGCGGCCAGTTCGGCGTGAACCTCCTCTCCCAGGACGGCTTCGCGTCGGGCCGGCTATCCTCCATCGACGTCGACTCGAACGGCGTGATCTTCGCGCGCTTCACGAACGGCCGCTCCGTGCCGCTCGGCCAGGTGGCGCTGTCGAACTTCGCGAACACTCAAGGGTTGCGCCAGCTCGGCGACACGTCGTGGGCGGAGAGCTTCACGTCCGGTGACGCCGTGCGCGGCTCGGCCGGCACGGGCAGCTTCGGCCTGATCCAGTCGGGCGCGCTCGAGGCGTCGAACGTCGACCTGACCGAGCAGCTCGTCAACATGATCACGGCGCAGCGCAACTTCCAGGCGAACGCGCAGATGATCTCGACGGCCGATCAAGTCACGCAAACGATCATCAACATCCGCTAATCGGGCGTTAGTCCGCTAGAGGGCGCGAAACGTGGACCGACTGTTGTACGTAGCGATGACGGGCGCCAAGCAGCTCATGCAGGCGCAGGCGCTCGTCTCGCACAACCTGGCCAACGTCTCGACGACGGGCTTCCGTGCGGACCTCGCGCGGTTCGAGGCGCGGGCCGTCACGGGTCCCGGCTATGCGAGCCGCGTCAATACCGTGGCGACGGGCGTCGGCTTCGACCGCAGCGAGGGCGCGCTCGTGCAGACGGGCGAGGTGCTCGACGTCGCAATCGACGGCGACGGCTGGCTCGCCGTGCGCTCGCGCGACGGCGCCGAAGCCTACGTGCGCGGCGGCAGCTTGAAAGTGAACGCCGTCGGCTTGCTCGAGACGGAGCGCGGCGAGCTCGTTCTCGGCGACAACGGCCCGCTGGCCGTGCCGCCGTACACGCAAATCGCCATCGCGGCCGACGGCACGATCTCGATCGTGCCGCAAGGGCAGGGGCCCGAGACGCTCGCGCAAGTCGGGCGGCTCAAGCTCGTGAACCCCGAGGCGGACCGGCTCGGCAAGCGCGTCGACGGACTGGTCGAGGCGGCGGACGGAGCCGAAGTCGAGCCCGACGCCAACGTCAGGGTCGCGTCCGGCTTCATCGAGACGAGCAACGTGAACATCGCGTCGACGCTCGTCGACATGATCGAGTTTCAACGGCAATTCGAAGTCGCGGTACGCATGATGCAAACGGCGGATCAGAACGCCGCGCGCGCCGCGGACCTCGCTAACGTCGGCTAGGAGCAATCGCAATGGAATCACTCTGGGTCGCGAAGACGGGCCTCGAAGCGCAGCAGACGCGCATGACCGTCGTGTCGCAGAACTTGGCGAACGTCAACACGACGGGCTACAAGCGGCAGCGCGCGATGTTCGAGGATCTGCTCTATCAGAACGTCGTACAGAGCGGCGGCCTCACGTCGCAGCAAACAGAAGCGCCGACGGGGCTCAACTTGGGCACGGGCGTGCGCGTGGTCTCGACGGACCGGCAGTTCTCGCAGGGCAACATCATCACGACGGGCAACCAGCTCGACGTCGCCGTGAACGGCCGCGGGTTCTTCGAGATCCTGCTGCCCGACGGCAGCCAGGCGTACACGCGCGACGGCACGTTCCAGGTCAACGCCGACGGCCAGCTCGTGACGTCGAGCGGCTACACCGTGCAGCCCGCCATCACGATTCCGGCGGGGGCCTCCGCCGTCACTATCGGCTTGGACGGCACCGTCTCGGCGATCCCGCCGGGTCAGAGCGACGCCGTGCAGGTCGGCTCGTTGCAGCTCACCGACTTCGTGAACCCCGCGGGCTTGCAGCCGCGCGGCGAGAACCTCTACGCCGAGACGCAGGCGAGCGGCCCGCCTCAGCCCGGCACGCCGGGACTGAACGGCCTGGGCACGCTGATGCAGGGCGCGCTCGAGACCTCGAACGTCAACGTCGTCGAAGAGCTCGTCTCGATGATCGAGACGCAACGCGCCTACGAGATGAGCTCGCGCGCCATCGAGACGGCCGACCAGATGCTCCAGCATCTGACCAACAGCTTGTAGGAGCCGATCGATGCTCAAACGCTTTGCACCGCTGCTCGTCGCGCTGGCGCTCCAGGCGTGCGCGCACGGGCCGGAAACCGCCGATGCACCTCGCGACGACCGCTATCGCAGTCCCGAAGTCGTCTACGTGCCCGCGCCCGCTGCACCGGGCACGATCTACAACCCGGCCGGCAGCTTCGATCTGTTCATGGATCTGCGCGCGCGCGCCGTTGGCGACATTCTCACGATCCTGCTCGTCGAGCGGACGAACGCTTCGAAAGAATCGAGCACGTCGACAGCTCGCGGCAGCAGTGTCGACACGGGCCTGCCGATCTTCGCCGGGCGGCCGATCACCTCGAACGGCACGCCGATCCTGAACAACGAGATGTCGAGCGATGCAAGCTTCGACGGTCAGGCCGACTCGAGCCAGAGCAATCGCTTGGACGGCAGTATTACCGTGACGGTCGCGGAGCGGCTGCCGAACGGCAACCTGCTGGTGCGTGGCGAGAAGCTCATCACGATCAATCAGGGCGAGGAGTTCATCCGTCTCGAAGGCATCGTTCGGCCCGTCGACATCGGTCCGCAGAACACCGTGCTTTCGACGAAGGTGGCCGATGCTTCGATCACTTACAGCGGCCGAGGCACGCTCGCGGCGACGAATCGCCCAGGCTGGCTCACGCGGTTCTTCAACTCGCCGTGGTTCCCGTTCTGATCCGGAGCTCGCGAATGAACATCGCTTCACTGCGTCTCGTTATCGCCGCGCTCGCGATCGCCCTGGCTCCGTTCGCGGCGAGCGCCGAGCGCATCAAGGACCTCGCCACCGTGGCCGGCGTTCGCGCGAACCAGCTCGTCGGCTACGGCTTGGTCACGGGCCTCGACGGCACGGGCGACCAGACGAGCCAGACGCCGTTCACCATCCAGGCCGTCAAGAACATGCTCGCGCAGCTCGGCGTGCTCGTGCCCGACAACGTGAACCCGCAGCTTCGCAACGTCGCGGCCGTGACGGTGCAGGCCACGCTGCCGCCGTTCGCGAAGCCCGGCCAGACGATCGACGTGACGGTCTCGTCGCTCGGCAATGCGCAGAGTCTGCGCGGCGGCAGCCTGCTCATGACGCCGCTGCGCGGCGCCGACGGGCAGATCTACGCGCTCGCGCAGGGCAATCTCGTCGTCGGCGGGTTCGGCGTCTCAGGCGACGACGGCTCGCGCGTGTCGGTCAACGTACCGAGCACGGGCCGCGTGCCGAACGGCGCCACGGTCGAGCGCATGGTGCCGACCTCGCTCGGCACGGCCGACTCGTTGATCCTAAACTTGAACTCGCCGGACTTCACGACGGCGGCCCGGCTCACGGAATCGATCAACGCGTCGCTCGGCGCCGGCACGGCCGAGACGATCGACGCCGTCTCGATCCGCGTGCGCGCACCGGCCGGCGAATCCGAGCGCGTCGCGTACCTCTCGCACATCGAGAACCTCGAGGTCGAGCCCGCTGCGGCCGCGGCGAAGGTCATCGTCAACTCGCGCACGGGCACGGTAGTGATCGGCTCGAACGTGCGGGTGACGCCGGCGGCCGTGGCGCACGGCTCGCTCGTGGTGCGCATCACGGAGACGGCGCTCGTCAGCCAGCCGAACGCGTTCGGCCGCGGCGATACGGTCGTCGTCGGCCAGTCCGACATCGACGTCGAGCAGGGCGACGGCCGCATGTTCCTGTTCGAGCCCGGAACGAGCCTGAACGACATCGTCGAGGCCGTGAACTCAGTGGGCGCCGCGCCGGGCGACCTCGTGGCGATCCTCGAAGCGCTGCGCGAAGCCGGCGCGCTGCGTGCGCAGCTCATCGTGATCTGAAGAGCCGCCGGCGCATGGCCAACGTTGCCCTACCGCCGAATGCCGTCGACCTCGCGGGGTTGAGCGACCTGCGGCGGCGCGCCGAGCGTGACGACCCGAGCGCGCTCGCGGACGTGGCCGTTCAGTTCGAGGCGCTCTTCATCGGCATGATGCTCGAGAGCGCGCGCAGCGCGAGCTTGGGTGAAGGGATCTTCGACGGCGGCGAGACCGAGCAGTACCTCGAGCTCATGGACCGGCAAGTCGCGCTCGAGCTCGCGAAGAGCGGCGGCTTCGGCTTCGCGAAAATGCTCGTGCAGCAGCTCGGCGGCCGAGACTCCGTGCCGCAGCCGCCTGCGCCGCGCGCTCCGCGTGCACTCGAGCCGGGCGTGCCGCACGCCGTCGCAGATCCGACCGTACGCTCGCAAGCACCCGCCGCCACGGCGGAGTTCCCGCACCGCTTGCCGGCGAGCCTCGCGGCGGTTGCCGGTGAACGATCCAACGATCTGCCGGCCGATCCGACGCCGGCTGAGTTCGTGACGGCGTTGCTGCCCGAAGCGAAGGAGGCTGCCGCAGCGCTGGGTGTCGAGCCGCGCCTACTGCTCGCGCAAGCCGCGCTCGAGACGGGCTGGGGCCGCAGCGTGGCGCAGAACGGTACCGCCGGGGCCGGCAACAACTTGTTCGGCATCAAAGCCCGAGCGGCGTGGTCCGGTGCGGCGGTCGAGCGCTGGACGCTCGAGCACGAGGACGGCGTGACGGCGCCGAAGCGCGAGCGCTTCAGGGCCTACGGCAGCACGGCGGAGAGCTTCGCCGATTACGTCGAGCTGATCTCGACGGCGCGCCGCTATGCCGACGCGCTCGCGAACGCCGGAGACGCGGAGGCGTACGCCCGCGCGGTGACGAACGCTGGCTACGCGACGGACCCGGTTTACGCCGACAAGTGGCTCGCGATTTATCACGGAGATCGCCTCACGCAAGCGCTGCGCGGCATCGACCTGCCGCCCGCGCCTTGAGTATCTGATTCGGAGCGCCCATGGCGGACATCTTGAACATCGGCCTCTCGGCGCTGCTCGCGCAGCAACGCGCGCTGACGACGACCGCCAACAACGTTGCGAACGCGAGCACACCCGGGTACAGCCGGCAGCGCGTCGAGCTGTCCGAGCGCGCCGCGGAGCGCTTGGGCGTGGGCTTCGTCGGGACGGGCGTCGACGTCGCGGCCACGCGGCGGCTCACCGACGGCATCCTCGCCGAGCAGGTGCGCACGGCTGCGGGCGGCTTTTACCGCGCCGACGCCTTCGTCTCGCTGGCGGGCTCCCTCGACGATCTGCTCGCCGGAACCGAGACGGGGCTCACGGCGACGCTGCAAGCGTTCGCGAACGCGCTACAGGACGTGGCGAACGATCCGTCGTCGACTTCGAGCCGGCAAGCGCTCTTGAGCGAAGCGCGCAACCTCGTCGCGCGCTTCGAGGCGATGGACCAGCGGCTCGCCGAGCTCGCGAACGAAGTGCGCACGCGGATGACGCAGTCCGCCGGCCGCATCACGGCGCTCGGCGCCGATCTCGCCGAGATCAACCGTCAGCTGATCGCGGCCGGCACGGCGGCGGGACGGCCGGGCCCCTCGGATCTGCTCGACAAGCGCGACCGCCTGCTCGAGGAGCTCGCGAAGCTCGTGCACGTCACGGCTTCGGAGCAGCGCGACGGCACGACGAGCGTGTTCATCGGCACCGGGCAAGTGCTCGTCATCGGTGGGGAGTCCGCGAAGGTCGAGGTGACGCCGGGCACGGCGGATCCGCTTGAGCCGCAAGTCGTGATCCGCGGGATCGGCCCGGCCGTCAACGTCACGCAGTTCATCACGGGCGGCGAGCTCGGTGGCGTCATCGACTTCAACCGCGAGATGCTGGCGCCGGCACGCTCCGAGCTCGGGCGCATCGCCGTGGGGCTCGTGGCCACCGTGAACGCCGTGCACCGCAGCGGCATGGACGCCGAGGGCCAGCTCGGCGGCGATTTCTTCTCGATCGGCGCCCCGCAAACCTTCGCGGCCGCCGGCAATACGGGCTCGGGGTCGCTCACCGTGACGATTACGGGCGTGGCAGCGCTCGAGCCGACGAGCTATCGGCTCACGTTCGACGGCACGGCCTACACGCTGCAGCGCGTCGACAACGGCGCAGTGGTGCCGATGAGCGGTGCCGGCACGGGCGCGAGCCCGTTCGTGGCGAACGGCATCAGCATCGTCGTCGCCGGCACACCGGCCGCGGGCGATCAGTTCTACGTGAAGCCGCTCGAGCACGCGGCCGGCACGGTCTCGCTGCTCGTGACGCGGCCGGCCGACGTTGCGGCCGCCGCGCCGACGCGCACGATCGCCGCACTCGCGAACACGGGCACCGCGAGCATCTCGGCGGGGCAGGTCGTCGATGCCACGAACCCCAATCTGCTCGCGACGAGCACGATCGCGTTCGTCAACGCCACGACGTACACGATCAACGGCGGCCCGCCGCTCGCGTACACGCCCGGCGCGAACATCGATGTGAACGGCACGCGCGTGCAGATCACGGGCACGCCGGCAGCCGGGGATCAGTTCGTGATTCAGGCGAACACCGGCGGCACCGGCGACAACCGCAACATCCAGACGCTGATCGATCGTTTCCACGGCAGCGTGTTCAACGGCGAGATCAGCCTCCAGGACGCGGCGGCCGGCATGATCACGAGCGTCGGCTCGCGGACGGCGGAAGCCACGAACCAGCGCGACGTGCAGCAGCTCGTGTTCCGGCAGAACCAGGACCGGCTCGAATCCGTGCGCGGGGTGAACCTCGACGAGGAAGCGGCCGATATGCTCAAGTTCGAGCAGCTCTACCAAGCGGCCGCTCGCGTGATGCAGGTATCGGACAGCCTCTTCCAGACCCTCATGAACACCTTGTTGCGGTGAGCCATGCGCATAAGCAACGACACGCTACGCTCGGCGTTTCTCGCGGCCATGGACGACGCGCGGCGGCGCGTGCTCGAGACGCAGAAGCAGGTCTCGACCGGATTGCGGATCAACACGCCGTCCGACGATCCCGTCGCGGCGGCGCGCGTGGCCCATCTCGATTCGTCGCTCGCGCGGCTCGACCAGTACCAGGCGAACGTCGGGTTCGCCCGGCACCAGCTCGGGCTCGAGGAAGAGGCGCTGAGCGTGGCCGTCGGCACTCTGCAACGGATTCGAGAGCTCACGCTGCAAGCGAACAACAGCACCGCCAGCGAGGCGGATCGGCAGCTGATTGCCGGCGAGATCGCTGAGCACCGCGCGGCGTTGCTCGCGATTGCCAACACCACGGACGTCGACGGCCGGCACCTGTTCGCAGGCTATAGCGAGGCGACGACGCCCTTCACGATCGCGGCCGACGGCAGCATCGTTTACAACGGCGACCAGGGGCAGCGCGCGCTACAGATCAGCGACAGCCGCTTCGTCGCGATCAACGACTCGGGCGCCGCCGTGTTTCAGGGCATACCCGAAGGCAACGGCACGTTCGTGCTCGGAGTGGGCGCGGCGAACACGGGCACCGGCACGCTCGGCACGAGCAGCGTCGTGAATCCCGCCGCTTGGGCGCCGGATACCTACACCGTGACCTTTCTAACGCCCACGAGCTACGAGGTGCGCAACGGCGCGAACGCGCTGATCGCGTCCGGCACATTCGCGCCGTCCCAGTCGCTCACGTTCGCCGGCATCGAGATGCGCATCGACGGTACGCCGGCGGCCGGGGACACCTTCACGGTGACGCCGAGCGCGCAGCGCGATGTCTTTTCAACGCTCGACCGGCTAATCGCCGCCGTCGAGTCCCCCGCGGGAAATCCGGCCGACCGGGCGCGACTGCACAGCAACGTGGGTCAACGGTTGACCGATCTGGACAACGCGTTGGCGCGCCTCGTCGAGGCGCGCGGCGAGATCGGTGCGCGCGTGCGCGCCCTCGACCAGCAAGAATCCCTGAACGCGGATTTCGCCGTGCATCTCAGCACGACCTTGTCTTCGGTGCGCGACCTGGACTATGCGGAAGCGTTGAGCCGTTTGTCGCAGGAGCTGTTCGGGCTCGAGGCCGCGCAGCAGGCGTTCGCGCGCGCACAGAACCTGTCGCTATTCAAATATATTTAGCATTGCGTCACATCCGCGGGCCTGGCGCCGTCCGCTGCGCGTGACCCAGGTCTCAGATCGCTCCCTAAAGGAACCCGTCCTCCGCCCGATACAGGTGGCCAAGACGACAGAGCTTTCGCCGGACGGCGGCTCGGTCGCGAGTGGCCAATGACGGCCGTCTGGCAAACAACCTTTAGGAGAGTACGCAATGGCTCAAGTGATCAACACCAACGTGCTGTCGCTGAACGCGCAGCGCAACCTGTCGACCTCGCAGTCGCAGTTGGCGACGGCATTGCAGCGCCTGTCGTCGGGTCTGCGCATCAACAGCGCGAAGGACGACGCCGCCGGTCTCGCCATCACGGACCGCTTCACCACGCAAATTCGCGGCTTGAATCAGGCCGTCCGCAACGCGAGCGACGGCATTTCGTTGGCCCAAACGGCGGAAAGCGCGCTCGGCGAGCTCACGAACAACCTCCAGCGCATCCGCGAGATCGCCGTGCAGGCGGCGAACGCCTCGAATAGCGCCTCCGACCGTGCGGCTCTCGACCAGGAAGTGCAGCAGCGGCTCGCCGAGATCGAGCGCATCGGTGCGCAGACTTCGTTCAACGGCCAGAAGGTCCTTGATGGCACGTTCGGGACGGCCACGTTCCAAGTCGGCGCGAACGTCGGCGAGACGATCACCGTTAATCTGAGCCGCGGCGTCAAGGCAAGCCAGATCGGCCAGATCGCCACAGGCACATCGTCGGTCGAAGTGACTACCGCGAACCTGACGGGCTCCGGCACGATTCAGGTCGGCTCGCTGGCCGCGCGTACGATCGGTCTCGCCACGCAGGGCGCGCAGGCCGGTCAGTCGGTCGGCAGCGCCGAAGCGAAGGCGCGCGCGATCAACTCGGCCAGCGTTCCGGGCTTGAGCGTGCTGGCGACGAACAACATCGAGTTCGGTATCGGCGCCACGACGGGCACCGCGGCGGGCGATACGTACAGCCTGCGCATCAACGGCCAGGATGTTTTCGCGAGCTACAACCAAAACACGAACGGCGTCTTGACGGCTCAGCAGATCGCCGATGCGATCAACGGCCAGTCCTCGGTGACCGGCGTGACCGCGACGCTGACGGGCACGGACTTGCGCCTGTCAGCCGCGGACGGCCGCGACATCAACATCGCGCAGGCTTTCGGCGGTGCGGCGGGCGGCGGCATTACGGCCGGTGCCGGCGGCAGCTCGACGGTGAACGGCGTGACGTATCGCGATGGAACGCTGTCGACGACGATCGCGGACGCGTCCGCCTACAGCACGGTTGCCGCTGCGGTCAACGGTGGCACGCTCACGCTCACGGCGGCGGACAACATCATTCTGACGGGTGACGGTACGATCCTCGGCTTCGCCACAGCGAACGTGACGCTCGCTAAGGACACGACGACTTTGGCCGCGGTCAACGTCTTGACCGTGTCCGGCGCGAACAACGTGATGCAGCGCGTCGACGCGGCGCTCACGAGCGTCAGCAGCCTGCGCAGCACGTTCGGCGCCATCCAAAACCGCTTCGAGTCGACGATCCAGAGCTTGTCGGCGGTCAGCGAGAACCTCGAGGCGTCGCGCAGCCGCATTCTCGACGCGGATTTCGCGGCCGAGACGGCGGCGCTGACGAAGGCGCAGATCCTCCAGCAGGCCGGCGTGGCGATCCTGGCGCAAGCCAACACCGCTCCGCAGAGCGTGCTGGCGCTGCTCCAGTAAGGGCGAGGGAGCGCGCGTGCGTCGCGGGGAGGGACCCCGCGAGTCGAAGTGAGGCAGGGTCGGAGGGGCGGG
>JBBIJV010000093.1:0-13139 GCA_037445815.1 Rhodospirillaceae bacterium
CCGCCCGAGGGCCCAGCGTCGGCCGAGCCCGAGCTCGCCGTGCCCGACGGCGAGCTCGATGCCGCGCGCGACTTCGGGCATGCGCTCGAGCACGGGCAGCGACCACGGCGGCGCCACGACGTGGATCTCCGCGGCGCGGCTCCGTTGCCTGATCAGCTTGTACAGCGCTTGCGCCATCACCATGTCGCCCACCCACGAAGGGCCGACGACGAGCACTTTGTCCGCGGCCGTCACGTGGCGTGGCCGAGCGCGTCGAGGTAGTCATTGATGCCCGCGCGAACGTCGCGGAACGCGCGCGAATAACCGGCGGCGCGCAGGGCCGTGATGTCGGCTTCGGTGAAGCTCTGATAACGCGCCTTCAGCTCCTCGGGGAACGGGACGTAGCGGATGCGTCCCGTGCCGTGCCACGCGATGATTGCGTTTGCGACGTCGTTGAACGTCGCGCTCGCGCCCGTGCCGACGTTGAACACGCCGCTCGCCTTGCCGTGCTCGAAGAACCAGAGATTCACGTCGACGACGTCGCCGACGTGCACGAAGTCGCGCCGCTGCTCGCCGGCCGCGTAGCCGCCGCTGCCTTCGAAGAGACGCGCCTCGCCCGACGCCGCGACCTGGCCGTGCAAGTGAAACGCGACGCTCGCCATTGCGCCCTTGTGCGCTTCGCCGGGCCCGTACACGTTGAAGTACCGCAACCCGACGACGGGAACGCGGCGCTTCGATCGCCGTCCGCGCCGCCCGGCTTCGAGGCGCCGCCGCACGTAGCGATCGAACAGCAGCTTCGAATAACCGTAGACGTTCAGCGGCCGCTCGACGGCCGGGTCGTTCTCGTTGAACGTCGTGCTCGCGCCGTAGACGGCCGCCGACGACGCATAGATGAACGGCACCTTGTTCTCGAAGCAGTGCTCGAAGAGCTCGACGGAGTAACGATAGTTCGTCTCCATCATGTAGCGGCCGTTCCACTCGGTCGTCACGGCGCACGCGCCTTGATGGAACACGGCGTCGAGCTTGCCGAGGTCGCCGGCCTCGAGCCGATCGAGAAACCCATCCTTGTCGAAGTAGTCGGCCACTTTCGAGCCGACGAGGTTTGCGAACTTGCGGCCATCGCTCATGTCGTCGACGACGATGACGTCGTCCCGGCCTCGGGCGTTCAGCTCGCGGACGAGGTTGCTCCCGATGAAGCCGGCTCCGCCGGTGACGACGATCATGGCGGCGGGCGGCCGGCTAGCGCGCGTCGCCCTCGACGAGACGATACGTCGCGCTGCAGTAGGGGCACTTCGCCTCTCCGGTCGCTTCGATCGGCAAATACACCTTGGGGTGGGAATTCCACAAATACATGCTCGGCAGCGGGCAATGCAGCGGAAGGTCCGCGCGCGTGACCGTGTATACGCGCTCCGCGTTGGCCGGCCTCAAATTTTCCTGCACGTTACCGTGACGCTGCCGCACTCTGCGCTCTCCTACCCACGAGAGGCGGCGATTATACCGGCGCGCCGGCTCGTTCGCCCTCGCCGGCGGCGCCGGCGAACACCTCGTGCCAGACGGCGCTCACGAGCGCGCGAACGGCCTTGAGCTCCCCGTCGGGCACCACCCGCCCGCCGTCGTCGAGGGCCAGCTCGTGGACGCGCCGTCGCAAGGCGAGGTAGGCGTCCTTGAGCTCGAGGCAGCGCTCCTCGGGCACGACACCCGCGCGCGCCAGCGCCTCGAGCTGGCGGATGTTGTCGGGAAACTCGACGAGCTGCGGATGCTCGCCCGAGTGCGCGAGCACCCAGTAGTCGACGAGGAACTCGATGTCCGCGATGCCCCCTAAGTCCTGCTTCAAGTCGAAGAAGCCGGGCTTCGAGAGCGAGAGCTCCGTGCGCATTCGGTGCCGCATCTTGACGACCTCGCTCTTGAGCTTCGCGCGATCGACGTGCGAGACGAGCACCTCGCGGCGGATCGCCTCGAATGCGCTGCAAACCTGCGGCGAGCCGGCGAGCGCGCGGCTGCGCAGCAGCGCCTGATGCTCCCAGACCCAGGCGTCGTGCATTTGGTAATGCCGGAAGCCTTCGAGGCTCGTCACGAGCAGGCCGGAGCGGCCGCTCGGGCGCAGGCGCGTGTCGACCTCGTACAACCGGCCCGAGCTCGTCTGGATCGTCAGGAAATGAATGAGCCGCTGCACGAGCCGCGCGAAGAACCGCTCGTTGTCGAGCGGCGGATCGCCGTCCGTCTCCTGCTCGGCGCCGGAGGAATCGTGCAAGAACACGAGATCGAGATCGGAGCCGTAGCCGAGCTCGAGTCCCGCGAGCTTGCCGTAGCCGATGACGGCGAAACCCGCGTCGCGCGGCGGCGGACCGCAGCGCGGCGTGCCGTACTTGGCCGCGAGCTCGCGCCATGCCGTGCACAGCGCGTAATCGAGCACGAGCTCTGCGGTGTCCGTGAGCCGGTCGCTCACTTTCATGAGCGGCAGCGAGCCGAGACGGTCCGCGACGGCGATGCGGAAAATCGCCGTGCGCTGGAACACGCGGATCGCGTCGAGCATCGCTTCGATGTCGCCCTCGGCCACGTCTCGAGTCTGCCGAGCGAGCAGGGCCGCGAGCTCCTCGCGCGTCGGCGGCGCGTCGAAGACGCGCGCGTCGAGCAGCTCGTCGAGCAGCAGCGGCTGCTCCGCGATCTGCCGCGCGAGCCACGAGCTCTCGCCGACGAGGTCGAGCAGCCGCTCGAGGGCCGCGGGATTCTCGTTGAGCAGCGCCAGATAGGCACTGCGGCGGCCGACGGCGCGAAACACGGGCAACACGCGCTCGAGGCACTTGGCCGGCGACTTGCGGCCCGGTAGCGCGTGCAGCGTGCGGATCATGACGGCCGACAAGCGCTGCCGGCCGACCTCGTCCATGCGCTGATAGAGCCCGCCGTGGCGCAAATCCTCGACGAGCTCGAGGGCGTGCTTGTCGCCGTCGAGCGGCGTGGCGGCGAGCAGCGCGGCCGCGTCGCCCGACTGCCACGCGGCGGCGAGCGGGTCCGTCTCGGCGCCGCTCGGACCGCCGGCGTCCCATGCGATGCGCTCGAACTCGGCCTCGACGAGGGCGCGCTGGCGGCGCAGTCGCTCCTCGAGCGCGGCCCAGCTCGGCTCGTCGAGCGCGTACGCGAGCCGGGCGCGCTCCTCGGGAGCGATCGGCAGCTCGTGCGTCTGGGCGTCGGTCATGGCCTGGATGCGGTTCTCGACCGTGCGGAGATAGCGATACGCACCCTCGAGCCCCGCGACGGTGCTCGCCGAGAGCTGCCGGTCTCCGACGAGGCGCGGCAGCACCTCGAGCAACGAGCGCGCGCGCAATTCGGGCGCACGTCCGCCGCGCACGATTTGAAACGCCTGCACGATGAACTCGATCTCGCGGATGCCGCCGGGGCCGAGCTTCACGTTCCCGGCCATGTCCTTGCGCGCGACCTCTTGCGCAATGAGGCGCTTCATCTGGCGCAACGCGTCGAACACGCCGTAGTCGAGGTAGCGCCTGTAGACGAACGGCGTCAGCACGTGGTCGAACACGTCCCGGACGAACCGGCGGCCCGTCAAGAGTCGCGCCTTCACGTACGCATAGCGCTCCCAATCGCGCCCGTGCCCCTGGAGGTACGCTTCGAAAGCGCCGAGCCCGACGACCAACGGCCCGCTCGCGCCGAATGGCCGAAGGCGCATGTCGACGCGATACGCGAAGCCGTCCTCGGTGCGCTGGTCGAGCAGCCGGATCAAGAGCTGTCCCAAGCGCAGGTAGTACGTCTCGGGCTCGACAGCGACGCTGCCCGCCGCGACGCCGTCCGGATACAAGAACACCAAGTCCACGTCGGACGAGAAGTTCAGCTCGCCGCCGCCGAGCTTGCCCATGCCGAGCACGAGCAACGGCAGCTCCTCGCCGCCCTCGTCGCGCGGGCGGCCGAGGCGCGGCTCGAGGCTGTCTGCGGCGTAGCTCAACGCCTCTTCGATCAGCGTCTCGGCCAGCAACGACACGTCGGCGAGCGTCGTATCGAGCTCCGCGAGCCCGGTCAAGTCTCGCCACGCAATGCGCGCCATCTCCACCTGGCGAACGCGGCGCAGCGCAGCGAGTGCTTCCGGCTCCGTGCGGCCGCCGAGCGCGAGTCGAGCGCGGACGCGGTCCGCATCGAGCGGAGCGCTGTCCGCGAGCCGCTCGCAGAGCGCTTGCCCGTGGCGCAGCAAAACGCCGGCCACGAAGTCGCTGACGACGGCGACGCGCGCGGCGGAGTTGGCGGCCGCGCTCGGCAACTCGACGTCGAAGTCCTCGAGCCGCTCGGCGACGCGCGCAAAGCGCTCGTCGAGCGCCACAGGAAGATCGGCGGGGCGTACAAGCTTCACGGGCCTAACATTACCGGACCGTAATGTCGCGCACACGTTCGCGAGCCGCGCGGCGGCGCATACTCGAGCCGATCGGTTTTTGGAGGCACAGCCATGCGACGCATAGCTCATGGGTGGCTACTGGCGCCGGCCTGCGCGGCCGCCGCTTTCTGGTCCGTCAGCGGCTCCGCGGCCGATGGCGACACGCCGGGGCTCAGCGCGGACATCTCGGTTGCCGAGATCATGGAGTCGGTCGTCATGCCGGCGGCGCAGATGCTATGGGACGCGGTCGGCGTCAACGTCACCGCGCAAGGTCTCATCGAGACCAAGCCGGAGACAGACGACGACTGGGCGAAGCTGCGCGGCGCGGCCATCACGCTCGCCGAGATTACGAACGCGCTCGTCGTGCCGGGGCGGCACGCGGCGCCGCTGGGCACGGAGTCCGAGAACCCGGACGTCGAGCTTCAGCCCGCCGAGATCGAGGCGCTGATCATGCAGCAGCATCCCTCATGGGTGGCGCATGCCACCGCGCTGCACGCGACGGCGATGCAGGCGCTCGCGGCCGTCGATGCACGCGATACCGACAAGATCACGGAAGTCGGCGGCGCGATCGACGAGGCGTGCGAGGGCTGCCACCTACAGTTCTGGTATCCCAACCAGGAGCAGTGAGCGGCGCGCGGCGCGGCGGGGCGCTCGAACGCGCCGCGCCGCCGGCTATTCGAAGCTGAAGATGTCGTCGCCCTCGGCCGGCTTCTGCATGCCGGCCTCGAAGTACTTCTCCCAGATCTGCGCCCATGGGCGTCCGTACATGTCGGGCACCTCGTACTCGATGACGCTCGGCGGCGCCACCGGAGTCGCGCGGCCTTTGATCGGGTAGATCGTCTGAAGGCATTCCGGGAAGACGTACGGCTCGCCCTTGTCGAAATCGCCGAGCTTCACGAAGTTGCGCACGATGCGCACCGGCTCTACCAGTGCCTCGGGGTCGTAAAAGATCGTCTCGTGGCGCAGCCCAGTGAACGCTCCCGTGGCATCGCGATTCGGCGTATAGATCTCGATCGTCTGGAGCTTGCTCGAGAACTCGTAGAGACCGTGCGACGTCCAGCCCTGCACGTTCGACGTCCACGTGATCAGCGCGTCGCCGTCCCAAAAGCCGATCGTCTCGCCGTACCACCGCGGCACGTCGGCGCCGAGCCGCGGCACAGTGCCGCTCTTGTCGAATTCGCGGCCGACGTGGATGTGCGTGATGAAGTTGCCCGACGACGACGTCAGGATCTGCACGAGCGTCGGCGTCAGCATGATCCGGTGCTCGCCCGTGCCGGCGAAGTGAAAGCGGCGCATGAACCCTTCGGGCCAGCAGTACATGCCGGGCCATTGCGCGGCGTTCGTGTTGCCCTCGTGGAAGAGCTGCTGCACGAGGCGCGTCTGATATTCGTCGGTCAAGAGCGAAAGGATCGTCGGGATCTGGTTCCAAAGCATCCCGTACCAGGTGCCGAACGCCATCTCGAGCGAGATGCCGCCGTAGCGCCCGTTCCATTCGACGGGCAAGGTCGCGTACGTGTGCTTCGTCGGCCCGCCGCGCGCCTTCGCTTCGGCGCGGAGTGCCTCGTAGTGCGCTTCGGCCGTCGTGAACGGATACGGGCTCACGATCGCCTCGCGCGGGTAATCGCGGTCGCAATGGCCCCAAGCCGCGGTCGCCGCCGACTCGCCCTCGAGCGTGCGCAGACTGAAGTTGCTCGCCCCGCGCTGCTGCTCGATCGCCAAGCCGCTGTTGCAGCGGAAATAGCGCGGGTCGCTCCAGAGCTCGCGATCCTCGTAGAAGTCTTTCGTGGTGAACAGGTCGACGGCCAAGGGCTCGATGCCGGGCGGAACGGCGCCGTCGAATGCCGTGCCCACTTCGACGATCTCGACGCCGTCGTCGCGGCGCAGCCGGAGTCGGAAGGGCCCCACGACGGGATACTGGGCGAGATATTCCGTGAGCTGCGCCGTGGCACCGACCGGGTGCGGCAGCTCGCGCAGAAGCGGCGCACCGCGCGCCGCGCTCTCGCCGCGCGCTTGGGCAGCGGCGCCCGAAGCGAAGAGCAACGTGGCCGCGGCCGCAGCGGCTTTGCCGGCGATCCTCACGCTCCTTTCCCCTCGAAGCACGCCGTCAATGATGGCGATTCTCCGCTCGGCGTGACAGTTAGCGGCGGCACCTGCTCGCAGCGAGCCGGGATCGACGGAGGACCGCGCGAAAGCCGCAGCGTGCAATCGGCAGAGGCCTAGAAACAGTTTTCGCTGCCGGATGTGTTCCAGGGGTCGTTGTTGGGGGGCAGAAGGTGACAGTATCCGTCGTCATGGGCGAGACGGGCCGCTTCAGCATCCTCCGGCTGCGCTATCGGACTCACCGGGATGCCTACCGGAAGATCGCGCAGGCGAACGCCGCGCTTCGACAGGCCGGACAGCAGCCATCCGCCGAGGAGCTCGCGGCCGAGCAAGAGGCCGCCAATGCGCTCGCCAAGGCGAAGAACGACCTCTTGGCCGCCATTTCGCGCGTCGACCGCTGAACGCCTCAACGCACGCCGTGAAGCGAGTAGGGCGCGGGATTACCCCCCGCCGCCCTCTCACGCCGCCGGGCGCGTAGGGGGCGTCACCTCCGAGTGGGTGCGCTCTGCCGGCCGCACGGCCAAAAGAAAGCCCCGCACGAGGCGGGGCTTTCGATTCGAGCGCCAGGGCTCGAGAGCGTTACATCATGCCGTCCATGCCGCCGTGGCCATGCGGCGCGGCAGCCTCTTTCTCCGGCTTCGGCGCCTCGGCGATCATCGCCTCGGTCGTCAGCAAGAGGCCCGCGACGGAAGCCGCGTTCTGGAGCGCCAGCCGCGTGACTTTCGTCGGATCGATGATGCCCATCTTCACCAGGTCGCCGTACTCGCCCGTGGCCGCGTTGAAGCCGTAGTTGCCCTTGCCGTTCATGACGGCATTGAGCACCACGGACGCGTCCGTACCGGCGTTCGCGACGATCTGGCGCAGCGGCTCCTCGATCGCCTTGCGCAGGATGTTGATGCCGACGTTCTGGTCCTCGTTGGCGCCCTGGAGGTTCGCGATGCCCTTCAGCGCGCGAATCAGCGCGACTCCGCCGCCCGGCACGACGCCTTCTTCGACGGCCGCACGCGTGGCGTGCAACGCGTCCTCGACGCGCGCCTTCTTCTCCTTCATCTCGACCTCGGTGGCCGCGCCTACCTTGATGACGGCGACGCCGCCCGCGAGCTTCGCGACGCGCTCCTGGAGCTTCTCGCGGTCGTAATCGGACGTGGACTCCTCGATCTCCTTGTTGATCTGATCGATGCGGCCCTTGATGTCCGACTTCTTGCCGGCGCCGTCGATGATCGTCGTGTTCTCCTTCGAGACGACGACCTTCTTCGCCTCGCCGAGATCGTTCATCGACGCCTTCTCGAGCGAGAGGCCGACTTCCTCGGAGATGACCTGGCCGCCCGTCAGGATCGCGATGTCTTGCAGCATGGCCTTACGCCGATCGCCGAAGCCCGGCGCCTTGACGGCCGCGACCTTGACGATGCCGCGGATGTTGTTGACGACGAGCGTCGCAAGCGCCTCGCCCTCGATGTCCTCCGCGATGATGAGCAGCGGCCGGCCGGCCTTCGCGACGGCCTCGAGCAGCGGCAGGAGCTCGCGGATGTTCGAGATCTTCTTGTCGTGGATCAGGATCAGCGGGTTCTCGAGCTGCGCCGACTGCGTGGCCTGATCGTTGATGAAGTAGAGCGAAAGGTAGCCGCGGTCGAACTGCATACCCTCGACGACGTCGAGCTCGTTCGCGAGGCCGGAGCCCTCCTCGACCGTGATGACGCCTTCCTTGCCGACCTTCGCCATCGCCTCGGCGATGATCTTGCCGATTTCCTCGTCGGCGTTCGCCGAGATCGTGCCGACCTGCGCGATCGACTTGTCGTCCTTACAGGGCTGCGAGAGCTTCTTCAGCTCGTCGATGATCGCGCCCGTCGCCTTGTCGATGCCGCGCTTCAAGTCCATCGGATTGAAGCCCGCCGCGACCGACTTCAGGCCCTCGCGGAAGATCGCTTGCGCGAGCACCGTCGCCGTCGTCGTGCCGTCACCGGCGGCGTCGGAAGTCTGCGAGGCGACCTCCTTCACCATCTGCACGCCCATGTTCTCGAACTTGTCCTCGAGCTCGATCTCCTTCGCGACCGAGACGCCGTCCTTCGTGACGGTCGGCGCGCCGAAGCTCTTCTCGAGCACGACGTTGCGGCCCTTGGGCCCGAGCGTGACCTTGACCGCGTTGGCGAGAACGTTGACGCCTCTCAGCATGCGCTGCCGAGCGTCATCGGAAAAACGAACTTCTTTTGCTGTCGCCATGACAGAAGTCTCCTGGAATTACGTGAAATCGCTTGAGGGAGTTGGGAGTTATTTCTCGATGACGGCCATGACGTCGTCTTCACGCATGACCAGCAAATCTTCGCCGTCGACCTTCACCTCGGTGCCCGAGTATTTGCCGAACAGCACCCGGTCGCCCTTTTTCAGATCGAGGGGGCGCACCTCGCCGTTCTCGAGGATCTTCCCTTTGCCGACAGCGAGAACCTCGCCTTTGATCGGCTTTTCCGCCGCCGTGTCGGGAATCACGATACCGCCCGGGGACTTGCGCTCTTCCTCTGTGCGCCGGATCACGACGCGATCATGGAGGGGACGAAGTTTCATAGCTGCTCTCCCTTGTTCAACTACTTGATTGACCGTGGATTTTGCTGGCCGGCGCGGTATTGTTAGCACTCGGCCAAAGTGAGTGCTAATCATATGGATCGATACGCGGATTGCAAGGGCCTGAGAGCGGAGTCATGACAGGGTTCGCGACCGATCGCTATCCTTCCGGTTGTCGTATGAGGACAGAATTCTTCGCGGTGGGCCGCAGTGACTAGCGAGACGATGGTCGTCTTGACGACGTCCGGCAACGACGCGGAGGCGAGCGCGCTGGCCCACGCGCTGGTGGAGCGCCGCCTCGCCGCCTGCGTGAACGCCGTGAGTCATGTGGCTTCGACGTACCGCTGGAAGGGCGAAATTCAGCGCGATCGGGAGACGCTGTTGATCATCAAGACCACGGCCTCGCGGCTGGCCGCGCTCGAGCAGACGATCCGGGAGCTCTCGAAGTACGAGCTGCCCGAGATGATCGCGCTGCCCGTTCGGGCGGGCGGGGCCGACTATCTCGCGTGGGTGGCGGAATCCGTCGCCGAATCGAAGGACTAACGCCGTCATGATCGCGTCACGTTTGCCCCAACGGATCCTCGGAGCCTGGCTGCTCGCAGCGGCCGGCGTCGCCTGCGCCCAGGGCTCGGAGGAGCCGCCGCCCCCGGCCGAGGTATTCCTCTATACCGCGCGCGCCGACGCCGAGCGCGTGTACCTCGACTTCGACATCCGCGACGGCTTCTATGCCTACCGGTCGCGGTTCGGCTTCGGCAGCGGCACGCCCGGCGTTGCGCTCGGCGCCGCCCGCTTCCCGCGCGGCGAGATTCACACGGACGAGTTCTTCGGCGAGCAGGAGGTCTTCCGCCGCGAGTTCCAGGTGGCGATTCCGTATCGCCGCAGCGCGAATGCCGAGAGCTTCGATCTCGTTCTCGAGCTCCAGGGCTGCGCCGACTTCGGGCTCTGCTACGTGCCGCAGGAGTGGACGGCGACGGTGAAGCTGCCGCCGGCGCCCTTCCTGGGCCCCGGCGCCATCGACGCTTCGGCCACCGGCGAGCTTCTGCCCGTCGATCAGGCGTTCGTGATGAATGCGCGCTTCGACAAGCCGAACGAGCTCACGGTCGCCTGGCAGGTGGCTCCGGACTACTACCTCTATCGCGACAAGCTGACGTTCGCGGTAGACGGCCGCATCAGCCTGGGCGAAGCGACGCTGCCGGCCGGCGTGCCGCACACGGACGACAACTTCGGCGACGTGGAGATCTACCGCAACTACGTCGAGATCAAGATCCCGTTCGCGCGCGCGAGCCCCGCCGCCACCGACGTCGAGCTGACGGCCGGTTATCAAGGTTGCAAGGAGGGCAGCATCTGCTATCCGCCCGGCGAGCAGCGAATGTCGCTCGTGCTGCCGGCTACGACGGAGTTCGCCGCGCCGGCGGCGGCCGGCCCGGGCAGCGAGGTGGTCTCCGAGCAGGACCAGTGGCTCGCGCGGATCGTCAACGGTTCATGGTGGACGCTGCTCGGCTTCTTCTACGTAGCGGGGCTCGGGCTGTCGTTCACGCCGTGCGTGCTGCCGATGGTGCCGATTCTCTCGAGCATCATCGCGGGCCAGGGCGGCAACGTCTCGACGCAACGCGGCTTCGCGCTGTCGCTCTCGTACGTGCTCGGCATGGCGGCGACATATACGGCGGCCGGCGCCATTGCCGCGCTCGCCGGCAGCCAAGTTCAGGCGCTGTTCCAGGAGCCGTGGCTCATCACGCTGTTCGCGGGGCTCTTCGTCGTGCTCGCGCTCGGCATGTTCGGGCTGTTCGAGCTCCAGATGCCCGCGGCCATCCAAACGCGCCTCGCCAACATGGCCAATCGCCAGAAGGCGGGCACGTTCGTCGGCACGGCCGTCATCGGCGCGCTGACGGCGCTGATCGTGACGACGTGCGTCGCGCCGCCGTTGATCGGCGCGCTCACGTTCATCAGCCAGACGGGCGACGTCGCGCGCGGCTCGGGCGCGCTGTTCGCGCTCAGCATCGGCATGGGGACGCCGCTGCTCCTCGTCGGCGCCTCCGCCGGCCAGTTGCTGCCGAAGGTCGGCCCGTGGATGAACTCGGTGAAGGCGGGCTTCGGCGTGATGCTGATGGGCGTCGCGATCTGGATGATGGACCGCGTCCTGCCGGGCAGCGTCACGCTCGTCCTTTGGTCCCTGCTGGTCTTTCTGACCGGCGTGTTCCTCGGCGCCTTCGAGCCTCTCGCGCCGTCGCCGACGCCCGCGCGACGCCTGGCCAAAGGCATCGGCGTGCTCGCGTGCCTCTACGGGGCGCTGCTCCTGATCGGTGCCACACTCGGCGGCGACGATCCCCTGAAGCCCATTCCGCAAAGCTCGCTCTCGCGCGGCGCCGCGGGCGGCATGCTCGCCGCGACGAACGAGCAGGAGCTCGAGTTCCGCCCGATCGAGACGGTCGCGGAGCTCGACGCCGCCCTCGCCGAGGCGCGGACCGCCGGGCAGCCAGTGATGCTAGACTTCACGGCCGAGTGGTGTATCTCCTGCAAGGAAATGGAGGAGTACACGCTCCTCGACCCAGGCGTGATCGGCGCGCTCGAACCGTTCCTGCTGCTGCGCGCCGACGTGACGGATAACGACGACGATGACCGAGCACTTTTGCAACGTTTCGGCAGCTTCGGCCCCCCGACGATCGCGTTCTTCGATCGCAGCGGCTTCGAGCGCACGAACTTCAAGCTCGTCGGCTTCGTGCCGGCCGACAAGTTCAGCGAGCACGTCACGAAGCTCGCGCAACTGTAGGGAGACGGTGGATGGCTAGGTCGCGCCCGGTGCTGTTGACCGCGGCGCTGAGCGCCGCGGCACTTCTCGGCTATCTCACGTACCGGCTTGCGGGCGTGGGCGACGCCGACAGGCCGGCGACGATGACCGGCCCCGCCCCCGGCGCGGCGGCCTTGCCCGCCGTCGAGACGTTGCCGGACTTCTCGTTGGCCAACTTGGACGGCGAGCAGCAGTCGATCAAGAGCTGGCCCGGCAAGCCCCTTCTGATCAACTTCTGGGCGACGTGGTGCGCGCCGTGCCTTCGCGAGATTCCGATGCTGAAGGAGCTCCAGGCGGCGCGTTCCGACCTCCAAGTCGTCGGCATCGCCATCGACAAGTTCGACCCCGTCGTCGAGTTCGCCCGCACCATGCAGTTCAATTATCCGATCCTGGCCGGGCAGAGCGAGGCGTGGGCCGCCGCGGGCGCGCTCGGCGTCAACATCTACGCATTGCCGTTCACGATTTTCACGGCGGGCGACGGCAGCATTCTCGGCGTCCATACGGGCGAGCTGCACGCCGAGCACCTCGCCGCCTTCCGCGGCATCGTCGACGACCTGGCGGCGGGCCGCATCGACGTTGCCGAGGCCCGTGTCCGGCTCGCGAACCCGATCTAGAGCCGTTCTAGTCCTAAAAACGCCCATAGTGGCGCCATTTGCGCCGAAAAGCCCGAAACCGGTTAGAATCGCGGCATCTTTCGCCCAGAGTACCGCGGCTATGGCCCGCTTGTTGCTGCTCAACGGCCCCAATCTGGGGCAGCTCGGTCGCCGCGAGCCTGGCATTTATGGCACCACGACGCTCGCCGACATCGAGACGCTGCTCGCGAAGCAGGCGAAAGCCGCGGGCCACGAGCTCGACGCCTTTCAAAGCGACTCCGAGGCGGCGTTGATCGAACGAATCCACGCCGCGCGCGAGCAAGGCGTCGCCGTCATTTTGTTCAATCCCGCCGCCTTCACGCACACGAGCGTTGCGCTGCGCGATGCATTGCTGACGGCGCAAGTGCCGTTCATCGAGCTGCACCTGTCGAACGTCGCGGCTCGCGAACCGTTCAGGCAGCGCTCGTACCTAGCGGACATCGCGCTCGGCACGATCGCGGGCTTCGGCGCCGTCAGCTACGAGCTCGCGCTGACGGCCGCCATTCGGCACGTTTCGAAACAGGGGAAGTGATGGACATAAGAAAAGTCAAAAAGCTCATCGAGCTACTGGAAGAGTCCGGAATTTCCGAGATCGAGATCTCCGAGGGCGAAGAGTCCGTGCGCATCAGCCGCTATCCGAAGCCGGGAACCGTCACGACGACGGCCGCCGCGCCGGCACCGCCCCCCGCGGCCGCGGCAGCCGCTCCGCCGGCCGCGG
>JBBIJV010000094.1:0-13015 GCA_037445815.1 Rhodospirillaceae bacterium
TGCTCTTCCGATCGCACAGAGCCCGGGTGTCGTGACGATCACGTACGAAATGATCCACGACACGCGCGTGATCCTGCTCGACGGCAGCGCGCACTTGAGCCCGGCTATCCGCCAATATCTCGGCGACGCGCGCGGCCATTGGGAAGGCGACACGCTCGTCGTCGAGACGACGAACTTCACCGACAAGGTGCCGTACCGCGGCTCGAGCGAGCACCTGACGCTCATCGAGCGCTTCACGCCGCTCGGCCCCGACACTCTCGAATGGTCGGTGACGTTCGACGATCCGCACACGTGGGAACGGCCGTGGACGTTCGCGATGCATCTCACGCGCGACGAAACGCAGCCGCTTTTCGAGTACGCCTGCCACGAGGGCAACTACGGGCTCGCCAACATCTTGTCGGCCGCGCGCGCCGAAGAGGCCGCGGCAGAAAAGAAATAATGGGCGCTGAAGCCGCCGCAGCGGTAAGGAAAGGGGGAATCAAATGAACGCGCTTCGATCTCGCGCCTCGTCGCCGGCGCACCTGGCGGCCGGACTCGCGTCTGCCGCGTTGCTCGCGCTCGGCTCGGTGGGGGCGGCGCACGCGCAGCCCGCAGGCCAATTCAAATCGCTGTCGCACAACATCCACGCCGTGGGCGACCTCGACACGACGCTCGCGTTCTACCGCGACGTGTTCGGCTTCGAAGGCCGCGCCGTCGATTTCGCGAATCCCGCCGTGCCGCTGCTCACCAACGCGCCCGGCGTCACGCTGCGCATGTCGATGCTGACGCTGCCGGGCGGCACGCGCTACGAGCTCACGCATTTCAAAGGCCTCGAGCGACGACCCGGCGTCGCAAAGTATTGGGACCCCGGCGCAGCGAGCGTCGTGCTGTACGTGCGCGACATCGACGCTTTGCTCGCGGCCGCGAGAAAAGCGAATGCCGAGATCGTCACGACGGGCGGCGCGCCGCTCGAGATCGAGACGGCGAGCGGCAAAGCGCGGTCGATCGTGCTGCGCGACCCCGACGGCTACTTCCTGCAGCTCGTGCAGCAAACGCCGGCGGCCGATGCGCCCGCAGGCCCGGTGCTCGGCGCCTCGCTCGCGTTCACGATGGAGGACGCGGGGGCCACACAGCGGTTTTACACCGGCATGATGGCCGTGCCGCTCTCGGGCCCCACGGAGTTCAAGCGCGACGCGAGGATCGCGAAGCTGTTCGGCGCGCCGGAGACGGTCGAGTTCCGCAAGCTCACGGGAACGTTGCCGCCCGGCACGGCCGTCGAGTTCACGGAGTTCCGCGGCGTGCCACGCACGAAGTTCCACCTGCGCGTGCGCGATCCCGGCGCGCCGGCCATGGCGATCAACGTCGACAACCTCGAGGCCATGGTCGCGCAGATGAAAGCCGCCGGCGTGAACCTGATCTCCGCGAACGGCGAGATCGTCGACTTCGGCAACGGCGTGCGCAACATCTTCGTCGAGGACCCGAACGGGATGAACCTCGAGCTGATCTACCGGCCCGCTATGCCGCCGGCGCGGCAGTAGAGGCCCATCGGCGCGCCGGAGTTACCGGCCGGAGCTTTATTGACGCTTTGTCAAATAATCAATACTGTCGACTTTCGGAGCCTCGCTCGGCTTGGGGGGAAACGTGACGACGTGGTCGAAGATCGGTGCTGTCGCGGCGTTGTCGCTCGTCGCATTCGGCGCCCACGGCGCAAGCGAGCTCGACGCGAAGCTCCTCGCAGCAGCCCGCCGGGGCCAGGACGCGGAAGTCCGCCAATTGATCGCGGCAGGCGCCGACGCGAACGCGAGGGAAGCCGACGGCTCGACGCCGCTGCTGCACGCCGCCCATGTCGGCAGCGTGAGCAGCGTGCAAGCGTTGCTCGCCGCCAAAGCCGATCCGAAGCTCACGAACCGCTACGGCGTCGGGCCGATACACGAGGCTGCGCTGCGCGCCGACGCCCGGCTGCTCGAGACCTTGCTCGACGCCGGGGCGGAAGTGGACCAAGCGCTGCCGAAAGGCGAAACGCCGCTGATGCTCGCGGCGCGCACGAGCGGCATCGGCGCCGTGCGTCTCCTCATCGAGCGCGGAGCGAACGTCAACGTCGTCGAGCAGTGGCAAGGCCAAACGCCGCTCATGTACGCAGCCGCGTTCGATCGCGGCGAGGTGGCTGCGGCGTTGATCGCGGCCGGCGCCGACGTGAACGCTCGGACGCCGATCAACGATCTGCCCGAGCGGCTGCCGGCCGTGCGCTACTTCGTCGAGATTCCCGTGGCCGGATTCACGCCCGTGATGTTCGCAGCGCGCAGCGGCGCCAATTCCGCGCTGCGCGCGTTGATCGACGGCAAGGCGGACCTCGACGCGAAAACGCCGGAGGGCTTCACGCCGATCGTGATCGCGCTCGACAACCTGCATTTCGATTCGGCCATGGTGCTCGTCGAGGGCGGCGCGAACCCCGACCACGGCGGCCTCACGGCCGTCGTCGAGGCGCGTAATCGCGTCAATTACGTCGGCGAGTATCAAGTGCCGACGGGCCGCGAGCTCTCGCTGGATCTGCTCGCGTTGATGATCGAGAAAGGCGCCGATCTCTGGGGCCGCATGCCGCAGCCGCTGCTCGATCGAGACGCGCGCTTCGTGCCGCCGCCGCCGAAGATCACCGACGTGGCGCTGATCCGAGCCGCGCGCTCGGCCGACGTCGATGCTATGCGCGTGCTCGTCGACGGCGGCGCCGATCCGTCGATGCGCGACGACCAGCGCGGCGGCATCACGCCGCTCGTCGCTGTGCTCACGGGCCCCGAGCTGCCGTCGCTGATCGAGGCCGAGCGCCGCCCGCTCGAGGAAGACGCCATCGCCGCCGTCGATTTCCTGCTCGACCGCGGCGCCGATCCCGCCATGGGCAACGACGCCGGCAGCACGGCACTGCACATCGCCGCGTTGCGCGCCTATCCCGGCGTGATTCGCCGCATGGCCGAGCGCGGCTTGGACCTCGACCTTGCCGACAACGAAGGCTTCACGCCGCTCGACTATGCCGTCGGCAACTTGCCGCCGCGCGTGAGAGCCCGGCCGCCGGCCGACAACGAGGCGGCCGCCGCACTGCGCGAGCTCGGTGCGCACGGCAAGGAAGACGCGAGAACGGCCGCGCGATGAACGACCTTCGCTTGCAGCGCTGCGCCGCGCCGCTGGCCGCGCTCGCCGCCGCCGGCCTTGCGGGCTGCACGCCCTCCCCGGAGGAGCTCGCCGCCGAGCACGGCGCGACGGTGAGCACGTACTGCACGGATTGCCACAACGCGGCGGAGCGCGAAGGCGGGCTCGTGCTCGAGAACGCGGATCTATTCAACGTGACCGCAGACCGTGCGAAGTGGGAAGCGGTCGTGCACAAGCTACGCGCGGGCCTCATGCCGCCGCCCGGGCAACCGCAGCCGGAGCAGGAAGCCGTCGCGAGCCTCGCGTCTTATCTCGAGACGTCGCTCGATGCGAGCGCGCCGCAGCCCTCCGGCGCACCCGTGCGCCGCCTGACGCGCTCGGCGTACGGCAACGCCGTGCGCGATTTGCTCGGCTTTCCCGTCGACGTCGAAACGCTGTTGCCGGCTGACATCACGAGCGACGGCTTCGACAACGTCTCCGACACCCTGAAGACGTCGCCGCTGCTGCTCGAGCGCTACCTCACCGTGGGCTTGCGCGTGGCCGCGATGGCGGTCGGCAACACCACACTTTCCCCGCGCGGCACCGAGTACCGTCCGCGGCTCGATCTGTCGCAGAACGAATGGATCGAAGGGCTGCCGTACGGCACACGCGGCGGGCTCGTCGTCGATCATTACTTTCCGACGGACGCCGAGTACGAGATTCGCCCGGAGCTGTGGCGGGCGACGGGCAGCACGGTGCGCGGCGTCGAGGGGTTCAAGGAGCCGTTCGAGCTGCAGATTCTGCTCGACGGCGCCGTCGTGCACTCGGCGCTGTTCGGCGGCGTCGAGGACGACGCGCTGTCGAACCGCGACATCGGCAGCGCCGTGATGCAAGTCGCCGCGCGCCTACCAGTGCGCGTGCCTGTCAGCGCCGGCCTGCACAGCGTCGGCGTTACCTTCGTCGCGAAGAGCTTCGCGCTCGAGCAGAAGCTGCTCGATCCCGATCGCGCCGACTTGCCGATCGGCAACGACGGCTACGGCTGGCCGATCATCACGCGCGTGCTCGTCGCGGGGCCGTACGACTCGACGGGCCCCGGCGATACGCCGACGCGGCGCGCAATCTTCACTTGCCGGCCGAGCGAATCGGTGAGCGACGTCGCCTGCGCCGACGAGATCCTCGGCCGCATCGCGCTGCGCGCTTACGGCCGGCCGCTCGACGAACGAGATCGCGAAACGCTGCGCGCGCTGTACTCGACCGGCAGCGACAACGGCCGCAACTTCGAGGCCGGCATCGAGCTCGGGCTCGCGCGAATCTTGAGCGGCCCCGAGTTCCTGCTCTACCACGGCGTGACCGAGGAAGCGGCGCTCGCGGCAACCTCCAACGAAGACGACGGCGCGATGCTCGCGTCGCGGCTCGCGCTTTTCCTATGGAACAGCATCCCCGACGACGCGCTTCGCGACTTAGGTCTAGCAGGCCGGCTGCGCGATCCGGCGGTGCTCGAAGCCGAAGTCGTGCGGATGTTGGGCGACCCGCGCGCCGAGACGCTCGTGACGGATTTTGCCGAGCAATGGCTACAGCTGCGGCTCGTCAACGCGAAAGCCCCCGACCAGCGCACGTTCCCCACGTTCGACGACAACCTGCGCCGCGACATGCTGCGCGAAACGGAGCTGTTTCTGCGATCCGTGTTGCTCGAGGACGCGAGCGTGCTCGACCTGCTCGGCGCCGATTACACGTTCTTGAACGAGCGACTGGCCGACCACTACGGCATCGACGGCGTGTTCGGCGACGCATTCCGCCGCGTCACCGTGCAGGACGCGAATCGCCGCGGCCTCTTGGGGCACGGCAGCATCCTGTTCCAGACCTCCGTCGAGACGCGCACATCGCCGGTATTCCGCGGCAAGTGGATCCTCACGAACATCTTCAACTCGCCGCCTCCCCCGCCGCCGGCCGAGGTGCCGGCCCTCGAGGCCAGCATTGCGGACAGCGAGCCGCACAGTGTGCGCGAGCGTCTCGAGCAGCATCGCAAGGACCCCGTTTGCGCCGGCTGCCACGCGCTCATCGATCCTGCGGGCCTCGCGCTCGAGAATTTCGACGCGATCGGACGCTGGCGCGACACGGACGGCGGGCAACCCGTGGACGCGAATGCAACCTTGCCGGGCAACGTCGCCGTCTCCGGCCCGAGCGGCTTACGCGAAGCGCTGCTCAGCCGGCCCGAGATCTTCGTCACGACGTTCACGCAGAAGCTGATGGTCTACGCGCTCGGGCGCCGCCTCGAGGCCGAGGACATGCCGACCGTGCGGCAGATCGTGCGCGACGCCGCCAAGGTCGATTACCGATTCAGCGCCATCGTGCTCGGCATCGCGCGGAGCCCGCAATTCACGCAGAAGGCCAAATTCGTGGCGGGCGAAGCGCAGACGGTGGCTGCCACGCGCTAGGGAGCTCGACCCATGTTCATCACGAAGAAACGTCTTTCGCGTCGCGCGGTGCTCCGTGGCGGCGTCGGAGCGGCGATCAGCTTGCCGTTCCTCGACGCGATGGTTCCGGCCGCGAGCGCGGCCCCGCCGGCGCAATTACGGTTCGGCGCAGTCTACGTGCCGAACGGCATTCGGCCGGAGATCTTCACGCCGCCGCCTTCGCCCAAGCTCGAGCTGCCGCGTTTGATGGAACGCTTCGTGCCGCTGCGCGACCACATCAACGTCGTGACCGGGCTGCGTGCGCCCGATCCGTTCGGCCACCACGTAATCGGCTCGTTGTGGTTGAGTGGCGGCACGGCGCGGCCAACGCAAGGCTCCGACGTGCAGGCGGGCCAGACGATCGATCAGTACATCGCGGACGCCATCGGCCGCGACACGCCCCTGCGTTCGCTCGAGCTCGGCATCGAAGGCATCAATACCTCGTCGAACTCGTGCCAGTTCGGCTGGAGCTGTTTGTACCTGAACACACTGTCGTGGCAAACGCCGACGATGCCGTTGCCGAACGAAATCAACCCGCAGAACGCATTCGAGCGCATGTTCGGCGACATCGGCTCGGCCGAGGAGCGCGCGGCCAGGTTCAGGAACAAGGCCAGCATTCTGGATTCGGTGATCTCGGCCGCGAGCCGCCTGAACAGCCGGCTGCCGGCACAGGACCGTTCGACGCTCGACGAGTACCTGACGAACATCCGCGAGGTCGAGAGCCGGATCCAGGCGTCGGGACTGCGAGCCGATTCCGTCGGCGAGACCCCGGACGCGCCTGCCGGCATTCCGGGGTCCTACGACGATCACGTCCGTGTGATGTACGATCTCATAGCGCTCGCTTGGCGCGCCGACATCACGCGCGTGACGACTTTCATGCAGGGCGTCGAGGCGAGCAGCATCGGTTACCCGCAAATCGGCGTGCCGGAGTCGCACCACATCGTCTCGCACCATGGCGGCGTCGCGACCAGCATCGAAAAGTACGCGAAGATCAACGCGTACCACCTCTCGCTGTTCGGCGACTTCGTCGAGAAGCTGCGCGCGACGCCGGATGGCGACGGGTCGTTGCTCGACCACTCGCTCGTGATGTATGGCTCCGGCATGGGCAACGGCGACAAGCACGACCAGAACTGGGTGCCGATCGTGCTCGCGGGTCACGCGGCCGGCCGCCTGAAGGGCGGGCGCCATATCTCGACGCCGTTCCAGACGCCGCTCGCGAATCTGATAGCCGGGGTCGGGCAAGTCGCGGGGCTCGAGCTCGGCCCGCTCGACAACGCCACCGGCGTGGTGGAGCTCTAGCGGTGGCCGCGACGGCCGAAGCGGCCGCCCGGTCGCAGAGACCGGCCGACCAGCAAGCGATTCGCAGGCTCGGCGGCAAGCGCGAACGCACGCGCAAGAAGATCCTCGACGCAGCGTTCAGCCTGCTCGGCAATGAGAAAGGTCTCACGGTGCGCATCGAGGAGGTCTGCGCCGCGGCGCGGGTCTCGCGCGGCACGTTCTACAACTACTTCACGAGCCTCGAGCAGCTGTTCGAGATTCTGGCCATCGAGCTCAGTCACGACCTGAATCGCTCGCTAGTGGCATCGTGGGACGAAACGCAAAGCCATGCCGAAGGCTCCAACGCCGCAGTCCAGCACTACTTGCGGTACGCCGAGCGCGATCCGGCGTGGGCGTGGGCCATGGTACATTTGAGCGCGTTCGGGCCCACGTTCGGGGCCGAAGCGTGGGATGCCTGCCATCGCGCCATCGCGCAGGGCATCGAGGCCGGAGAGTTCGACTTGCCCGATGCAACGATCGGCCGCGACTTGATGACCGGCACTGTGCTCGCCAGCGTGCGCACCATGCTCCGCGGCGGCCGCTGTGACCGGCGAGTCGTCGCGCAGCGCTTGCTGCGCGCGTTCGGAGTGCCCGACGCTCGCGCGCGGGCGATCGCGCAGACACCTCTACGCGACATGGCGGTTCCGACACGCCTGCCCTAACGCCGCCGAGCAGAACGAGCGTCCTGCCGGCGATCACCCAATCAAGCCGGCGGCGGCCGGCGTCAAGTACTTCTTTCCCTGATGACGATTAGAACTTTCGCGTCCGGGGCGCTCCCGTGGGGACCAAGAAATCGCATCTCATAGCGGTTGGCGAGGAGCCGCCCCTGTAATCCATCCGTTGAGCGGCGGCGGGGACCGAGAACGTTCTGGGGCTCCGCGGAGCCAGGAGCTGCCGACGCCGGTGCTCGCTCACGAACGCCGCGTCGCCGACTTTGATCGCGATGGGTGCATGGTGCGCATCGATCGTTCGATGCAGCCCGCTCGAAGAGCGCGCAGCAAGCGCATCACGAAATGGCGCGCTTGCTGCGCGCACGTGTCTACGTATCACGGTCGGCTCGAACTGTCATGCCGCAGACTGCTGATCGGCGTCCCACCCGGGAAACACCAGCACTGCAAGGTACGCGGAGACCGACGGGCGGCCGCCGCCCTAGCGCAGCCACCCCGCCGCGAGCTGCTTCTCGTGCGCCGTGATGGCGTTGCGCATGAACATTGCGACCGTCACGGGCCCAACGCCGCCCGGCACGGGCGTGACCCAGCTCGCCACTTCTTTCACGTTGTCGGTGTCCACGTCGCCGACGATCAGCGTCTCGCCGTTCGGGCCGGATATCTGATTGATGCCGATGTCGATCACCGCCGCACCGGGCTTCACCATGTCGGCGCGCAAGAACCGCGGCTTGCCGACGGCGACGAGCACGGCGTCCGCGCGGCGCGAGTGCGCCGCGACAGAGCGCGTCAGGTGGTGACACACGGTCACCGTGGCACCTTCGGCCATCAACATGAAGGCGGCCGGCTTACCGACGATCTCGGAATGACCGATCATCACGACCTCGAGGCCGTGCAAGTTCAGGCCCGTCGCCTTGATGAGCTCGACGGACGCCGCGGCCGTGCACGGCGCGAGCGCCATGTCGTTGTAGACGATGTCGCCGATCGAGGCCGGGTTCATGCCCTCGACGTCCTTCAGCGGATGGATGGCGGATGCGAGCGAGCGGCCGTGCAAGTGTTTCGGGATCGGGCGTTGCAAGATCACGCCGAGCACGCTCGCGTCGTCGTTCATCGCACGCAGCCGCGCTTTGCACTCGTCCTGCGACAGTGTCGCCGGCCAGGTCTGGTCTTCGAACGGAATGCCGACCTTCTTGGCGGCGCCTGCCTGGCCGCGCACGTAGACGGCGACTTCTTTGTGCTCGCCGATGCTGATCGAGACGAGCCGGCCGAGCGGCCGCTTTGCGGCGCCCGCTCGCACGCGCGCGGCGACGCCGTCCAGGATTCGATCGCGAACGGCTCTGCCGTCCAACAGGCGGTTATCGAGCATGAGTCCTTACCGATGTAGCTAGTTGAAAGTGTCGCAAGCGGACGGGTCGCCGGTGCGTAACCCGGTGTTGAGCCAGCGCTGGCGCTCGGCCGAGGAACCGTGCGTGAACGACTCCGGCGTCACGCGTCGGCCGGCGTTGCGCTGCAGCGTGTCGTCGCCGATCGCGGCGGCCGCGCTCAAGGCCCTTTCCACGTCGCCGGGCTCGAGCATCGCCGCGGTTCGATTCGCGTGATACGCCCAGACCCCGGCGAAGCAGTCGGCTTGCAGCTCCATCGCGACCTGCAAGCGATTCGCGCTCGAGCCGCCGGAGCGCTGCTGCTCCACGCGCACTCGATCCGAGGTGCCGAGCACGGTCTGCACGTGATGCCCGATCTCGTGACCGATGACGTAGGCGGCCGCGAAGTCGCCGGGGCCGCCCATGCGCGCGAGCTCGTCGAAGAACGCGACGTCGAGATAGACGCGGCGGTCGGCCGGGCAATAGAACGGCCCCGCGGCGGAGCTCGCGTAGCCGCACGCGGACGGCACGGCGCCCGAGAACACCGTCAAGAGCGGCGCCGGATACGTCGCGCCCGACTGCGCGAACAGAGATCCCCATACGTCTTCCGTGCTGCCGAGCACGCGCTCCACGAACTCCGCCTCCGCATCGCCCGCCGGCGGGCGGCCCTGATGGCCGCTCGGGACGCCGCCTCCGCCGAGGAGCCGGAGGATGGCGTCCGGCCCGCCGGCGAGAAACGCGATCACGAGGACGACCAACACGCCGACACCCCCGCCGACGCGCCCGCCGCGTCCGCTGGGCAGCGGAATCCGCATACCGCCGCCCGCACCGCGCACGTCGCGGACGTTGCTGCTTCGCCGCAAGTTCCTCCAGCGCATCGCGCGCTCCTTCGCCGACGGCCTCAATGCCAGCTTATCGGAACGGCTGGCCGGAATGAACGGCGCCGGCGGTACAATGTGGCCCGTCACGATTGCCGGAGAGGGAATTGAAGCTCGTCGAGGAATACGCCGGAGTGGGCGCGCTGCACGAGATCGGAAGAGCGTTCCGCGCGATCCCCTACCGCATCAGCCGGTTTCAGGGCATGGCGGCGTCGGGCCTGCCGATTCCGGGCCGGCACCGCATCGAGGGTACGCTGGAGATCGAGAATGCGGCGGCGCTCGTCGGCGCCAACGTCACTCTCCAGCTCGAAGACGGCCGGTCGTTGAAACTCATCGTGGCCGACGAGCACGGCCGTGTGCTGGCCGAAGGGCACGGGCCGGGGCACGGCTGCGGATGCTGCTGACGCTTGCTCGTCCGCGACGCCGATTTCACCGCCGACTTCGCGAGTCTCCGGCACGTTCGCGAGACCGTGTTCATCGACGAGCAGCGCGTACCGCGCGAGCTCGAGTTCGACGAACGCGACGCGCTCTGCCGCCACGTGCTCGTGTTCGACGGCAATGCGCCCGTGGGCACCGGGCGGCTCGACGTCGACTACGGCGGGAAGGTCGGCCGCGTCGCCGTCGTCGCGACGCATCGACGCGCGGGCGTGGGCACGGCTGTCATGGAGCGCCTGCACGCGATCGCGCGCGACGCTCGCTTGCCGCACGTCTGGTGCCACGCGCAGCTCTCGGCCGTGCCGTTCTACGAGCGCTTGGGCTACGTGAGCTCGGGCCCGACCTTCGAGGAAGCCGGCATCAAGCACGTGCGCATGCAGTACACGCTGGGCTGACGTCCGTCGGCTACTCGCGCGGCGGCGCGAAGATCGGGCCGTCGTCGTTGTTGAACACCGGCTCGGGCAAGCCCTTGGCGCGCGCCTCGGCGATCGCGCGATCTTCGGCGCGCGCGGCGCTCAAGATGTTGCGCAGCGCCATATTGCCTTCATGACACTCGTACGGCAGCACCTTGTAATCGGGCTGCGGCGTGATCGGGAACGCGATCGTGAACGGCGCCGTGTAGGTCTCGGGATCCATCACCGTCACCGAATAGTCGATGCGATCGTCCGCCACGCGCGTGAAGCGCTCGACGAGCGTCACGGACGGCGACAAAGGCGGGCCGTTGCCGTTCAACCCGATCGCGGTCTTGCCGATCATGTTCTTCGTGTCGACTACGAGGGTTTCGCCTTCGAACCAGCCGCGCGCGTCGCCCATGTACATCTTGATCGCGTCGCCGATGCGCGGCTTCTCGTCGATCGGGATGATGCGCGCCTCGTGGATCATCTCGTAGCGGATCACCACGTGGCTCGGCGTTTGATGGATCTCGAGGCCGTTGCCATAGATGACGGGCAAGATCGAGCCCACCACGCCGCGCGTGAGGCAACGGTCGTAGAGACTGCGATCCTCCCACGACGACGGCCGTGCCCTGCGCCGCGCCTGCGTCTCGTCCGTGCGCTCTTGCCCTTCGGCCGTCAGCGGCGGGATTCGACCGTTCGGCGGGTCGACGACGAGCGACGTCTGGCGGAAGCTGCGCACGCCGCGCTCGGCGAGGAACGCCGTGCCACCTTCGCGCAAGCGCGCCACCTGCGCGTCGTTGCTGCGCTGCCGTTCAGCGAACTCTTCGTCGGTGAGCTCGGCGCGTGTGCCGAACTCTTCGGGCCTCTGGAGCGGGATGCCGCGCACGTCGTCGCTCGACCACGTGCCTTGCAAGTCCGGATGGCCCCACGGCGTGCGCCACTGCAACGCAGGCCGGCTCTCCCACGTCTGAGCGCTGCCGCCGAATGCACCGAGCGCGAGCGCGGCGAGCGCCGCGCCGAGTTGCCACAGCCTCATTGTGTCCCCCAAGGCCTCCGCTTGCGGCGCCGTTTCAAAGAGATTGTGGGCCGGTTCGCCGCAGGCCGCAAACTCCGCCGTTGTGTAGACTAAGGGCACTACAACACGCCACTGCTGGGCAACTCGGGGGATTTCGACCATGCACATCGGAAAGCTCGTTTGCGGGGGCATCTTGAGCGGCCTTGCCGGCAGCGCGTTGGCCTGCGATCTGCCGAAGCTCGCCGTCATCCCGCCGAAAGACCAGGTGGCCGGCAAGGAGGCGGAGATTCGCGCCGCGGCGAGCGCCTACTTCACGGGCATGCAGGCGTACGCGGCCTGCGTGCAGGCCGAGCTCGCGGCCGCCGGCGGCGACTCGGCGCCGGACCTCATCAAGCGAGTGCTCGTCGCCCGGAACAACACGGCCGTGGCCGAGGCCGAGTTCATGATGAAGCTGTTCACGGAAAACGTGGGTCCCGCCAACCCAGCCGCGGCACCGCCGGCCTCGCCCAGACCCTAGGCCCTTTCGCGGCCCGCCGTTCGGAGCCGATTTGCCATAGTGCCGCCCTGCCGGCGCAGGCTCAGCTTCCGTTCAGCATTCCGGGTGCCAAATGAGCTCCGACGGCACTTCTCGTGCCTGGAGGGCTGACCATGAACGCACGCATGCTGGCATCGCTCGCCGCCGCGGGCTTCGTCCTCGCATCGAACGCCGTTGTCGCGGAGACGCCGGCGGGCTCCGAAGAGCGCGTCACGCGCAGCGCGGCCGGGCCCGTCCGCGATCACGCCGCGGACGAGCTGCGCGACCCGGCGACGTTCGAGCTCTTGCGTCGCCAACCCGACGAGATTGCGGTGAAGCCGCGCAGCTCGGTCAAGGGCGCGCAGAACGTCAGAGCGTTCGGCGACTCGTGGGTGTTCGAGGCGTTCACGGACACGTTCGCCGACAACGACGGCGACGGCTACCGCCGCTTCCTGCGCGTGCAGTTCGACGTCGACTCCATCTTCGACTCTATGTTCGTCTATGCCGAGATCTACTTGAGCGCCGACGGCACGGCGTGGGAGCACCTCTACTCGACGCGGGACTTCGAGGTGCTCGGCTCCGACCCCGAGGACGACTACGAGGTCGAGACGGAGCTCGTCTCGGGCTACTCCACCGGCCTCTACGACGTGCTGATCGAGATCTACGACGCCGATACGGGCGAGCTCCTCGATGAGTTCGGCCCGAACGAGTCGCCCGAGATGTCGATGCTGGCGCTCGAGGACTCGGCGCGCGACGGCTTGGTCGCACCGCTGCCCGAGTCGCACACCCACGAGGGCGGCGGCGGCGCCGTCTCGTGGCTCGCGCTGGCCGGCTTGCTCGGCGCACTGGCGTTGCGCCGCCGGCGGTTCCCGGCGTAGCGCCCGGC
>JBBIJV010000095.1:0-12982 GCA_037445815.1 Rhodospirillaceae bacterium
GCGGGTAGGCCGCCGGCGCGCTCAGAGTCAGTCTTGCGTCACTGCGCGGGTAACGCGAAACAGTAGAACAGGCCGTCGCCGCCCGTGCCGACCAACGCCTGCTGGCTGCAGCCGCGCGAATCGTGCGTCGAGTTCCAGGCGGCGTAATCGTGGTGACCGACGCGCGCCTTGGCCCCGCCTTCGTCGCTATTGCTCGTCCAGTTGTTGCACGTCATGTCCGCACCGGCCGGATATGCTCGGCCGTCGGGCTGAGATCCCGTCAGCACGTCGTGCCGATTCGGCGAAAATCCGCTGCCGGGGATCTGGTTGCCGCGCTCGTCGAGCGCCGTGAATACGGCCAAGCGATTCGCCGAGCTGTGCAGCTCCTCCACGTTCTGCGCGATTCGCGCGCCGCGCGCGTTGAACCACGGGCCGGGCCCGATGCGATCGCGCGCGTTGACGGCGTTCGGGCCTTGCGTGCTCAAGTATGCGCGCCACGTGCGATCGCCGTGCCCCGCGGCTTGCGCGAGATCCTGACAGATGCGGTCCGCGCCTTGCAGGCCGCCGAGATTGCCCCCGTCGCCCGAGCCGCGGCTCGTGAGAAAGAACGACATCGGGCCCGTCGGCGGTTGTGCGAGCGCATAGCCCACGCTGACGAGGCTTGCGACGGCGGCGGCGAGCGCCGCGACCCTCTTGTGCTGTTGCATTCGACACCCCCTTTTCGTTGAGCGAGTCGAGCGATGTTAGAAGATGCACGACGCACTCGCCAACTGCCGCGGCTCCTACGGCTCCGGCCCTCGTCGGTCTCGCGCACGTTGTCGTCGTAGAACGCGAGACGGCGGGCGAGAATCGTTGCTCGAGCTCAGGTTCGCAGGGATCAACCTCGCCGACCTCCTCGGCCGTCGAGCACGCGCCGTGCTCGGCGGCCGCCCGCCGGCCCCTCATGGCTCGACCGCAAAGGTCTCGAGAGCCGGCGCGGCCGCGGCGCCCGCGGCCGAGGATTCTTTGATTCCAGGGCGCTCGCTTCTGGGCGACAATGTCGCCTTTCCACGGCGGAGCGTATCGAGCCGACATGCGACGCAACCATTGGCTGGCCGCGGCCTCCTTGGCGGGAGTCGCCGCCGTGGCCGTCGTGCTGACGACGGTGGTCGCGGAGCACCGCGAGCGCGATCGGTTCGCGCTGCTCGAGCGCTACTGCACCGAGTGCCACAACCGCGCCGAGCTCGCCGGCGAGCTGTCGTTCGAGGGCCTGACGCTCGAGGAGGTGCCGCAGCACGCGGAGCAATTCGAAGCGGCGATCGTCAAGCTGCGCGGGCGGCTCATGCCGCCGCCCGGAAGCCCGCAGCCGACGGCCGCTGAGGTCGACGGCCTCGTGGCGACGCTCGAGCGCACGATCGACGAATACGCGCCGAAGCAAATCGGCTACGTCGCGGCGCAGCGCCTGAGCCGCACCGAGTACGCGCACGCCGTGAAGGCCCTGCTCGACGTCGAGATCGATCCGGAGGAATACCTGCCGGCCGAGATCGAGGTGCACGGCTTCACGAATATTGCCGCGGCGCTCAGCACGTCGCCGGCCTTCGTCGAGCAGTACGTGAACGCCGCGACGGCCGTCGCGCACCTCGCCGTCGGGGAGCCGAAGCCGAAAGTCGCGACGGCGTACTTCCCGCCGCCCACGGCGCGGCAAGACGCCTACGTGCCGGGACTGCCGCTCGGCACCCGCGGCGGAACGAAATTCACGCATACGTTTCCGGCCGACGGCGAGTACCGTCTCACGATCGCCGGGGACCTCGGCGCGGGTCTCTATCCGCGCGCCGTCGAGACGCGGCACACGCTCGTCGTGCTGGTCGACCGCAACGAGCAATACCGCACCGATATCGGCGGCGAGGAGGATCTCGCGCTCATCAACTTAGGCGGCGCTCCGGCGCGGGCCGAGCTCATGAAGCGCGTCACCGACATTCCGCTCGTCGTGAAAGCCGGAACGCACGAAATCGTCGTCACGTTCATCGAGCGCTCGCGCGCCGTGGACGACGAGCAGATCGCGGACTCCGCGCCGAGCCGTAGATTCTCGTTCAACGGCGCGCCGCGCGTCCCCGGCATCACGGCCGGTATCACGCTGCTCGGCCCGGTGAGCTCGACGGGACTCACGGACACGGCGAGCCGGCGCAAGCTGTTCGTTTGTGAGCCCGAGGTGCCGGAGCGCGAGCGCGAGTGCGCGGTGGAGATCACGGCGAACCTCGCGCGCCGCGCGTTCCGCCGGCCCGTCACGCAGGCCGATCTCGATCGCCTGATGCCGTTCTACGAGGAAGGCCGCAAGGGCGTCGGCGGCTTCGACGAAGGCATAGAGCTCATGACGGCGGCGGTGCTCTCGAGCCCCGACTTCCTCTATCGAGCGATTGCGCCGGCCGCCGAGCCGGCCGCCGACTCGAAGCAGCTCTCGGCGTTCGAGCTGGCGTCGCGGCTGTCGTTCTTCTTGTGGAGCCAGGGTCCCGACGACGAGCTCCTCACGCTCGCGGAATCGGGCGATCTCGAGCGGCCGAACGTGCTCGAAGCGCAAGTCGAACGCATGCTTGCCGACCCGCGTGCCGAGGTGCTCGTGACGAGCTTCGCGGAGGGCTGGCTCGGCGTCGACGACCTCGAGGCCGTGGTGCCCGACATGCTGCTCTTCCCGGATTTCACGGAGCGGCTTCGCGAGGACTTTGCCACGGAGATGCGGTTGTTCTTGAAGAGCGTGCTGCTCGAGCCGCGCAACGTGAAGGAGCTGCTGACGGCGGACTACACATTCGTCAACGAGCGCCTGGCACGCCACTATGGCATCGAAGGCATCGCCGGGCCGCAGTTCCGCCGCGTCCGGCTCGACGCCCCCGCGCGCTACGGGCTGCTCGGCAAGGCGTCGATGCTGCTGCGCACGTCGTACGGCAACCGCACGTCGCCGGTGCTGCGCGGCGCGTGGGTGCTCGACAAGCTCATGGGCACGCCGCCGACGCCGCCGCCGCCCGGCGTCGAGACCAACCTCGACACGCCCGAGGGCGAGCAGCCGAAGACGGTGCGCGAGCGGCTCGAGAGGCACCGCAAGGACGCCACCTGCAACGCCTGCCACGGCGTCATCGACCCGTACGGCCTCGCGCTCGAGAACTTCACGGTGACCGGGGAATGGCGCGACTTCGACAAGGAGGCCAACGCCGCGATCGACACGCGTACCGAGCTCTCGGGCGGCAGGCCCGTCGACGGCCCCGTGGCCTTGCGGGCCACGCTGCTCGAGCGTGACGACCAGTTCGTGCAGGCGCTGACCGAAAAGCTCATGATGTACGCGATCGGCCGCGAGCTCGAGTACTACGACATGCCGCAGGTCCGCGCCGTCGTGCGCGCCGCGAAGAAGCGCGATTACCGCTTCTCGGCGCTCGTGGCCGGCGTCGTCCGCAGCGACGCGTTTCGCATGCAGGCCGTGCGGCGCGAGGCAGAATCTTCGAATGCCGGCTCGGCGCAGGCGTCGCTCGGCGCCGCCGGCTTCAGATGAGGGGAGCAACGCGATGTTCTTGACGAAGAAGCACCTGTCCCGGCGAACGGTCCTAAAGGCCGCCGGCGTGTCGATCGGCTTGCCCCTGCTCGACGCGATGATTCCCGCGTACACGGCGCTCGCGCAGACGGCCGCGGCGCCGAAGCTGCGCGCCGGATTTTTTTATATCCCACACGGCGCGATCATGTGGAACACGCCGTACGGGAAGGAGATCGACGCCTGGACGCCGAGCGGCGCAGGCGCCGACTTCAAGCTGAGCCCGATCCTCTCGCCGCTCGAGGGCTACAAGCATTTCGTCACGTCGTTCGGCAATCTCGAGAACAAGGCGCCGCAGGGCTCCGTGCACACCATCGTGCCGGCCACGTGGCTCTCGGCCGTTAGGCCCGACCAGAAGGCCACGGGCGCGATGATGTCGCAGACAATCGATCAGATGATCGCCGAGAAGATCGGCGCCGAGACGGTGCTGCCGTCGCTCGAGGTGGCCAGCGAGACGACGACGCAGAGCGCGGCCTGCGGCTCCGGTGCGTGCTATTACAGCTCGACGCTGTCGTTCCGCAACGCGACGACGCCGCTGCCGATGGAATTCAACCCACGCAAGGTGTTCGTGCAGCTGTTCGGCGTCGGCGATACGGCCGAAGAGCGGGCGATCATGGCGAAGCGCCGCGCGAGCGTGCTCGACATGATCGGCGCGCGCACGGGCGATCTGAAGCGTGAGCTCGGCCCCGCCGACCAGCGCGTGCTCGACGACTACTTGGAAAGCGTGCGCGAGACCGAGCGCCGCGTCGAGCTCGCGTCGCAACGCGATACGTCGAGCCTCGACCTGCCCGACACGCCGATCGGCGAGCTGCCGAACTTCGACGAGCAGGTGAAACTCATGTTCGACCTAATCCATCTCGCTTATCAGGCGAACGTGACGCGCGTTGCGTCATACATCATGGTGGCCGAGGGCACGAATCGCACCTACAACCACATCGGCGTCAGCGACGCGTTCCATCCGCTCTCGCACCACGCGAACAACAAAGACCGCATCGACAAGCTCGTGCGTGTGCAAACGTACCACGTGCAGCGTTTCGCGGACTTCATCGACAAGTTGGCGAAGACGCCGGACGGCGATGGCTCGTTGCTCGACCACTCGCTGCTACTCTACGGCTCGAACATGAGCAACAGCGACCGGCACAACAACTATCCGCTGCCGAATATCTTGGTGGGCGGCGCGAACAGCCGGCACAAGGGCGGCCGGCACGTCGAGCTCCCCGAGTACACGCCGTTCTCGAATCTACTGCTCACGGTCGTGAACAAAGCCGGGCTCGAGATGAAGAGCATCGGCGACAGCACCGGCGAGATCGCCGGAGTCTAGGGTAGAGACGTGCGGGGCGGCGATTCGAGCGGAGCGCAGGCGGGCGGCAGCGCGCCGCGCACCTCACGCGCGCTCGAGCATCGCGCGAGCCGGCGTGACGCGCTGCGCGGGCTCGCCGCCGGCGCAGTAGCCCTCACGCTCGCGCCGCTCGCGGCCTCCGTCGCGCATGCGCAAGGCGCGGTCGCCGCCGACGAGATCGCGCCGGGAGTCCACGTGCTGCGAGTCTCCGGCGTCAACGTCGTCGCGTTCGCGACGAGCGCCGGTCTCGCCATCGTCGACAGTGGGCCCGCTGCGGCCAAGGATGCGCTGCTCGCTGCGCTGCAGGATCTCGCCGGAGCGGGCGGCAGGGTCGCCGCCGTCGTCAATACTCACTGGCACCGCGAGCGGACGGGTGCGAACGAGGCGCTCGCCTCGGCCGGCGCCACGATCATCGCACACGAAAAGACACGCCAGCGCTTGCGCGCCGGCTGGTACGTGCCGGCCGCAGACTCCTACGAGCCTCCGCTGCCGCCGGCGGCGTTGCCGACGAAGACGTTCTTCACGACCGACGAGGTCGCCGTCGGCGACGAGCGCCTCGAGCTCGGCTATCTGATCGAGGCACACACCGACGGCGACGCCTACGTCAAGCTTCCGAAGGCGAACGTGATCGCCGCCGGCGACGTGCTCTCGCCGCAGCAGGATCCCGTGCTCGACTGGTTCGGCGGCGGCTGGCTCGGCGGGCGCGTCGATGCGCTGCAACGGCTGCTCGAGATCGGCGACGCGCGCACGCGCTACGTGCCGGGCGTCGGCTCGGCCATGGGCCGCGCCGAGGTGCAAGCCGAGCACGACCTCATGCTGGCGATCTTCGACCGCATGGTCGTCAACTTGCGCCTCGGCCAGACGTCCCACGACATGCTGAAGGCGGGACTGCTCGACGGTTTGCCGCGAACGTTCGCGGACCCCGCGAAGTTCCTGTACGACGCGCACAAGGGCTTCTGGGCGCACCACAACAAGCTCATGCACGACATCGTATGACCAAGCTCGCGCCGATCCTGTGCACGCTGTTGCTCGCCGCCCCGGCGCTCGCCGAGAGCCCGCTCGCCGACGCCATCGAGAACGGCCGGCGCGACGCGGCGCTCGACCTCCTCGACGAAGGCGCCGACGTGAACCTCGCGCAAGCCGACGGCACGACGCCGCTACACTGGGCCGCGTATCAGCTCGACGCCGACCTCGTGCGGCGCCTCATCGCGAAGGGCGCCCGCGCCGACACTGTCAATCGCTACGGCGCCACGCCGCTCGGCGAGGCCGCGAAGGCCGCGAACGCCGAGATCGTCGCGGCGCTGCTCGCAGCCGGCGCCGACGTCGACGCAGCGAACGGCGACGGCGAAACCGCACTGATGCTCGCCGCGAAGACGGGCTCCACGCAAGTCGCGAAGCTCCTCATCGACGCCGGCGCCGACGTCAACGCAGCGAACGGCGACGGCGAAACCGCACTGATGCTCGCCGCGAAGACGGGCTCCACGCAAGTCGCGAAGCTCCTCATCGACGCCGGCGCCGACGTCAACGCGCGCGAGGCCTGGCGCGAGCAAACGGCGCTGATGTGGGCCGCCGAAGGCGCCTATCCCGAGCTCGTCGACTTGCTGATCGCGCACGGCGCGGACGTGCGCGCGCGCGCCGCGGCCAACGACTGGGGCTCGCAGATCACGAGCGAGCCGCGCGCGCAGTACCGCCCGACGGGCGGCCTAACTCCCCTGCTCTATGCCGCGCGCTCGGGCTGCGTCGGCTGCGTGCGGTCGATCCTCACCGCCGGCGAGCACGTCGACCGGCCGACGCCTGACGGCGTCACGGCGCTGATGATCGCGATCGACAACTACGAGTTCGACACGGCGAAGGCGCTGCTCGAGGCCGGCGCGAATCCGCACCTCTCCGATTGGTGGGGCCGCACGGCGCTCTACCTCGCCGTCGACATGAACACCTACGTGCCGCGCGACGGCCCCGCACACGCCCGCTCGAAGACGACGACGGCCATGGACCTCGTCAACGCCTTGCTCGCGGCGCAAGTCGAGGTGAACCCGCAGCTGAACTTCCACCGGCCCGGGCGCGGCGGCAACAGCGCGCGTTTTGTCGACGACCTGCTAACGACGGGCGCGACGCCGCTGCTGCGCGCCGCAGATCGGAAGAGCACCGAAGCGATGCGCGCGCTGCTCGCGGCCGGCGCGCGCGTCGACTTGCCGAACGTGATGGGCGTGACGCCGCTGATGGCCGCGGCCGGCGTCGGTGTGCGCGAGCCGGGTTTCGGCGCGAACCGCGCACCCGACTTCCAAAGCAGGGAGATCGAGCGCGAGGTCATCGCGTCGCTCGAGATCCTGCTCGAAGCCGGCGCCGACGTGAACGCCGCCGTCACGGACACCCAAAGCCGCACGGCGCGCATCGCGCGCCCGAGCTCGATGACCGACCGCCAGGGACAGACCGCGCTGCACCAGGCAGCGGGACGCGGCTGGGCGGAGGTCGTCGCGTACTTGCTCGAGCACGGCGCGGATCCGGCCGCGAAGGACGTGCTCGGCCGCACGCCGCTCGATCTGGCGACGACGCCCGTCCAGGGACGAGCCGTGCCGAGCTCCGATCGCATCGCAGCGATGCTGAGGGACCGCACCGCCACACCGTGACGGCGCTCGAGCGTCGTCGATAGCCGTAGGGGCGAGAAAGGCTGAACGGGCCCTCGGGCCCGTCAGTTGGCGCGCCGCGATGCCAACCGCTAAAGTCGTCTCGGCCGCGAGCAGGCGGCCAAGCAGGATCGACGACATGCGGGGTGCTCGCAGACTGGTTTCCCACGCCGTGCAATTCGGCGTGCTCACGGCAGCGCTTTCGGCCTTGACCGCCGCGGGCCAGCGCCCCCCGGCACCTCCCCCGAAGTTTTCGGCGAAGCAGCTCGTCGCGCCGCCCGTCGACGGCTGGATCACGAACGGCGGCAACGTTTACAACCAGCGCTACTCGCCTCTCGAGCGCATCAACCGCGACAACGTCGCCGCCCTGCGGCCGAAATGGCGCACGCACCTGAACGGGTCCGGAACGGACAGCAAGTATTCGGGCCAGGCGCAGCCGCTCGTCTACGACGGCGTCATCTACATTCCGACGGGCGCGAACGACGTGTTCGCGCTCGACGCCGACACCGGCGCGATTCTCTGGACGCACGAGGCGAACCTCGACCCCAACATCACCGTGATCTGCTGCGGCTGGATGAGCCGCGGCGTCGCGCTCGGCGACGGCAAGGTCTTCTCGGGGCAGCTCGACGGCAAGCTCGTCGCGCTCGACGCCGCGACGGGTAAGGTCGTCTGGTCGATCCAAGCCGAAACGAACGACGACGGCTTCAGCATCACGTCCGCGCCGCTCTACTACGACGGGCTCGTGATCACCGGCTTCGCCGGCGGCGACCGCGCGAGCCGCGGCCGCGTGAAAGCCTACAGCGCCGCGACGGGCGAGCTCGTGTGGACGTTCTATACGATTCCCGGGCCCGGCGAGGTGGGGCACGACACGTGGCCGAGCGACAACGATACCTGGATGTACGGCGGCGCGGCCGTGTGGCAAACGCCGGCCGTCGACCCCGAGCTCGGCCTCGTCTACTTCTCGACGGGCAACCCGGGGCCCGATTTGAACGGCGCCGTACGGCCGGGCGACAACCTATTCAGCGTCTCGATCGTCGCGATCGACTCGAAGACCGGCAAGTACCGGTGGCATTTCCAGCAGGTTCACCACGACCTCTGGGATTACGACTCGCCGAATCCCGTCGTGCTGTTCGACGCCGTCTACGACGGCGCGCTGCGCAAGGGCATCGTCGAGATCGGCAAGACGGGCTACGTCTATATCCTCGACCGCGTGACGGGCGAGCCGCTCATCGGCATCGAGGAAGTGCCCGTGCCGCAAGAGCCGCGCCAGGCGACGGCGGCCACGCAGCCGATCCCGATCGGCGACGAAGTCATCCCGCACGAGATCGACATCGAGCCCGAAGGCTTCAAGCTCATCAACAACGGGCGCATCTTCACGCCGTTCTGGGACGAGCCCGTCGTCGTGAAGCCGCTCGGGACGGGCGGCGCGAACTGGCCGCCGAGCTCCTACGACCCGGAAACGAATCTCTTCTACGTCTGCGCGGCCGACGGCGCCGCCGCGTACTCCACGAAGGAAGGCGGCGCCGAATGGGTGATGCCGCAACCGGGCGGCCGCTATTTCGGCGGCGAGTACACGCGCTCGCGCGTGCCGCGGCGCGGCGTGTTCGCGGCCGTCGACGTGCGGACGAACCGGCTCGCCTGGCGCCAGCAATGGGGAGAGATGTGCTACGCGGGCTCGACCGTGACGGCGGGCGGGCTCGTATTCGTCGGCCGCAACGACGGCCGCCTGACGGCGCTCGACAAGGCGAACGGCGCCCTGCTCTGGGAGTTTCAGACCGACGCCGGCATTCACGCGGCCGTCAGCACATTCGAGCGCAACGGGCAACAGTACGTCGTAGCGCTATCGGCGGGCTCGTTCTTTCCCGGCACGACGCGGGGCGACAGCGTGTGGCTGTTCTCGCTCGAACCCGAAGCCGGCGGCAGCGTCGTCACGGGCGGCAGCGCCGGGGCTTCCGGCGGCGGCGCCGACCTCGAGCACTGATGCGCTACTCCAACCCGGCGTCGGAGCGGTAAGCCGTCCGGGCCTTTTCGACGAGCGGCGCCGGCATCACCGTGGCGCGGATCCTGAACGGCACGTGCTCCTCGACCTGTACCTTCGATGAGCGTTTGTCCTCGCCCCAAACGATCGTGACCTCGGTGCCCGGAGCGGCGAGCGCGGCGTCGATTGTGCCGAGCGACAGAATCGCGCGCTCGTTGGCCGAGTAGCCCGTCCACGTCGAGAGACCCACGATCTTGCCGTTCGCCTCGACGCGATCGGCATGGAACGTGTCGTACAGCGACATCGGCAGATTGATGAACTTCGCGCCCACGCCCTTGTGGAACATCGAGCCGTACGCGGCGGCCGTGTCGTCGCCATTCCAGACGAACGTGACCTTCTTGCGCCGCTCGGCGCGGCCGTCGGCCACCATCCTTTGCAGCGCCTCGCGGCCGATGAAGTCGTGGTCGAAGCCGATGATGCGGCCGTAGTCGAGCTCGTAAGGCGTGAAGTAGTAGTCCTCGATATTGTCGGAGTAGAAGCTGCCGCCGAGCGGCGCTGTCGTCTCGTACGCCGTGTCGCTGAGCCACTCGCGATACGGCTTCATCTTCTCGCCCGTGTAAATCGCCGGCAGGGGCCGCGGCAACCAACCCGACTCGAGCGCGTTCGTGTGGTAGGCGCGGCCGCCGACCTGCACCAATCCGTGCTTCTTGCCGGCCTCGAGCAGCGCCGAATGCACGGCGTCGTTGTCCGCCCACGGGCCCCAGAGCTCGAGCCCCGGCTCGCCGGCCATGCCGTGGCGCAGCGCGCGCACTTCGCGGCCGGCGATCTTCAACCTCGTCATGTGGAAGAACTTGAGCTTCGGCGGCTCCTGTCCCGTCGCGTCGCGAATGACCTCCATCGCGCCGGGCCCCTGGATCTGATAGCGATACAGCACCGGATCGCCCTTGCGATAGAGCGAGTTGTCGTCGCGCCAGATGCGCACTTCGTAGTCGCCGGTCGAGGCGTGATAGTGCAGCCAGTTGATCGACGGCGGAATGCCCACGGCCTGGTACTCGTCTGCTTCGAGGTGAAAGAGAATGTTGTCGCCGATGACGTAGCCGTCGTAGTTGACGGCCACGAACTGCTTCGCCATGTCGACGGGGAACTTTGCGACGCTGTTGACGGCGAGCCTGCTGATCAGCTTCAGCGCATCGGGCCCTTTGATGTTCAAGTCCGCCATGTGGTGCGACTGGTCGAACAGCACGGCCGTACGGCGCCACGCCAGCTGCTCGTCGCGCCAGTTCGAGAATTCCTGCACGACGCGCGGCACGACGGCCGGCGGAGTCTTCGACTCCCACAAGAGCTTGACCGGACTGCCGGCTTGCTGGATCGCCTGTTCGAGATTCTTCGCCACTTTACGTCTACTCCAACTACCCAGAATGCGCCGGCGCACTACTCCGGATGCGCCGGCGCGCAACGACGCGCCGCCCGCTCGTCGGCCCGGCCGCCGGATGCAACGAATTCTACGTCAGCGCCGCGCGAGGCTCGAAACGAGGGGGACGATGATAACGAACTTCAAGGCGGCCGGACGGTCGTGGCCGCAGAAAAACGGCTAAGCGAGCAACCCGGATGCCATCAGCAACGGTACTCCGGTGCGCAGAGCGCGTGCCGCGATGCGAGGTCCAGACCGCAGCCTCGCGGTCTTTCGCGTCGAGCCAGAGACGCTCGATTTCCGGAGCCAAGGGCGCAGACCGCTCGGGCAACGCCGCCATCGTGTTGAGCCGGCGGAGCTTGCGGCAGGGCCGCTGGCACAGAGCTTGCTGTCCGCTCGATGGGCCACATCGATTTCGTACCGTCTCGGACGCGCCGGGCGCTTCGTGGCGGCGCCGTCCTTGGAGGGAGCGAGCATGGGCGATCGACTCACGATGCTGATCGGCGGCTTGATCCGGGGCTACGGCCATGTACTACTTCGATCCGGCACGCGGCCGCTATCGGCGCGCGCTCATCGCGCACAAGCTCGAGCGCCTGAGCCGCGAGTCGCGCCGCGCTGCACGCATCGCCGGACGCGACGTGTACAACCGCGCGCGCGGTACCGCAGCCACGCTGCGCTCGATGTTGATGCCGGCGACGGCCGACGAGGCGGTGCTCGAAGCGCGCGTGCGGGCGTGCCTCGGGCGCGTCGTCAGCCACCCGGCGTCGATACACGTCGAAGCGCGGAACGGCGCCGTCGCGCTCAGCGGCCCGATTCTCGACGAGGAACTTTCGCCGCTGCTCGACTGCGTCGAGCGCGTGCCCGGCGTCAAGCAGGTTCGCGACGAGCTCGAAGCGCACGAGGAGCCGGGCAACGTTCCGGGGCTGCAGGGCGGGTCGCCGCGCGGAGGTGCGCGGCGCGCGCCGTTCGAGCAAAGTCGCTGGTCTCCGGCCGAGCGCGTCGCCGGCGCAGTGGGCGGGGCTCTCGCGCTCGCTTGGAGCGTGCGGCAGCGCGGACTTCGACGCCGTCGTCACGGCGCGCGAGGTGAACCGGTTGCTTGCGTGGCGAACCGAAGGCGACGCGGCCGTTCAGCACGGCGGCGTCGTGAGGTTCATCGGCAACGACGACGGCACGACGACCGTCGACGTGAAGCTGGCATATAACCCGCCGGGCGGCGTGCCCGGCCATGTCGTCGCTCGCTTGCTCGGGGCGGATCCGAGGCACCAGATGGACGACGACCTGCTGCGGATGAAGACGTTTCTCGAAACGGGCCGCGCGCCGCGCTACGCGGCTCGGCATGCGCGCGGCGAGCAGCACGCGCCGCCTGCCCACGAAGAGCCGCCGGCGCGCACGCACTGACGGTCCGCGCCATCGCCATGCAAGAGCGGAACCACGTGTCGTCCGCCGAAAAGCGGGCTCACCTGAGCGCGAACCGCACGCGCAGCCGCGCGCGCCGGGCGTAGCGGCGCCCGTCCTCCTCGAACGGCGCGAAGCGATACTGGCTGACGGCCGCGATGGCCGCCGCGTCGAACCGCGTGGGCGGATCCGATTCGGCGACGATCACGTCGCGGACGCCGCCCGTCGCGTCGATCGTGAACTCCAGCTCGACCCAGCCTTCCTGCCCTCTGCGCTCGGCGGCTTCGGGATACACCGGAGCGACGCGCTCGAGCAGGGTGAACTCGCCGGCCGGCACCGCCTTAGCGAGGTAGGCTTCCTGACGCCGGCCGAAGTCGAGCTGCTCGCCGAGCGACGCCGCGACCGATGCACCACCGGGCGCGTCCTCGAGCGCTGCGATCCACGCGCCGACGGCGTCCCAGCGCCGAGCCGCGAGATCCTGCTGCGCGGAGCGCGACACCGCGTTGCGCCACTCCGCCCAAGCGGCATCGAGACCCTGGAACGCCGGCGCTTCGGCCTGCAATTGCTCGAGATAATGCCGCGCACTGTCGGCCTCGGGCATCACGAGCACGTTGTCGCGAAGCCGTTGTCGCGCGGCCGAGAGCCACTCCGCGTGGCGCAGCTCAGCGCGCGCCGTGCGCGCGCGCGCGAGCTCCGCGTCCAGGCG
>JBBIJV010000096.1:0-12756 GCA_037445815.1 Rhodospirillaceae bacterium
GGGGCTGGTGCTCTCAGGGACGTACGCCAACGCCTACAAGAGCCAACAGCTGGTCGAACGCATCATCGTGACCGCCGATCAGGCGGAGGAGCCGGAAACCGATTACGCCGGCCGGCGCACCGAGCGGCCCTCCGTCGGAGCCGACGCTGTCGACGTTGATGCAGATCCCGCCGCGGCTCTATCGGCTCGAAGCCGACGTTCACGATTGCGAGGTCACGGGCAAGGTGCCGAGCGATCTGAACGGCGCGTTCTACCGCGTCGGCCCCGACGCGCAATACAGGATGGCGCCGGGCAACATTCCGTTCGACGGCGAAGGCCACGTGAGCATGTTCAGGATCAAGGACGGCCGCGTGCACTATCGCAGCCGCTACGTCCGCAACGAGCGCTACCTCGCGCAAGCTGAGGCCGGCCGCATACTGTTCCCGATGTATCGCAATCCGTCGATGGACGACCCGAGCGTGAAGGGGCTCTCGCGCAGCACGGCGAACACGCACATCATCAATCACCGCGACTACCTGCTCGCGCTGAAGGAAGACAGCCCGCCGTCGGCGCTCGATCTCCTGACGCTCGAGACCAAGGTGCCGAGCTATACGTTCGACGGCCAGCTCCCGAGCAAGACGTTCACGGCTCATCCGAAAGTCGACTCGCACACGGGCAACATGGTCGCGTTCGGCTACGAGTCCGAAGGCCACGGCAGCGACGTCGTCACGATGTTCGAGTTCACGCCGCAAGGCCGGAAAGTCTGGGACGCGAAGATCAAAGTGCCGTACGTGGGCATGCTGCACGACTTCGCGGTCACGGAGCATTACATCGTCTTTTACGTGATCCCGATGACGATCGACCAGCCGCAGATGGACCGCGGCGGCATCCACTGGTCGTGGGACGGCACTAGACCCACGTACTTCGGCTTCCTGCGCCGCGGCGGCGACGGCAAGGACGTGCGCTGGATCGAAGGGCCGACGCGCAGCGCCACGCACGTGATGGGCGCGTTCGACGACGACGACCAGCTCATCGTCGATGTCGAGATGTCGATGTCGAACCCGTTCCCGTTCATGCCGATGCGCGACGGCTCGCGCTGGGACCCCGTCGCGGGCACGAGCCATATCACGCGGCTCACCGTGAATCTCAAGAACCGGCGGCCGTCGAACTACGGCATCGAGCAGATGTATCCGCACGTCGGCGCGCTGCCGCGGCAGGACGATCGCTACAACACCGTTCATTACCGCTACGGGTTCCTGGGCTGCCCGGATCCCGGCGCGCGGCCCGGCACGGGCGGCGCCTGCTACGCGCGCTTCGATCACCAGAACCGCACCTGGACGCTGTTCAACGCGGGCACCGAGACGTCGCTTGCGGAGTGCTGCTTCGCGCCGAAGAGCCGGAACGCGCCCGAAGCGTCGGGCTACCTGATGGGCCTCGCCACGCGCAACACCGAGGCCGGCCGCGCGGATCTCGTGATCCTCGACGCCGAGCACCTCGAGGACGGGCCCGTCGCGGTCGTGCATCTGCCGATGCGCGCGCCGCCGCAGGTGCACGGCTGGTGGGTGCCGGAGTGGCAGATGCCGCAGGTGTAGCCGGGTTGCGTTCGCGCGACCTGTTTGCCGAGAGCGGCGTCGCGCGGTACGACTTGGCGCCGGGTGCCGTGCTGCTGCGCGGCTTCGCGCTCGAGCGCGAAGCCGCAGTGGCACGGGCCGTCGAAGACATTGCCGCGGCCGCGCCATTCCGCCACATGGAGACGCCGGGCGGCTTCCGCATGTCCGTCGCGATGACGAACTGCGGCCGGTACGGCTGGGTGTCGAGCGCGAGCGGCTATCGCTACAGCGACCGCGATCCCGTGAGCGGCGCGCCGTGGCCGGCGCTGCCGGTCGTGATGCAAGAGCTCGCCCGCGAGGCGGCCTCCGCGGCGGGCTTTAGCGAGTATTCGCCGGACGCCTGTCTCGTCAATCGCTACGAACCCGGCGCGCGTCTCACGCTGCACCGGGACAAGGACGAGCGCGACTTCACGCAGCCGATCGTCTCCGTGTCGCTCGGCGTGCCCGCGACGTTCTTGTTCGGTGGCCTGAAGCGCAAGGATCGAGTCTCGCGCATCGCACTCGAGCACGGCGACGTGGTCGTGTTCGGCGGGCCGAGCCGGCTCCGCTATCACGGAGTCGCGGCGTTGAAGTCGGCGCAGCATCCGTTCGCGGGGCCGAACCGCATCAATCTCACGCTGCGGCGCGCGAGCTGACACGTGGGCGGCGGGCGCGGCCGCCGCATGCGAAAAACGCCCGGCCTTCGGATTGTGAGCTGCGTCGCGGTTCGTTTCGGCGAAAGGACGAAGATCGCGGTTGTTGGCGCTGTCGCCGAAGCGCACGTGCCCGGCGGCTCCCGAGGATTCAGGACGAATTACAAGGAGTTTTCCGCATGTTCAAGAAGCAGAGCGATGCCCCGCCCGCTATGTCGTTCCGTGCCGAGGCCGAGACGCGGCCGCACTCGAAGGGCGCTTCCGTGCTCGGGCCCACGCTGACGTTTCGTGGCGGTGAGCTCTCGTCCGACGAGGACCTCATCATCGAGGGGACGGTCGAGGGCAAGATCGCCCATCACAATCACCATCTGACGATCGGCAAGCAGGGTCGCGTCAAAGCCAACATCAAGGCGAGGCTGATCACCGTCTACGGCACCGTCGAAGGCGACTTGCACGGCGACGAGGGCGTGCAGATTTCTGCCACGGCGCGCGTCATCGGCAACGTCGTTGCGCCGCGCGTGTCGCTCGAGAGCGGCGCCCGGTTCGAAGGCAGCATCACGACGAAGGAGAGCCAGGCGGCAGTCGTCCGCGCGGCCCTCGAGGAGCCGGAGACGGCAGAGCGCGCGTCCGGCACGCGCTGAGCGGCTTTCCTCTGCCTTGAATGAGCTATGCGGCTTACTATAAAGTAAGGAGAAGTAGGAATAGTAAGGAAGCTGTATGGCTACCGCCACTCTGACCAGCAAGGGCCAGATCACTTTGCCCAAAACGGTTCGTGAGCGGCTCGGCGTCGAGGCAGGCGACAAAGTCGAGTTCGTCGAAATCGAGCCTGGAGTCTTCAAGCTGATCGCGGCGACGCGCGACGTCAGGGATCTCAAAGGCTTGATACCCCGGCCGGCGAAACCGGTGTCGGTTGAGGACATGAGTCGAGCCGTCTCGCGAATGGGCGGGCGACGTTGATCGGGTTGGATACGAACGTCGTCGTGCGCTACTTGGTGCAAGACGACGCCTCCCAATCTGCGGCCGCCACCCGTCTAATGGAACGCGTTCTTTCCGCTGAGCGCCCCGGCCTCATCGCGACCATAACGTTGTGCGAGATCGTATGGGTGCTCGCCGAGTGCTACCAGGCGGATCGCGCCCGCATCGGCGCCGTCATCGAAGGATTGCTCGCCTCGAAGCAGCTGATCGTGGAAGACTCCGATGTCGTTTGGAAGGCACTCGGCGACTGGCGGGGTTCGGGTGCGGACTTCAGCGACGCGTTGATGGGCCGTCAAGTAGCGGCGCGCGGCGGGGAGAAGGTCGTGACCTTCGACCGCGCCGCCTCCAAGCTGCCTGGCTTCGAGTTGCTCAAATAGACCTGGTGCCGAACAGCTGGTCTCGCTGCGTCGGTTCGGGGCCCTCATAGCGCGGCGCCGAGCCGCGCCGCCCGCGCGCGCAAGCGCTCGCGGCTTCGTTCGAGGATCGCGGTCTTGTCCGCGTCGCTCGCGGTGCCCCACGAGACGATCTCTTCGAGCGCTCGCCCGCAGCCCATGCAGACGTTGTCGTCGTCTAGACAGCAATTGCGCACGCACGGCGAGGCGAGGGGCTCCGAGGCGGGCAGCGGGTTCATCCTGGAGCGATGATAAGCGATCGGCGCGCGGGCGCGGCGTGACGGAAGTGCGCTTGCGGGCGCGCTGGCGCTCGCTGCGCGGTCTTCTGTAAGGTAGCTGGGAAGACCGCTCGTGATTTCCACCCCGATGAACGCAGTTCTCCACTACATCTACGATCCGCTCTGCGGCTGGTGCTACGGCGCCGAGCCGCTCGTTTGGGCGGCGTCGAAGGTCGACGGCCTCGAGGTCAAGCTGCACGCCGGCGGTCTGTGGCCGCGGCCGACGAAATTGCCGGACCAGATGCGCCGCTATATTCAGCAGGCCGACGCGCGCGTCGGGCAGATGAGCGGCCAGCCCTACGGCGAGCCGTACTTGAGCGGCTTGCTGTTCGATCCCGAGCTCGTGCTCGAGTCGCGGCCCGTGATCGCGGCCGTGCTCGCCGCGCAGGCGCTCGATCCGAGCAAGGCGCTGCCGATGCTGCGCGGCATCCAGCACGCGCATTACGAGCACGGCAAGCACGTCGTGCGCGAGGACACGCTGCGCGAGGTCGCGGCCGAGATCGGCCTCGACCCCGCGGCGTTCGCCGAGGCGCTCGCCGCCGTGCGAGTCGACCAGCACATCGCGGAGTCGCAGGAGCTCATGAACAACGTCGGAGCGCAGGGGTTTCCGACGTTCGTGCTCCAGCTCGGCCACGATTGGTTCGCCGTGCCGCACGGCCGGTTCGCGTCGACGCCGTCCAAGTTCGCCGAGTGGCTCGAGGCGCAGATGCGCGCGCAGTCGCGCACGCACTAGGGCGGGCGACATGCCGCCGCTGTCGATCCTCGACCTCGCGTTCGTGCCCGAAGGCGGGACGCCGGCCGATGCGTTGAAGCGCGCGCTCGATCTTGCACAGCACGCCGAGCGGTGGGGCTACACGCGCTTCTGGCTCGCCGAGCATCACAACATGGTCGGCGTCGCGAGCGCCGCGACGTCGGTGGTCATCGGCTACATCGCGGGCGGCACGAGCACGATCCGCGTCGGCGCCGGCGGCATCATGCTGCCGAATCATTCGCCGCTCGTGATCGCCGAGCAGTTCGGCACGCTCGAGACGCTGTACCCGGGCCGCATCGATCTCGGCTTGGGCCGGGCCCCCGGCACCGACCAGCGCACGTTGCGCGCGCTGCGGCGCGACCCGATGAGCGCGGAGTCGTTTCCGCAGGACGTCATGGAGCTCAAGGCGCTGTTCGAGCCGCGCCAGCCCGGGCAGGTCGTGGAGGCCGTGCCGGGTACGGGTCTTCGGGTGCCGATCTGGATTTTGGGCTCGAGCCTGTACGGCGCGCAGCTCGCCGCCGCGCTCGGGTTGCCGTATGCGTTCGCGTCGCATTTCGCGCCGGCCGATCTCGAGGCCGCGCTCGCGACGTACCGCTCGGGCTTTCGGCCGTCGGCTCGTTTGGCGTCGCCGTACGCGATGCTCGGCGTGAACGTCGTCGTCGCGCCGACGGACGACGAGGCGCGGCGGCTGTTCACGTCCGTGCAGCAGGGCTTCGTGAACTTGCTGCGTGGCACGCGCGGGCGCCTCCAACCGCCGATCGACGACATCGAGACGTACTGGACCCCGGCCGAGAAGGCGCACGCCTCGCGCATGCTCGCGTGCTCGTTCGTCGGCTCGCCGGCGACGGTGCGGGCCGCTCTCGAGCAGTTCGTTGCGGAAACCGGCGCGGACGAGCTCATCGTGGCGGCCGGCATCTACGACCAAGCCGCGCGCTTGCGCTCGTACGAGCTGCTCGCCGAAGCGATGCGCTGAGCGCCCAAACGTCCGCGTGGACGCCGGCAGTCTTCTCGTCTAACTTCGTAGCCGCCGCTCGGCTCGAGTGGGGCGGAAAGATCTTCGTCTTACGAAAGGTGAAATAATGGCGCACGACTTCCGCGCGCGGCTCCAGCGCCGCGAACCCTTGCTCGGAACCATGGTGACCCTCGCGAGCGCGGCGTCGGCCGAGGTGCTCGCGAACGTGGGCTTCGACTGGCTGTTCATCGACGCGGAGCACGGCGCGCTTGAGACGCGCGAGCTCAACGAGATCATGCTCGCGGCTGCGCACAAAACCCCCTGCGTCGTACGAGTGCCGGAGGCCGCCGAGGTGCCGATCAAAAAGGCGCTCGATCTCGGCGCACACGGCATCGTTGTGCCGCAGGTGAACACGGCGGAGCAGGCCGCGAACGTCGTGCGCTGGGCGCGCTATGCGCCCGAGGGCGCGCGCGGCGTGGGGCTTGCGCGCGCGCACGGCTACGGCACTGCGTTTCGCGAGTACATGAGCTCCGCGAATCGCGAGATCGCCGTCGTCGTGCAGGCCGAGCATGCGCGCGCCGTCGAGAACATCGAGTCAATCGTGCGCGTCGCGGGCGTCGACGCTGTGTTCGTCGGGCCCTACGACCTGTCCGCGAGCCTCGGCAAGATGGGCCAGGTCGACGATCCGGCCGTTGTCGCGGCGATCGGCCGCGTTACGGACGCGTGCAACGCCGTCCGCATGCCGCTCGGGTACTTCGGTGTGACGGCCGCGGCCGTGCAGCCGTACGTCGCGCGCGGGTACACCTTGATCGTCGCCGGCGTCGATACGCTGTATCTTGCGGTTGGCGCGAAGGCGCTGCTCGAGGAGCTTCGCGAACGGTAGGTCTGCCGACGGCAGCGACGAAATCTAGGTGAAACCGCCGGAACGAAATATTCGGGGCGGCTGGCCGAGACCTATACCCTCTCTCATGCCCGCATCACCCGAGCTGGTCCAGCCTGAAGGCTTTCCGAACCGAGAGAGCACGAGCGCCGCCGTCGGGGAGTATCAAGCCGCACTCAGGCCTGTGCCTCAAGAACACGTTGAGTGAGGTGGGCCGCCTGGCGCACGCTCGAATGCTTCCGGACTTGCAACCACCCCTCCACGGAGGGATGCTATAGGCGACTTGAAGGTTGTTCAGCGACCGGGGGGCGATGAACGCGGCGCCGTTGCAGGATCTCCGCTTCGCGGTCCGCCGCCTTCGCAAGGACGTGGGCTCGACGATCGCCTACGTTCCGGCGCTGGCCTGCGGAAACAGCGCCGAGGACCACGGAGCTGCTCGGCGGCATCGCCGAAAGCCCCGCATCAACACTTCGCTGATTTTCCGCCGCGTGCCGTGACGGGCTCGGTGCACGTCGTTCACCTCTACTGCGCCGAGCAAAGCGCCTTTGGCGACGACGCCGTGACCGCGCTCGTGACGGCCGAGGACCGCGCGCGGCTCACGCCCACGATGGCCGCGCGGCGGCGAGCTGAGTATCTCGCCGGCCGAGCCCTGCTGCGCCATGCGCTCGCCGATCGGACGGGGCGCGACGCGTCGTCGTTCACGTTCACGGTGACGGCCGCCGGCAAGCCCGAGTGCGTCGGCGGCCCGCACGTCAGCGTGTCCCATAGCGGTAGCCTCGTCCTCTGCGCCGTCGCCGACGTCCCTGTCGGCGTCGACGTCGAGACGCGGCCGCCGCGCGACGTCGCGGGCGTTTCCGAGCGCTATTTCACGGCCGCGGAGGCGCGTTGGGTCGCGGCCGAGCCCGCGCAGCGCTTCCCGATGCTCTGGGTGCTCAAGGAGGCTTACTTGAAGGTGCTCGGCGTCGGCCTCGCGGGCGGGCTCGACTCGCTCGAGTGCCGGCTCGAGCCTCCCGTGATCGCCGCCGGCACGGCGTACGGCGCACGAGCGCCGCAGCTCGTGTTGCTGAGCGGTGCGGACGCGTTCGTCGGCGTTGCAGCGACGGTCGAGCGCGGGCCGCTCGCCGTCGCGCTGCACGGTTTCCCGCAGGGCGCGCCGGGCGCCCTGCACACGCGCCTTACGATCCTCGCGGCGACCGAGTGAGGCGCCGGCCGCGCGCGGGCGGGTGAGCGCCTCGCGAACGAATGATCCGCATGCGTTGACGTGCAGGAACGCTCTTGGGGAACGGGCCGGCCGAGGAAGCTGCAGAGCGGCTCCCACCCCGCGCGGGGGCTCGAAGACGAGCAGGCGCTGCGCCAGCACGCAAGCCACGACGTCGCGATTGTGCTCAATCGTCTCGACGGAAGCTCGCGGACTATTCGGCGCCGTTGCGCACCGTGAGCACGAAGCGCACGTCGGGAGACGCGCCTGCGATCTCGTGCCAGAAAGCCGTCGCGGGCCATTCGACGGCGGCCGCGAGCTACCAGCGCTCGTCCTCGGTCGGCTTCGACGGGTCCGCCGTGATGTTCAGCACGGCGCAATGGTGATATGAGAACCCGCCCTCGCGGACGCCGGGATGCTCGAGCATCACCTGAATCACCTGGAGTTGGCAGCCTTCGCAGGTGATGTTCGGCACCGTGATCTCGGTTTCCCAGTTCCCTTCGGGCCGCTCCGTGTGCGGCCACAGGCCGTCGACGATGATCGGCGGCATCGGCGTCGTCATGATGAACGCCGATTGCGAGCGCAGCCCGCGCTCCGTCTCGTGCATCGTGACGGACGGGTCGAGCGGCAGCAGGTTGCGCCGGCGAGCGAGCGAGATGCGATAGTGGCCGGGATGAAAGATCGTTTCGTCGACGACGATCCTGAGCTTGCTGCCGCCCGTGACGTTCGTGACGGCGCCCGTCGGCTCGCCGGGGTCGGCGAGCGTGCCGCCGCACGGCATGAGCTTCTGTGGGTCGCCACGATCGTCTTGTTCCAGCCACGAGGCCGGCTCGAGCAGCTTGAAATGCGCGTACACGGCCGGAGCGACAGCGACGGCCGCCGCGGCGACGGGTAGGCCCAGCATCCACTTCTTCAAGACGCACCCCTTCGTAGCGTTGTTCGTGGCCGGCATTCTAGCCGAGGCTCGAGCGCGCGCCGTCAAGATTTTTCCCACCGGTGTGCCAAGCCCCACGCAAGCCCTGTATGCTGGCGACCGCCGATGAGGGCCAGCTCGAGCCGCAACGGAGTGCATTCATGACCCCGAAGACCGTCAAGCGTGCGCATCCCGCCGTGCGCGACGACATCGCGGATCTCACGACGCGCCGCCCCGTGCCGGGGCGCGACGTGGACCAGATCGATCCGTTCCTGTTCCTGAATCACCACGGGCCGCAGGTCTATGCGCCGCACAACCGCGGCCTGCCGTTCGGCCCGCACCCGCACCGCGGCTTCGAGACCGTCACGTTCATACTCACCGGCGAGCTGGCGCACCGCGACAGCGCCGGTCACGAGAGCGTCATCAAGGAAGGCGGCATTCAGTGGATGACGGCCGGCAGCGGGCTCGTGCACGCGGAGATCTCGCCCGAGGAGTTCATGCGCCGCGGCGGCCCGCTCGAGATCCTACAGCTCTGGGTCAACTTGCCGCCGCGGCTCAAGATGACGCAGCCGCGCTACGTCGGCTTGCAGCGCGAGGAGATTCCGGCGATCGCGACGCCCGACGGCAAGGGCACCGTGAGCCTCGTCTCCGGCGAGTACTTGGGTCGCAAGGGCGCCATGCAGCCGCTCATGGACATCTTCCTCGGGACCGCCGATCTTTCGGCCGGCGGGCACGTGACGTTCCCCGGCGTGGCGGGCCGCAACGTGTTCCTGTACGTCGTGCGCGGCTCGATCGAGGTGGCCGGCAAGGCGGTGCCGGAATGGCACTTGATCGAGCTCAACGAGGACGGCGACACGGTCGAGATTTCCGCGAAGTCCGACGCCGTGCTGCTGTTCGGGCACGCCGAGCCGATCGGCGCGCCCGTCGTGGCGTACGGCCCGTTCGTCATGAACACGCGCGAAGAGATCATGCAGGCGATCCAGGACTATCAGGCCGGCAGGTTCAACGCCATTCCGGCCGGCCGCGCATGAGCGCTCGGCCGAGCCCGCGCGACACCGATTCGCGCTCAACAGCCGGAGCGCGCCGGCGCGTGCGCAACGTGATCTTCGACTTCGGCGGCGTGCTCGTGAACTGGCGGCCGCAGGCGATCATCGATTCGTTCTACGCGGAGCCCGAGCTGCGCGAGGCGCTGCGCACGCACGCATTTCAGCACGGCGATTGGCTCGAGATGGATCGCGGCACGCTCGATGAAGCGAGCGTCGTGCGCCGCTGCGCCGCGCGCATGGCGCGGCCCGAGAGCGAGCTGGAGAGGCTGTTCGATCATGTTCGCGCCGCGCTGACGCCGATCGAGCCGACCGTGGCCTGGCTGCGCGAGCTGCGCGGCCGCGGAGGCTTGAGGCTCTACGGCCTCTCGAACATGTCCGAGGCAATCTTCGCTTATCTCGACGAGCGGCACGACTTCTTCAAGCTGTTCGACGGCATCGTCGTGTCCGCGGCCGTGAAGCTCTTGAAGCCCGAGCCCGCGATCTACGAGCACTTGCGCGACCGCTTCGCTCTCGATTTTGCGGAGTCGGTGTTCATCGACGACCTCGAGCGCAACGTCGAGAGCGCGCGGCGGCTCGGGCTGCCGGCCATCCGGTTCGAGACGCCGGAGCAGGCGCGTCGGGAGCTCGAGCCGCTCCTTTGACACTTCCGCCGCCCCGGCGGTGATGGCACAGTACGAGGCCAATGCGCACGAAGTCGCTCATGCTGGTCGTGGCGGCCTGCCTGCTCGCGGGCCTTGCAAGCGCGCAATTCGGCCGCCGCGCCCCCGAGCCGGGCGGCGCCCCGCCCGAGGCCGAGTTCCACATGGCGCGGCTCGCTTACTTCGCGCGCGGCTGCGCGGGCTCCCGCGGCTGGTGCAACCCGTGGTGGGCGATCGACTATCCGTACGCGGAAGCGCATTTCCTGCCGGCCGTCGAGCGCATGACTCGCATCGAGGTGGCGCCCGACAGCCGCCATATCACGCTCGACGACGAGTATCTGTTCGACTACCCGTGGCTGTTCGTGCAGCAGCCCGGCCGCGGCGACTGGCTCCCGCAAGGCAAGAACCTCGAGCGCCTGCGCGAGTACCTGGCGCGCGGCGGCTTCTTGATCCTCGACGACTTCCACGGCGAGTACGAGTGGGAGTCCGTGCGCAACGCCATGGCCGAGCTGCTGCCGGGCCGGCCGATCGTCGACATTCCCGACGACGACATGCTGCACCACATCCTGTTCGACCTCGACAAGCGCACGCAGATACCCGGCGAACGGCATCTCTGGGGCGGCATGGAAGGCCCGCCGCACTGGCGCGGCATCTACGACGACAAGGGGCGTCTCATCGTTGCGCTGAATCACAACAGCGACATGGGCGACGCCTGGGAGCACGCCGACGACGCGCATTATCCGGCGCCGATGACGTCGACGGCGTACCGCTTCGGAGTCAACTACGTCATCTACGCGATGACGCACTGAGATGCCGGAGGTTCTCTACCTCGACGATCTCGCGATCGGCCGCGCGTTCGTGACGCGCTCGGTGACGCTGAGGCTCGAAGGCTGCAAAGCGTTCGCCGCCGAGTTCGACCCGCAGCCGTTCCACTTGGACGAGGAGGCGGCGCGGCGTAGCGTGTTCGGGCGCATCGCTGCAAGCGGTTGGTACACGGCCGCGTTGTCGATGCGCCTGCTCGTCGAGGGCGAGCTCAAGATCGCCGGCGGGCTGATCGGTTTGGGCGGCGAGATGACGTGGCCGCGGCCGACGTATCCGGGCGACACGATCCACGTGGAGACTGAGGTGCTCGCCGTGCGCGTCTCCGAGTCGAAGCCCGACCGCGGCATCGTGACCGTGCGCAATCGCACGCTGAACCAGCACGGCGACCCCGTGCAGATCGCCGTCGTGAAGATGCTGGTGCCGAAGCGGCCGTAGCGTTCAGTTCGCGCTGCCGACGACGCGCCATTCGCCGCTCAAGGAATCGAGCTCGTAGCGGTCCGTGAGCGGAAAGCTCGGCGCGCGCATCGTCGTCAGCCGGTCGTCGAACTCGATCCGCGTGGCGAAGCGCGGCTCCGTCGCCGTCAGCGTGCCGGCGGTGAGGCTGCCGTGGATCACCAGCGTTCCGCTGCGCCGCGCAGAGTGGTTGCGCACCGCGAAACGGTGCCTCGCGTAGATCGACGCGAACACCTCGAGATCGCCGGACCCCGTCACATCGGGCTCCGCGATCTCGACGGAGCGCTCGGCCACGAGGCCGAGATAGTCGTCGGCGTGCGCCGCGCGCGGGTCCACGGCGTAGCGCAGGTCGTCCGTGATCACGATGCGCTCGAGCGCGTACACGAGCACCTTGCCGTTCACGGTGCCCTGCACCTCGAGATCGACGCCCTCGCCGCCGATCAGATAAAACGGCTCGTCGCCGAGCGATCGCACCGTCGCGCCGTCACCGCGTCGGTCGCGCCAGCTCACGGTGCCGTCGGCGTGGAACGTGAGCCTCGCGTCGCCCGCAAAGCGTTGGCTGTTGGCGGGGCTTGCGACGGACTCGAGCGCCGCGGCGCGCTCCGGCAGCGCGATGCGCCGCGTGCGCGTCTCGATGCCGGCCGGGAACAACTTGCGCCGGCTGATGAAACCGGGCCCGTTCGTGACGAACCCGCCCTCGGCGATCGTGACCTTGCCGAGAAAGACGGGCGTCGTGCCGCCGGAACGGCCGATCGTCAGTGCCGTGTTGGAGTGCAACCGGCCGTCGATGACGTCGTCGTGAATCTGCACGCCGGGGTCCCAACGGTTCACGAACTGGCCGAAGCTCGAGAAGGCGAGGCGATTCATGCGCAGCTCCGTGACGAGGCGCTCGCCGTCGCGCCCCGTCGCGACCTCGACGGCGAGCTGCTCCATCCCCATTGCATCGGCGGCCGGCACTTTGCGCAGCACCGCCGTGTATTCCTGGCCGTCCTCGCGCCAGGAGAGCGTAGGGGCGGGCTCCTCGGCGCTGATGCGCCCCGTCCACGACGACAGCTTCCTCCGCACGGTCTCGGCCTCGTTGCTCGCGAGCGCGCGGGTCGGCGGCTCGGCAGTCACGGACGGCTCCGGAACCCCTGCCGGCAGCTCCGCGACCGCAGCCGGCTCCGGCGTCGGGCGAGGCTCGACCGCCTCCGCGGCGCGCTCGTCGGGCGCAGCCTCGGTTTCGGTCGGCTGCGGC
>JBBIJV010000097.1:0-12682 GCA_037445815.1 Rhodospirillaceae bacterium
CTCGTATCTCGTCGAGCAACGCACGCGCGAGATCGGCGTGCGCATGGCGCTCGGCGCGAGCCGCGGTAGCGTCGGCGCGCTCGTGCTGAAGCAGTCGGCGTGGCCCGTCGGCATCGGGCTCGGCGTCGGCTGCACGCTGGCGATCGGCGTCAGCGCCGCGCTGCTCGCGACGCCGGCCGCGGAGGAGTTGGGCGCCGTCGTGCGGCTGCTCGATCCCGTGGCGTACGGAGGGAGCCTCGCGTGCATCTTGGCAGCCTGCGCGGCGTCGGCGCTGTTGCCGGCGCTGCGCGCCGGGCGCGTCAACCCGTTGGCCGCGCTGCGGCAGGAGTGAGCGGCGCCGGCACCGCGCTCGAACGAGCAAGGACGCGAGAACGGGGGAAGCGGCCGTACGACGGCGCTCTTGGTCGATGAAGTGCTGCTGCATCTGCCGATGCGCCAAATGGGTGCTGTCGCTGCCGCTCGCACTGCGCTTTCTGCTCGCGCGGGATCCGGGCGTGCTCGCGGCAAGCGCTCCGGATCGTGATGATCGCGCGCCAGAAAGGGAGGGGCGGACCGAATTTCCCGTCGGCTCGACGATGTCGAGCTCGTCGTGCATGCGCTTGGCGGCGTCGGGCCGAGGCCCGGGATCATTCGGAGCCGCGCTTCGGCGTCGGCGGCGCTGCGCTAACGATCGAGCCGCGACAACCGGCCGGCATGCGCGATCTCGACGATCGCCGGGGCGTGCTCGAAGCGAAGGGCGTCTTTGTCAATCAAGCGGGCCTGAGCTGATGGTGCAGCGCAGCCAATACCACGGCAGGCTCGTGCGGCTGATGGAGTCCGCGCGTCAGGAGGTCGCGGACGCGTGGCAATGACACCGGGCGCCGCTTCACGTCATCGGCCGGCCCTTGCGATGGCTCGCGCGGACTGACGCGTTGAAGCGAGCGCGCGCGATTGCGCCCGACAACCTGTTCATGAACCTCTCGATCCGAAGGCTCGTGCGCGGCTTCACATACCTTCGCGGCGCAATCACCGGCGCTTCGCCGAATTTGTTGAAGCCGATCGGCGCGGGCAAGATGCCGTACAGCGGCCGGCCATGCTCCCAGAACCGCTTGATGAAGAGGTCAGGAGGACCGGTGACCGCCGCGCTGTGAGCCAGAAACGCGGCGGCCGTTTCCGGGCTAATCGCATAGCCCATCGAGCCGAACGCATACCGTGAATACCACACGATACTGAACTCTGCGGCCTTCTTCATTTCGGTTGCGCGCACGTGGCGCGACGGGCCGTTGTCCGCCAGCCGCAGAAAGCCATAGGTCCGGATCAAGCGCGCCGCCTCAGCAAGCGCACGCGGAAACGTCGGCAGAATCTCCACGTCGTCCTCGAGCACCACGAGCGGCTCGCCCGTCGCCACCGATTTCCTCCAGAGCGCCGCATGGCTGCCGAAACACGCGATCTCCCCCGGACTGGCCTTCCGTCCGGTGTTTCTGAGGTAGCGCCGCTCGTCGTAGCGCTCCAACCACTCTTTCGCTTGCGGAGGCTCGATTGCCTTGAAGATCGAGTAGTCGATGCCGAGCCGATCCAGCTGCGCGCAGAGATACTGCCGGCGATCGAGCGACGCCTCGAGATTGATCACGTGAACTCGCATTGGGGCTTCCTACTATCCTGTCCGCCGAAAGCCGGCTTGTAGCTTGCACTACTATGAGCGCCTCGGCACCCGAGGAAGATCGGCGCCGCGAGCCGCCAAGGAGTCCTCGCCGCTGCCACGCCGATCGCAGTTCGATCGGATTTCCGCTAGTGTTCCGCCGCAAATCACACTACCTTCACCCATGAACGGGGTGGAGAGGGATAGCGGAGGCCGCCACTTTGCAGTCTGAGCTCATCGGCATGGCCGGTGCCGGCCTTTCCTGCGCCGTCATCGCGCGAGCGCTCGCCGAGCGCGGCCACCGGGTCGAGATATTCGAGCAGCGACGCCATGTGTCTGGCAACTGCCACACGGAACGCGATCCGGCGACCGGCGTCCTGGTGCACGTCTATGGACCGCACATCTTCCACACCGACGATGACGAAGTGTGGTCTTACGTCAATCGCTTCATGGTGTTCAAGCCCTACGTCCATCGCGTCAAGGCCATCACGCGCGGCGAGGTGTTCTCGCTACCCATCAACCTGCACACGATCAACCAATTCTTCCGCAAGACTCTGTCGCCGCAAGAAGCCAGGGCATTCATCGAAGCACGCGCGGATTCGACGGTAGCGGAGCCGCGCACTTTCGAGGAACAGGGGCTTCGATTTGTCGGCCGAGAGCTGTACCAGGCATTCTTCGCGGGCTACACCGCGAAACAATGGGGGGTAGCGCCGGCGCAGTTGCCAGCCAGCATCTTGAAACGGTTACCGATCCGTTTCACGTACGACGACAACTACTTCGCGCATCGCCACCAGGGAATGCCTGCGCAGGGCTATACACGGTTGGTCGAGCGAATCCTCGACCATCCCGCGATCACGGTGCACCTCGGCCACGTCTTCACACGCGAGATGGCCACCGAGTTTTCGCATGTGTTTTGGTCGGGCCCCATCGACGGCTACTACGGCTACGACCTCGGTCGCCTCCCTTACCGCACGCTGGACTTCGAGCGATTCAGCGGACATGGGGACTATCAGGGCTGCGCGGTCGTGAACTACTGCGAACAGAGCGTTCCGTACACGCGGATCACGGAGCACAAACACTTCGCTCCTTGGGAAGAACACGAGGGTACTGTCTGTTACCGGGAATACAGCCGAGCTTGCGGCGACAACGACACGCCGTACTATCCGGTGCACCTGATCGGCGGAAACGAGCTGCTGGAACGTTACCAAGCTCGCGCCCGCACGGAACGGCGTGTCACGTTCGTGGGCCGACTCGGCACCTATCGCTACCTCGATATGGACGCGGCGATTCGAAACGCGCTCGACACAGTCCGCGCGTGGCCGGCGTCCAGGCGATCGGGCTCGATGGCGCCGTCGATGGAGTCCGCGCGTTAGAATGCCGCGCAAACCGGCCGGTCGGGAGGGTGTTCGCGCGGCTGGGATACGCGCTAGGCTCTCGCTACCAGCCCGCCGCGCTCGAATCGCCGAGCGCGGCTCCGTGCGAGCGCGCGGTCGAAGACGGTGTGCGCGACGTCGCGTACGAGCGATCGAGGCAAGGGACACGCGGGGACGATTCGTAGCGCGCGCGTGCGCGCTCGAGCCACCGCCGATGTGACGGCGGTCACGGGCCGTCTTTCAGATCAGACGCCCGTAGGCCGATAACCGGCCGATGGGTGCCGTAGACGAGAGGGCGGTGGGCGCGTTGCTACGCCGACAGATGAGGCCGTTGCTCTTCTTCGGCCTCTTGAGTCTTGCGGGCCTGGTGGCGATGAGCGCGATTGCCGCGCGGGCACTCCTCGGCAGCTACGACGCGCTCGAGGCTGCGGCGGCGCGGCAGCGCGCCGAGCAGGTGTATCGAGCATTCGATGCGGATCTGCGGCAGCTCGCCATCAGCAATCGCGACTACGCAGAATGGGATGCCGCGCAGGAGTTCATCGACAAGCGCGATCCACTGTTCATTCCCGGCAACTTTTCGGGCCCACAGTTGCTCGGCATGCATGTCGACGTCGTGTGGATCGTCGACGCCACGGGCAACGAAATCCACTCGGGATACGTCGAGCGTGCGAGCGGCACGCTTACGACTCCGGCGCCGCGGGAGATCCTCGAGCCCCTGCGACCGTTCCTCGCGCGCGTCGACGAGCTCCGGCACCGCCGCCCGAGCGAGGCTACCGTCGCCACCGCGGCCGGGCCCATGGGCGTGTCGGCTACCGAGATCGCGCGCTCGGACGGCTCGCGCGGCACGGGTGCCGTGCTCCTCTTCGCACGGTTCATCGCCGCCGCCGAACTTCAGCGCGTCTACGACGCGAGCGCGCTGCCCGTGACGCTCGCGAGCCTCGACCCAGCCGCTCTGCCGCCGCAGGTGGGGCGCGCCATCCTCGACGGCACCGTCGAGCCCTTCGTCGCGGAACCCGAGACGAGCCACCGGATCGCGAGCTTTGCTGTCGTGCGCAACCTCGCCGGCGAGCCGGTGGCCGTGTTGCGAACCGAAGCGGCGCGCGACATCCACGCGATCGGCGTGCGTACGACGTTCTATCTCATCGGCAGCGTCGCGGTGCTGCTGCTCGCGTTCGGCGTGATCTGCATTCTCTTGCTCGCGCGGCTGATGGCTCTGCAGCAGCGCGATTTCGAAAGCCGGCGCAACGCAGAAGAGCAGCAGCGCGAGAATCGCCGCAACTTGGCCAAACAGGCGCGCCGCGACTTTCTCACGGCTCTGCCGAATAGGCTCTACGTGCAGACGCGTATGCCGCACCTCATCGCCAAGATGGCGGACAGCGGCAGGATGATCGCGGTCATTTATCTGAACATCGATCGCTTCAAGAGCGTCAACGAGTCGCTCGGGCACGCCAGTGGGGACGAGCTGCTCAGAATCGTCGCGAAACGCTTGCGAGCGTCGGTAGCGAGGGCAGATCTCGTCGCCCGCATGGGCGGCGACGAGTTCGTCATCGTGGCGTCGCTGCTGCCCGATGTTCAGGCAGTGGAGCGCTTGGCTCGCCGGTTGCGTGCCGCCGTTGCTGCCGAGGTGCTGATCGACAAGAAGAGCCTGAACGTCACCGCAAGCCTTGGAATAGCGCTGTATCCGAGCGACGGTTTGGATACCGAGACATTGTTGAAACGCGCCGACATCGCCTTGCACCAGGCGAAGGATGCTGGGCGCCGCTGCCACCGTTTCTTCTCCGCGGACATGGATGCTCACGTCAACCAGCGCGCCGCGCTCGAGCACGAGCTGCGCGGCTCGATCGGCTCGCGGCAGATCTATCTCGACTACCAGCCGATCGTCGATCTGCGCAACGGCCGGCTCGTCTCGCTCGAGGCGCTCATGCGCTGGCGGCATCCCGAGCGCGGCCTCATTCCGCCGGGCCAGTTCATTCCCGTCGCCGAAAAATGCGGGTTCATACTCGAGCTCGGCCAGCACGCTCTGCGGGAGGTTCTCGCCCAGCTGCGCGAGTGGATCGACGCGAAAGTCCCCGTGGTGCCCGTCGCCGTGAACGTCTCGGCGATTCAGATCGAGCGCGTGGACTTCGTCAAGCTCGTGAAGCGCCTCACTGCAGCCGCCGGCGTCGATCCGCAGTGGGTGCGGTTCGAGATCACCGAGTCGGCAATGATGAAGGAGCCCGAGAAGCTGATCGGTACCCTGCAAGGGCTGCGCTCTCTCGGCTCGAAAATACTACTCGACGACTTCGGGACCGGCTATTCGAGCTTGAGCTACCTCAATCGACTGCCGATCGACCTCGTCAAGATCGATCGGGCCTTCGTGCGCGAGCTTTCGGAAGGCGATCGGGCATCGCCCGTTATCCCGTTGGTCGTCGACATGGCGAAGCAGCTTGGACTCAAGACCGTCGCCGAGGGCGTCGAAACCGCGGCCCAGGCGGTTGGGCTGTTCGAGCTCGGCTGCGACTTCGGGCAGGGCTATTTCTACAGCAAGCCCGTGCTCGCTCGTCATTGTCGCTCGTTGCTCGAGCATCTCGATCACAAAGGACGACTCACCGACTCCGCCGTCTTGCGAGCGGTCTCGGGCTAGCGCCGCAAGCCCTGCGGCGGCAGAGAAGCGCAAAGGCGGGAGATGCCCGCCGTCGTGTTGCTGTTCGAACGCGGTGGTCGAGTGGAGACGATGATCGAGTTGTCCGCTGCCCGCGGCAGAGGCGCGGGCGGGTGGACATCGCGTGCGCGGGCATGCATTCTGACAGCTCCCCCGCAGCCCCCGAGGAGAGATGGCATCTGTACCTGCGCTCTCGCCAAGCGAAGGACTCGGTGAGCTCTACCGGCGCGTGCGCCGGGCATCGGTTGCGCTCGTAGCGGAGCTCGAGCCCGAGGATTGCGTCGTACAGACGATACCCGAGGTGAGCCCGACGAAGTGGCACCTCGCGCACGTCACGTGGTTTTTCGAGAAGTTCTGCCTGCTCGAGCACGCGCACGACTATCGGCCGTTCGACGAGCGTCTCCACTACCTCTTCAACTCGTACTACTACTCGGTGGGCGAGATGCACGGCCGCGCGCAGCGCGGATTCTTGAGCCGGCCCACGCTGCGCGAGGTCGCGGCGTTTCGCGAGCACGTGGACGCAGCGATGGAAGAGTTGATCGCGAAGCGCGGCGGCGACGCCGAGCTCGCGTTCAAGGTTACGCTCGGCGCGCATCACGAGCAGTAACATCAGGAGCTGCTCCTCACCGACATCAAGCACGTTTTCTTCACGAACCCGCTCGGTCCGGCGTACGCGGCCGCACCGCTTCGCAGGGCCGCGGAACCGGCGCCGCTCACGTTCGTGTCGCGCCCGGGCGGGCGATTCGCGATCGGCGCATCCGGCGGGGGCTTTTGCTTCGACAACGAAACGCCGCGTCACGACGTGCTCGTCGACGAGCACGCTCTCGCAAGCCGCCTCGTGACGAACGGCGAGTATCGCGCCTTCATCGCCGACGGCGGCTACTCCACCTCCACGTTGTGGCTCGCCGACGGCTGGACGCGCGTACGGCGCGGCGAGCTCGAGAGGCCCCTTTACTGGTCGAAGGATCACGCGCAGGAATTCACGCTCGGCGGCTGGCAGCCGCTCGATCTCGCGGCGCCTGTCTGCCACGTGAGCTTCTACGAGGCGGACGCGTTCGCGCGCTGGGCCGGCGCCCGTTTGCCGCTCGAGAGCGAGTGGGAGCTCGCCGCCGCGCCCACCGTCGTGGCGGGCAACACGCTCGACGGCGGCGCGCTGCGGCCGCTGCCCGCGCCCACGTCGCCCGCTCCGCGAGCACTGCACGGCATCGAGCAGCTCTGGGGCGACACATGGGAATGGACGAGCTCGCCGTACGTGCCGTATCCGCGCTTTCGGCCGCTTGCGGGCTCGCTCGGCGAGTACAACGGGAAGTTCATGGCGAATCAGCTCGTCGTGCGCGGCGGCTCGTGCGCCACTTGGGCCTCGCACCTTCGCGCCACGTACCGCAGCTTCTTCTACCCGCACGACCGCTGGCAGTTCCTCGGCATTCGCCTCGCGAAGGATCGGCCGTGAGCCTGCTTGCCGAGAAATCCGCGAACGTTGCGAGCGCGGCGCAGATGTTCGCCGAGGAGCGCGCGGAGATCCTCGCCGGCCTCAAGGCCCCGCAGAAACGAATCTCGCCGAAGTACTTCTACGATCAGCGCGGCTCCGAGCTGTTCGACGAGATCTGCACGCTGCCGGAGTACTACCCCACTCGCACCGAGCTCCGGATCATGGAACGCCATCTGCCCGAGATCGCGGAGCTCGTCGGACCGCAGGCCGCCGTGATCGAATTCGGCGCCGGCTCCGGCGCCAAAGCGCGTCAGCTGCTCTCCGAGCTGCGCGACCCCGTGGCGTACGTTCCGGTGGAGATCTCCGGCGAGTATCTCGCCGCGCAGGCCGACGAGCTGGCGCGCGACTTCCCGCAGCTCAGCATCGTGCCCGTGGTCGCGGACTTCACGAAGCCTTTCGATCTGCCGGCACACCCGACGATGCCGCTACGCAATCTCGTGTTCTTTCCCGGATCGACGATCGGCAACTTCACGCGCACCGAGGCCCGCCATCTGCTCGAGATCATGCGCGAGGAAGCGAAGCCGGGCGGCGCGCTGCTCATGGGCGTAGATCTCGTGAAAGACGTGGAGATCATCGAAGCGGCCTACAACGACGCGCAGGGCGTGACGGCCGAGTTCAACCGCAACGTGCTGCTGCATCTCAACGCGGCGCTCGGCGCGGACTTCGTGCCGGAACGATTCAGCCACGAGGCAATCTACGACGCGCGCAACGAGCGCATCGAGATGCGGCTCGTTTCGCTCACCGAGCACACCGTGCACGTTGACGGTGAAGCAATCCGCTTCGCGGCCGGCGAGCACATCCTCACGGAGTACTCGCACAAGTACTCGATCGAGCGCTTTCGCGTGCTCGCTCGTCAGGCGGGGCTCGAGCCCGAGGCGGTGTGGACCGACGAGGACCGGCTGTTCAGCGTCCATTACTTGACCGCGTGAGCGAGGTAGCCACGGCGAAGCGAGGAACAAGCAGCGATCGACGTCAGCAGTGACCACCGCATCCCGTCGTCGGATCTACAGCGAATCGGAGACTGGGCCCCTCGCTATCGGGATTGTTGTCCCGTCCAGCCTCTTTCTCTATGGACTCTCTGCTGTGACTCGTAGCCGAAACCCCTCGTAGGCAAATGCACCGCGGATTGTCTCGCAGTCCTTCTCGGAGACGCCCTCGCGCCGCGCGATTTCGTACCAGCGCTTCTTCACCGTTTGTTCCATCGCATCGATGATCGCCTTGGCCTCGTCGGTGCCGACGAGGAAACGGGCGCTCTGCGAGCGCAGATTGTCGGCATGGGCATAACGCCCCATGTCGCCACAGGCAAGCGCGAGATCGCGATGCTGGATGCTGATCTGCGGGCTTGGCGTTAGGTCGTAGGCGGGTGACAGACGCCAATCGTTGTCCATCGCGATCACCGCGTGATTGCGCGGGTGGTCGTCGCTGTTACTGATGAGGGCGTTGAAGCACATCCGCCTGAACAGTTCGGGCGCGTCTTCTTTCGGCTTCGCGCTGATTCGCCGCAGCTCTTCGGCGAGAAGCACATATGACCATTTTGAGCGGTCGGTGTGCGTGTCGTCGGCGCGCAGCAGTGTCAGCGCGCTCAGCATCCGCGCGCGGCGATAGCCCTTCTTCGCGCCAACGCGATCGAAGCGCTTGACCAGCAGCGCGTCACGATCTCCGATCGTCGCGAGTTTGGTCTCGGCCGTGTGGACGCCGCAGGCGCGTGCGAGCTCGAGCATGGCGTGCTCGACGCGTGCATGGTTCCACTTGTCGTCCGGGCGGTTGAACTTCGCGATCCATAGCGCGCTGTCGTCCTCGACGACGGTCTTGGGGCGTGCACCGCCCATCGAGGTGCCTTCAAGCAGCAGCCCCTGCGCTTGCTGCGCGTCGGCATCCCGCGGAAGGTCTTTGTCGGCGATGATCCGGTCAGCGAAGTCCTGAAGTTTTTGCAGATCGATCGTCCGATTGAACTCGCGGCGCGGGGGAGGGGGCTCGGGCCCAAGCCCGAAACCGAGCGCTCCCGCGCGGTCATCCGGCGAGTGGAGCAGGTAGTGGATTTCGCCGAGCTGCGGCTGGCCTGCGTGTTTCTCAATCACGCGTCGGCCCCAATAGTCGGGGCTCGCGTCGCGCAGCGCGCCGAAGATCCCTTTCAGCAAGCGGGTTTCGTAAGTCGCCGGCGCGAGTTTGAGCTCGATGGGGTCGATAGGCACCGCATTGTTCCGGGCAAGATAGCTCTTGCCGTAAACAAGACGGCCGGTCGCGACGCCGTGGCGGTCGGCGTCGAGGCGAAAACGCGCGGCCGTGACGAACTCGGTCTCGCGCGGCAGCACGATATAGACGAAGCACTCAGAAGTCACCGTCGAGTTCCTGCGGCATGCGCGTGCGCGCGCGCTCGCGCTGCATCGACAGCGCAAGGCCTTCCTTGTCGGATGCCGGGTCCGCGATCGCGTCCATCGGGGTCAGCAGGTCATAGGCCCACAGCAACGCGATGTAGACCGCGGCGCTCGTCGATGTCTTGCCCTTCTCGGCATCCGAGACCGGACGCGGGCCGGTGCCGATCTTCTCGGCGGCCTGCTTGATGGTCAGGTTGCGGCGCAGCCGTGCCGTGCGCAGGTTCGCGCCCAGGCGCTTGAGCGCCTGCTCGACGGGGTACGGCGGTGCCGTTGTCAGCGGGTTAATCTTGGACATCGGCTGTTTAAAGCTGCTTCAGGGGTTTAATATGCTTTAAACAGTATACAGCCGATGATCAGGGCAGGCGAGCCGCCACCAGCGTCAACCGCGAAACGGCGTCAACGAGCTCGTAGAGCAGGTCGATGAGCCGGTCGCGGCGAGCGGGCGGCGGAATCGCCGCGCAGCAGGCCATGGTTGCGCGCGGGCGCCTTCCGGATGCGGCCGAAGGCTACTTGATGGAGGAGGTCGAGCGGCCGGCCGAGAACCCGCGGTCGGGAGCGAGACTCCGGATACGCGGCCTCGCTGGCGCCGGCGCCCGCCTGCGCGTGACCCGGCAGGCCCCGGCGCGCTTCAAGCGTCACGCCACGAGCGGCCCACTTCGGGCGAATTACGGCTGCGGCTCTGGCCACGGATCGTACTCGGGATCATCCGTCGTGATCTGCCTGAAACGATCGATGACGCGCCGGTCCTGAATGGTGTGCCTGTATACGGCATCATCGTCGAGGTGCAGCTATCACGGAACCCGGACAAGAAGTTCGTGTGGCCGGTCTACGCGACGAACCTGCGTGCGCGGCTCGAAGTGCCTGTGTCTCTCCTCGTCGTAACGACCGACGAAGCTACAGCTCGATGGGCCGCGGAGCCGATCAGTCTAGGCAACGGCGGCGTCTTTCGGCCTCTCGTGTTGAGCCCCTCTGGTGTGCCGGAAGTGCTCGATGAGGCGCAGGCGTGCGCCGACCCAGAGCTCGCCGTACTTTCCGCGATGGCACACGGCCGCGACAAGGATGTCGGCAAGGCCGTGCGCATCGCGCTCGCAGCCGAGCTCGCGGGTCAGGGCCTCGACGAGAAGCGATGGGGAATGTACCTTGACCTCGTGTTCGACTGGCTGAGCGAAGCGGCACGGAAGGAGTTACGAGCGATGAACCCGGCCAAGTACGAGTATAGAAGCGAATTCGCGAGGCGCTATTTCGGGCGGGGACTCGCCGAGGGCCGCGTCGCACTACTCCAACGGCAACTGGCACACCGCTTCGGCCCGCTCCCAGCGGAAGTCAGCGAGCGTTTGTCCACTGCGACGATCGACGAGCTTGAAGCCATCGGCGAACGCCTGCTCAGCGCGCAGTCGCTCGATGAAGCGCTCGGCAAACACTGACTCGGCAAGAGTTCGTCGCGTAGCGCGCGCGGGTGGGCTGGGAGGCGCTCAGTCTAGCCCTAAGGTGCCGCTCGAGCATCAGGTCCAGAGCGCTCCGAGCTCGAGGTCGACGGCATCGAATGGCCGCGCTCGGACGCTGACAATGCCGCGGTGCTCGGCGACTGGCCGAAGGTTTCCCGCTTCGAGCGCCAACACCTCGAGCGTGTGCCGCAGCGGATCGACGAGCCAGGCGTGCGGGACGCGTTCGCGCGCGTAGATGCGCAGCTTCTTGTTGCGATCGATGTGCTCCGTCGACGGCGACAGCACCTCGCAAATCCAATCGGGCGCGAGCGTCAAGTACGCGTCGCTCGGCACCGACGGGAGTCGCTCGCGTTTCCAACCGGCGACGTCCGGGACGAGCACGTCGTTCGCGAAGTGCAGCTCGGGCTCGATGAAAATGAGCCACCCGCCCGGGCCATCGCCGAAATCGAAGAAGCCGCCGAGCTTCCCGAGCAGCACGCCCGCGGCGCGCGCATGCGGGAAGGCCGGCCGCGGCGAGGCGTACAGCTCGCCGTCGAACATCTCGGCGACGAAGTGCTCGGGCACTTCGCGCAAATCGTCGTACGTGGCGCCTACTTTGAGCGGCTTCGCGGCCAAGGGTGATGACTCCGGCGACTCAGGGTCGCGCGCAAGATCGCCTTTAATGCATCGAGTCTAACGCCGCGCGCTTTGCGCGAGTCAACCTCGAATCCGGGCAATAACCCGAGATTCGCGGGCGCCGTCGGGCGACGCATATGATCTCGCGCCTGCTCAGCGAAGAGCGTCGAAAGACAACCCTTCCAGCAGCTGCGGCACCATCGCGCTCGCCGGCCCGACCAGCTCGATGTGCTTCGCGCCGGACGAGCCGAATGCACCCGATGGGTCGCACCGCTCCGTGTTGATCGAGATGATCGTGCCGCCGGCCGCCGCCGCGACCTCGATCAAGCTCGCGGCCGGATACACCACGGCGCTCGTGCCGACGACGAGCAGGCAATCGAGCGCCGAGCAGATCCGCTGAGCCTCGTTCCAAATTTCGCTCGGCAGTCCCTCGCCGAACCACACGACGGCCGGCCGCAGGCGCGCGCCGCAGCGCGGGCAATCGCGCAAGGGCGGCGGCTGCGCGAGATCGATCGCCTCTTCGTAGCCGCAGCTTCCGTTGCAGCGGTCTTTGCCGATCGTGCCGTGCAGGTGCAGCACGGCGCGCGGCGGAACGCCGGCGCGCTCGAGCAAGTCGTCCACGTTCTGCGTGATCTCGACGAGCTGCGGGTGCCGCGCGAGCGCCAGATGCGCCGCGTTCGGCCGCGCGTGCGCGAGCTTGCCGCGGCGCCAGTTGTACCACTCGATGACGCGCTTAGGGTTGGCCTCGAAGCCGGCGGCCGAAGCGAGCTCCATCGGGTTGAATTGCGACCAGAGCGGATGACCTTCGTTGCCGCGAAACGTCGGAATGCCGGACTCGGCGCTCAAGCCCGCGCCGGAGAACACCGCCGTGCGGCGCGACGCGGCCAGAGCCGCTCGAGCTTCAGACAGATCCGTCACGGCCGAGGAGCATGGGCGAAATTAGCCGCTGCGTTCAAGCCGCGCGCGTGGCCCGCGTCTAGCCTTTGTCATCACAGCACAGACCGAAGCGAGGTGTTCCTCCCATGAGCACGTGTGCCCGTTCGCCTTATCCGTCGACCCCCGCCGAGCGCACGCTCTGCATGCGGCCGCTGCCCGCCTCGATGGCCGCGCTCGACTCGCGCGGTGC
>JBBIJV010000098.1:0-12365 GCA_037445815.1 Rhodospirillaceae bacterium
AAGATCAGCGCCACGATGCGAACGTCCGCGGCGCCAAACTCGCCGGCACGATAGAGCCCCGCGACGAGCACGTCGCCGATCGCGAGAAACGCGACGAAGCTCGGCACGACGAAGAAGGCGACGCGCCGCACCGCCGCCTGCGTACGCTCGCGCAGCGCGCCGAGCGCGACGTCGCGGTCGCGCGCGAGGTCCGGCAGCGCGGCGGCCGCGACGCTCATTCCGAACAAGCTGATCGGCAGCAAGTACAGCGTCTGCGCGTAGCGCAGCCGCGCGATGGCGCCGACGGCGAGCAAGCTCGCGAGCACGAGGTCGAGATAGCCCGAGAGCTGCACGACGCCGCGGCCCATGATTGCGGGCCCGGCTTTGCGCACCGCGTCCCGGAAGTGCGGCTCGCGCCAGCTCGCGCCGAAGCGGATTTCGCGATCGAGCCGCCACACGGCCGGCAGCTGCACGGCGAATTGCAGGGCGCCGCCCAAGAGAGCGCCCCACGCCGCCGCGATCACGAGCGCGTCGAGCGTCAGCCGCGAGCCGAACGCGACGAGCGCCGCGATGATCGCGGCGTTCCAGAGCACGGGCGCGAAGTACGGCAGGAAGAACTTGCGATGGCTGTTCAGGATCCCGAGCGCCCAGGCCGAGAGCACGAGCACGCCCGTCATCGGGAACACGATGCGCACGGCGTCGATCAAGAGCTCGCGCCGCGCGCCTTCGAAGCCCGGGGTGAACACGCTTACGATGAACGGCGCGAGCGCGACGCCGAGCAGGGATATGAGGCCGGCCACGCAGGAGAGCAGCGCGAACGCGGCGCCCGCCACGCGGCCGGCTTCGGCCGTGCGGCCCTGGCCGAGCAACGACGAGTACGCCGGGATCAACGACGCCGACAACGTGCCCTCGCCGAGCAGGTTCTGGAGAACGTTCGGCAGCCGGAGCGCCGCGCCGAACACGTCGGCGTGCAGGCCCGCGCCGAAGTACGTGGCGAGCACGCGCTCGCGCACCAAGCCGGCGATGCGGCTCAAGAAGATGCCGAAGCCGACGAAGAATGCCGCGGCGCCCGCGCGCGGCTTCGCGGCGGGCCCGTCGGGGCGCGGCTCCGCGTCGACGGCCGCCATCAGCGCATCGTCACGAGCTCTTCGGCGCTCGTCGGATGGATCGCGATCGTGTCGTCGAAATCGCGTTTGCGCGCGCCCATCGTCACCGCCACGGCGAAGCCCTGAAGCATCTCGTCGGCCCCGAGGCCGATCACGTGGCAGCCGACGACGCGCTCGTCCTCGCCGAGGCATACGAGCTTCATCGCCGTCTGCGGCTTCACGTCGGTGAGGGCATAGAACATCGAGACGAACTCGGTCGTGTAGATCTTGATGCGCTCGTTCGGGTAGCGCTCGCGCGCCTCCTGCTCCGAGAGGCCTACGGTGCCGATCGGCGGGTGCGTGAAGAGCACGGTCGGGATGACGTCGTAGCTCAAGTGCCGTTCCGGCATGCCGCCGAACACGCGGTCGGCGAGCCGGCGCCCGGCCGCGATCGCGACGGGCGTGAGCTCGCCCTGCCCCGTGACGTCGCCGACCGCGTAGATCCCCGGCGCGCTCGTGTTCTGGTAGCGATCGACGACGATATGACCGGCATCCGAGCAGATGACGCCGGCCGTTTCGAGCCCGAGCGCGGCCGTGGCCGGCGTGCGCCCGACCGCCACGAGCACCGTGTCGAAGCCCGCGAACCGGCGCCCGTCCTCGGCCTCGACGGCGGTCGTCGACTCGCCGGGCCGGCGCGCGAACGCCTTCGGCATGAACCGCGTGACGAGCTCGATGCCGCTCGAGCGCATCGCCGCCATGAGCTTGTCGCCGAGCATGGTGTCGAAGCTGCGCAGCACGCGGTCGTAGCGCGCGAAGAGGTGCACTTTGCTGCCGAGCGCGCGGAACACGCCCGCGAGCTCGACGGCCACGTAGCCTGCGCCGACGACGGCGACGCGGCGCGGCAGGCGCTCGAGCTCGAAAAAGCCGTCCGACGTGATGGCGAGCTCGATGCCGGGCAGCGTGGGCAGCGTCGGCGCGCCGCCCGTGGCAATGACGATGTGCGGCGCGCCGAACCGCTCGCCGGCCGTCGTGACGACTTCGTTCGGGCCCGCTAGCGCCGCCGCCGCGCGCACGTGCGTGACGCCCTTCTTGTCGAGGTTGCGGGCGTAGATGCCGTTCAAGCGGGCGACGTACGCATCGCGGCCGCGCTTGAGCTTGCTCCAGTCGTGACCGTTCTTCCGCACGTCGAAGCCGTAGTACGGCGCGTGCTCGAGCGCGGCCTCGAGCTCGGCAGCGTTCCACATCACCTTCTTCGGCACGCAGCCGACGTTGACGCAGGTCCCGCCGAGCCGCGCCGGCTCGAACAGCGCCACGCGGGCACCGTACTCGGCCGCGCGCTGGGCCGTGGCCAGCCCTCCGCTGCCGCCGCCCAAAACCAGCAAGTCGAACTGCCGCACGGGTGATCCTTTCCGCAATGGTCCGCAGAGAGTACAGCAGTCGCTTCGGAGAATGGATTTCGGCCGGGACGCCACGCTAGAGTGAGTCCATGACCGGCGCTTCCGACTTCAATCCTCTTCTCGAATCGCGCACCTTACCCAAGTTCTCGGCCATCGAGCCCGAGCATGTCGAGCCCGCCGTCCGCGAGCTGCTCGCCGAGCAGCGGCGCGCCCTGACGGCCGCGGAAGGCGTCGAGCAGCCCGACCTCGAGTGGCTGAAAAGCCTCGAGCGGATCGGCGTCGAAATCGATCGCGTCTGGGGCCCCGTCGTACACCTGAACTCCGTGCTCTCGAGCCCGCCGCTGCGCGAGGCGTTCAACCGCTGCCTGCCGCTGATCACGGAGTTCGGCACGGAGCTCGGCCAGAACGAGACGCTGTACCGGCACTTCAGCACGCTCGAGTGTCAGGTGGGGCCGGCCAAGTCCGTCGAGCGACAGGTCATCGAGAACGCGCTGCGCGATTTCCGGCTCGGCGGGGTCACGCTGAACGGCGCGCCGCGCCGGCGCTTCCGCGAGGTCATGCAGCAGCTGGCCGCGGCCCAAGCGAAGTTCGAGCAGAACGTCATGGACGCGACGGACGCGTTCGAGCATCGCGAGACCGACAAGGGGGCCCTTGCCGGCCTACCCGCGTTCGTTATCGACCGGGCGGCGGCGCTGGCCACCGAGCGCGGGGTTTCGGGCTTCAGCCTGCGGCTCGACCCGCCGACGTACCAGACCGTGATGGCGCACGCCGAGTCGCCGAAGCTCCGCGAGAAATTCTACGAAGCCTGGGTGACGCGCGCGTCGGACCAAGGCCCGCACCCCGGCAAGTGGGACAACGGGCCGCTGATCGAGGAGATCCTGGCGCTGCGCCACGAGGCGGCGCAGCTCGTCGGGTTCAAGACGTTCGCCGAGCTCTCGCTGGCCACGAAGATGGCGGACTCGCCGCAGCGCGTGATCGAGTTCCTGCGCGATCTCGCACGGCGCAGCCGGCCGGCCGCACGCGACGAGCTCGCGACGATTACGGCCTATGCGGGCCGCCCGCTCGCGGCTTGGGACGTGCCCTACTACGCCGAGCGGCTCAAGCAGGAAAAGCTCGAGCTCGCCGAAGAAGAATTGCGGCCGTATTTCGCGCTGCCGCGCGTGCTCGACGGGCTGTTCAACCTCTGCGGCCGCCTGTTCGACGTGGCGGTGGCCGAGGCGCCGCGGCCCGACGTCTGGCACGACAGCGTACGCTACTACGAGATCAAGCAGCGCGACGGCACGCTCGTCGGCAGTTTCTTCACGGATCTCTTCGCGCGCCCGAACAAGCGCGGCGGCGCCTGGATGGGCGGCTGCGTGAGCCGCGCGAACCTGAACGGCCACGCGCAGTCGCCGATCGCCTATCTCGTCTGCAACTTCAACTCGCCGAGCGGCGACCGGCCGTCGCTGCTCACGCACACCGAGGTCGTGACACTGTTTCACGAGTTCGGGCACACGCTGCACCACCTGTTGACGGAGGTGGACTATCCGTCGGTGGCCGGCACGAGCGGCGTGGCCTGGGACGCCGTCGAGCTGCCGAGCCAGTTCCTCGAGAACTTCGCCTGGCGCCCGGAAGTGCTCACCGACATCGGCCGGCACTTCGAGACCGGCGAGCCGTTGCCGCGCGAGAAGATCGAGACGCTGAAGCGCTCGCGCACGTTCCTCGCGGGCCTCGCCATGGTACGGCAGCTCGAGTTCGCGCTGTTCGACTTCAGAGCTCATCACGAGTACGCGCCCGAGCGCGGCGCGCGCGTCCAGGAGCTGCTCGAGGAGGTGCGGCGCGAGGTGGCCGTCATCGAGCCGCCGCCGTACAACCGCTTCGCGCATTCGTTCGGCCACGTCTTCGCGGGCGGCTACGCGGCAGGCTATTACAGCTACAAGTGGGCCGAGGTGCTCTCGGCGGACGCGTTCGCGGCGTTCGAGGAAGCCGGCGTATTCGATCGCGCGACGGCCGAGCGCTTCCGTCGCGCCGTGCTCGCGACGGGCGGCAGCCGCAAGCCGCTCGAGGCGTTCGTGGAGTTCCGCGGCCGTGAGCCTCGGCTCGAACCGCTGCTGCGGCAGTCCGGCATCGCAGAACGGCCCTGACGCGGCCACCGCTTCGATCCGCTTTTGCGTGAAGGTCGCAACCTGGAACGTGAACAGCCTGCGCGTGCGGCTGCCGCACGTGCTCAAGTGGCTCGAGCGCGAGCGGCCCGACGTGCTGGCGCTGCAAGAGACGAAGATCAAGGACGACGAGTTTCCCACCGACGCGTTCGAGCGCTACGGGTACGCCGCCGTCTTCAGCGGTCAGGCGGCCTACAACGGCGTCGCGATCCTGTCGCGCACGCCGCCGGACGCGGTGTGCTACGACATCGGCGGCCACTACGCCGACGGGCAAAAGCGCCTCATCGGCGCGACGGTGAGCGGCCTTCGGCTCTGGGTGCTGTACGTGCCGAACGGCCAAAGCCTCGATTCGGACAAGTACCGCTACAAGCTCGAATGGCTCGCGGCGCTGCGGGCCATGCTCGCCGAGGAGCTCGCTCGCCATTCCGACCTGCTCGTCGTCGGCGACTTCAACATCGCCCCCGACGACCGCGACGTGCACGACCCGCGCGCCTGGGAAGGCAAGATCATGTGCTCGCCGGGCGAGCGCGCCGCGCTCGACGAGATCCGGGGCTTGGGATTGCAGGATACGTTTCGGCTGTTCCCGCAGCCCGAGAAGGTATTCAGCTGGTGGGACTACCGCGCCGGTGCATTCCGCCGCAATCAAGGGCTTAGAATCGACCTCGCGCTGGCCTCGGAAGCGTTAAGTCAAAGGTGTATCGGGGCCCGAATCGACATGGAGCCGCGAGGCTGGGAACGTCCGTCGGACCACGTGCCGGCCGTCGCGGAATTTCGGGCGCCGTAGGTCTTATGTGACATACGCACCACGGAGCAGCGTGGGAATCTCTTAGACTGACCGCCCCGGACGGACTCCTCGATGCCGATCGAAGACGAACTGCAGGACCGGCGCAACGACTACGACGTCACCAACACCGTGCAGGTGAGCTCCGCACCGCAGGTGCGGGCGGCCGTCTCCGACCTGTTTGCGGCGCTCTATCCGAACAACGGGTTCGATTCCGTCTGGCTTGCCTTCCACGACTTCGAGCGCGTGTTCCGCGGCCTCGACCCGAGCTATCACGCCGTCGATACCACGTATCACGACATGCAGCACACGCTCGACATGACGCTCGCACTGGCGCGCCTCATCGCCGGCCACGAGATGAGCGTCGAGCCCGCGGACCGGCTCGGGCCCGACCGCGCCGAGCTCGCGATCGTGAGCGCCCTGTTTCACGACGTGGGGTATCTCCGCCATCGCGAGCTCGATGCCTCGGCGGTGAACGGCGCAGTGTTCACGCGCATGCACGTGACGCGCAGCGGCCGCTACCTCGAAGGCTACCTGCCGCGAATCGGCCTCGAGCAATTCGTGCCCGTCGTGTCGCGCATCGTTCACTTCACGGGCTACGAGCTCAACGTCGATCAGATCGAGCTCGAAGATCCGAAGGACAGCGTCGTCGGGCACCTGCTCGGCACAGCGGACTTGGTGGCGCAGCTCGCCGACCGCTGCTATCTCGAGAAGTGCCGCGACCGCCTTTACCCCGAGTTCGTGCTCGGCGGCGTGGCCATCGACGAGCGGCCCGCAGGCAAGGTGCTCTACCGCTCGGCCGAGGATTTGCTCGGCAAGACGCTATCGTTCTACCAGACGTCGGCGCGCTATCGGCTCGAGCACAACTTCAACCGCGTTTATCGCTACTTCGAGGCGTTCTTCGAGCGCGGCCAGAGCCCGTACATCCGCTTCATCCGCAAGAATCTGACGTTCTTGAACACTGTCATTCAGAACGGCGACTGGAACCGGCTGCGGCGGCATCCGCCGTGCGTGATTCCGGACCCGAACGGCGAGGCGCACTTGATGGAGCTCGCGCTCGAGCGCGTGCGCGCCTGGACCTCGTCGTACGCCGCGCCGCACGCGGCCGCGGGCGGCTGACGCTACTGGTCGAGGATCACCGCAAAGCCCGGCGCGTTGAACGTGATCTCGACGGAGAAGTTCGCGGCGTCACGCGACTTCTTGCGAATCTTGACGTGCTCGCCGGCGTCCTTGTCCGCGACGTACTCGGGGCCGAGCACCGTGTTCAGCGCATCGGCGATACCGGCGGCGAGCTCGTTCTCCTTCATGCGGCGCTCGATCGCAAACGTCGCCTCACGCGCCGTACCGATCTCGGGCACGACGCGCACGCGCATGAAGCCGTCGGCCCGCGCGCGCTCGTTGACCGTGATCTTGGCGCCCTCGAAATAAGTCGCCCGCGGCGCGCCGTCCTGCGCGAGCCCCGAGCCGGTGTACGCCGCCACCGCCAACGCCGTCGCCAGCCATCGCATAGTCGTCACCGCAGCGATTCAAGAATGGCGCCACTCTAGCCACGGCCGGCCGCGGCGCGCTGCGGAGCGCTTCTCGGTTCGGCGGAGCGTGACGCAAGTCCGCAGAGCGCTTAAGCTCCGCGACGGCCATGCCCAAGCCGCGCATCGCGTTCCGCTCGCTACGCGTCACGCCCGAGTTCCGGGATTTCGTGCTCGATCAGCTCGCGGGTGTGCCGCAGTTGCGCGCGAAGCGCATGTTCGGCGGCGTCGGGCTCTATTCCGGCGAGCGGTTCTTCGCGATCCTGGCAGCCGACGAGCTGTTCTTCAAAGTCGACGACGGCAATCGAGCCGCGTACGTGGCGCCCGGCAGCGAGCCGTTCCGGCCCGTGCTCGACCGCCCCGTCTCGATGTCGTACTGGCGCGTGCCGATCGAGGTGCTCGAGGACCCGGTCGAGCTCGGCGCTTGGGCGAAGGAAGCGATTCGCGCCGCGGAGGCGGCCGCCGCGCGGCGGCGCAAGCCGGCGAAGCGGTCGAGCGGCGTCCCGAAGCCAAGTCACCAGGGGAGCACCGTAAGAAGGCGGGACGACATCGACGAATGATCGAGCCGGCGGCGTAGCGCGTCGCCATGGCGCGAACGGCGCAGCCTGTCCGTGCAACCGTTGTGCGACCCGGCCAAGTGCATGCTTAGAAGAACGCAAACGTCGTGTCTCTTGCTCCTTGATCGTCTTCGTGGCGGCTTGCTTACCGCCGACTACACAGCCCGTGTGGTTGTAGTAGATGTCGAATGGCACGTCCCAATTCTCCCGTGGCTTCGTGGGATTTCGGAGACGGTGGAGCTCAAAGGTCAACCGCGGAAAGTCTACGAAACGATTCGCTATTGGTGGAGCGGAACAATCGAATCGTGCGAAAACATAGGCGCCTGGTCGTTCATTGACCTCTGGGTACACTCGGAAGGCTGCGACACATATGAGCCTGCCGCTTCGGTTTGCATCGTGAGGATGAACTATGCCGAGCCCGCTTCAAAGACGATGAGCGACGCTTTGTCCGCGATCCTTGGCGACGTCTAGAGCAATACTGTCTTCCACAGCCGGCCGACCGTTGCGCGTTGCGCGGGCGTATGCCAGGGCCGTATGCAAAATCGAGCAGCGGCGCAAGCAGCTACGCCAGGCCGCCATGGGGACGCGACGCCTCTCGTGAAACAGGAGCGGTTGCGGAGAACTCAGTGGCCTTTGAAGCGCGGCACCTCGCGGCCGTCGAGGTAGGCGAGCAGCACGTCGGCGGCGGAGTCCGCGAAGCGGCGGTAGCCGTCGTCGGTGGTCCAGCCCAAGTGCGGCGCGAGCACGACGTTGTCGAGCTTCGTGAGCGGATGGCTCGCGGGCAGCGGCTCCTCGTCGAACACGTCGAGCCCGGCGCCCGCGATGCGCCGCTCCGCTAACGCCGCGACGAGAGCCTTCTCGTCGACGATGGGGCCGCGCGCCGTGTTGATGAGGTAGGCCGTCGGCTTCATCAGGGCTATCCGCCGCGCGTCGAGCAAGCCGCGCGACGTGGGCGTCAGCGACACGTGCACGGAGACCACGTCGGCCTCCGCGAGCAGCGCGTCGAGCTCGCGACGCTCGGCGCCCGCCGCCGCGGCCGCCGGATCCGTGAGGCGCGGGCTCCAGGCGAGCACGCGCATGCCGAAGCCTTTCGCGATGCGAGCCGTGTGCGAGCCGACGCGGCCGAGCCCGATGCAGCCGAACGCTTTGCCGTGCAGTACCGGCGTGTACGGCGTACGCCAGTCGCCGCGGCGCACGGCCAAGTCCTGGCGCGGGATGTCGCGCATCACCGCGATCGCGAGGCCGATGGCGAGCTCGGCGGCGCCGATCGAGTAGCCGCCCGAGGCTTGCGCGACGACGATGCCGCACCGCTCGGCGGCCGCAAAATCCATGTGCGCGGCGTGATTGCCCGTCTGCGCGATGATGCGCACGTCGACGAGCTGCTCGAGCAGCTCGCGCGTGAACTTCGTGCGCTCCCGGTTCGCGACGAGCGCGTCGAAGCCGCGCAGCGCCGCGGGCGAGCCGAACGGCTCGGTGAAGATCTTCACCTCGGCGCGCTCGCGCAGGCGGCGGACGCCGTCGGTGCCTTCCCAGGCCCGGTGGATGTCGTCGAGGATTGCTACTCGCACGCGCAGATTCTAGCTCGACCCTCCGACGCACCGCAGCGGCCGCACGCCGCCGTGGCGCGCGGCTGCCGCCCGTGGAATTCGGTGCGCGAATTTCGGCGGCGGCGCATTTGACGCGGCTTAGAATGGCCGACATGAAACAGCATCGACTGCCTCTCGACCGAGACGCCTGCTACGCCGCGCTGCTCGGCCGCGACGCCGACTACGACGGCGTGTTCTACGTCGGCGTGAAAACCACCGGCATCTTCTGCCGTCCGACGTGTCCGGCCCGTAAGCCGAAGCGCGAGAACTGCGAGTTCTTTCCCGACGCTCAGTCGGCGCTGCTCGCCTCGTATCGTCCGTGCGCGCGCTGTCGCCCGCTATCGCATCCGAACGAGACGTCCGACGTCGTGCGCCGCCTGGTCGAAGCCGTGGAGCGCGAGCCGCACCGGCGCTGGCGCGACGCCGACTTCGACGCGCTGGCCGTGCACGCGTCGACGGCACGGCGGCAGTTCCAAAAGCGCTTCGGCATGACGTTCGTCGAGTACGCCCGAGCGCGCCGGTTGGGCTCCGCTTTCAAGTCGATTCGTTCCGGCGAGCGCGTCATCGACGCGCAGCTCGACGCCGGGTTCGAGTCGGCGAGCGGCTTTCGCGACGCGTTCACGCGCATCATGGGAGCGCCGCCCGCGCGCTCGTCGCGCGTGTTGTCCGCGGCGTGGCTCGACACGCCGCTCGGGCCGATGACGGCGATCGCCGACGAGCACGCGTTGCACCTACTCGAGTTCGTGGACCGGCGCGGGCTCGAGCGCGAGATCGAGCGGCTGCGCTTACGGCAGAAAGTCGGCATCGCGCCGGGCCGGACGGCGCCGATCGCGCAGATCGAGCGGGAGCTCGAAGCGTACTTCGCCGGCCGCTCGTTCACGTTCGCCACGCCGCTCGCGCGCGCCGGCTCGCCGTTTCAGAACGAAGTATGGGACGCATTGCTGACGATTCCGCCCGGCGAGACGTGGAGCTACGCCGACCTCGCGCGCGTTGTCGGCCGGCCGCGCGCCGTGCGCGCGGTGGGTGCTGCGAACGGCGCGAATCAGCTCGCGATCGCGATTCCGTGCCATCGCGTGATCGATTCGAGCGGCGGGCTCTGCGGCTACGGCGGCGGCCTGCCGCGCAAGCGCTGGCTGCTCGAGCACGAGCGCCGTGCGTTCGCGTCGTCGATTCAGGCGATCGGATTGGTCCAGCGCAGCTCGGGGAAGCGCGCAAAATCGCCGTCGTTCGAGTGCAGCTCCGCCTGATTCTCGATCGCGTGTGCCGCGAGCTGAACACCGGTCGTGAGGTTGGCGGCCGCTCCGAGGTGCCGCAACAGGCGGAACGCGATCTCGATATGTCGCGGCCCCGGTAACAGGAACCGCACTGCCGGCTGACCGAGCCACTGCTGAACCCTTTCGACGGCATCGTCAACGCCGAGCGGACGGTCGAAGATGCGCGGGTTCGTGCCAATCCGGATGAAACCGAAAATCGCCGGCCCCGTGAGCGCCACATCGGCCGCACCGGAAAGCAGCTCTTCCCACCAGCGGCGCGCTCGGGCGTGCTCTGGGAATCCGGAGATCGTCGCGTACAGCAACAGGTTGACGTCCGGGACGATCACCGTTTTCTGCCGGCGCTCTTGGCAAGCACAGCCGCGTCCTCGAGCTCGTCGGCAAGGCGGTTCAAGCCGACGCGATCGACACCCGCCAATAGACGCGCCTCGTGGGGCAAGACACGGTAGCGTTTCGACGGGCGGCGTGCAGGTCCGGGCGCGAGCCCGCGACGTATCGCATCGTTGACGACCTGCTTGTACGGCTTGCGGCGCCGATGAACCTCTTCCTCGAGAAGCTTTACCACGTCGGGATCGAGAGTGAGGGTGGTACGCACGGAGGCATCTTGATGCCTTGCGCGGCCGTAATCAAGATGCCACGAACACGGGCGTGCGACGGTCGAGCCTTTCCCCGATGAGTGCTGCACGTAGGCTGGTTGCTGCACCGGATCCCGTGCGGCGAGTTCCTGCCGCAGTTGCCGGTGAAGCTGATTCTCGCGGGAATGCTGGACGCGTCGCAGAGCCAGACGGCCGCGGTCCGGGCCCTGCGGCAGGCGTTTCGCGAGAGCGCGGAGGCGCGCTAGGTCTTGCGCCGCGCGATGCGCACGGCGAGCACGAAGGAGCCGATCATCAGCAGGATGCCGGCCAGCGACGCGCCGGGCGCATCGTCGTACTCCCTTAAGATCACGGCGCCGACAGCAATGACGATGCCGAGCACGGCGATGCCAATGGCTTTGGCCAGATTCGTAGGCGGCGGTCATGACGATCTCCCTGCGGAACGCTCGCTCACGGATGACAGTCGGCCTATGCTAAAGCCCTTTGTGATGCAAAGCGAACCGCTCAGAAAACGAGCGCACGCGCGGGCTTACACATGACCTCTTGTCAAAAGGCTAGCCGAAAAGCAGGTACACGAGCACGGCGCCCACGAGCGACATCGACAGGCCCCAGAACAAGAGGCCGTTGAACAGTTTCCGCGTGTCGGTGCCCGCCGCGGCGCCGGCGATGAACAGCGCGCCGACCGTCGACAGCGACGAAAGATCCACGAGGCTCGCGGCCACGTTCATCGACCACGCGATCGGCAACGGATCGAGGCCGCCGAGCCGCTCGGCGAGCTCCGGCACGATCGGCAGGAACGCCGGCAACACGACGCCCGAGGTGCTGCTGTAGACGGAGACGAGCCCCACGCCGAAGCCGACGATCGGCTCGATCGTGGCGGGATTCGACAGGTTCGCGATGCCCGTCGTGATGAGCGCGAGGCCTTCGGTCTTCTGCAACAGCGCGATCAGCACCGTGACGCCCGTGACCATCAGGATCACGCCCCACGGCATGCGCGCGATGGCCTTCGACTCGTCTACGGTGCGGAGCAGCACGAGCATGGGCGCCAGGATCAGCGCGACCATGCCCACGTTGAGCTTGAAGCCGGCCACGGCCACGATCAGCGCCGCGATGCCGGCTGCGGTGAGCCAGTGCCGCGCCGTCATCGGCTCCGCCGTCTCGACCTCCGCCGCGTCGGCGCGCGCGGCGCCGCGGCGGAAGAGCTTCCAGCCGCCGAGCAATAGAAATCCGCCGACGCCGACGAGCGCGTGCGCGAGCGCGTTGTAGGCGAACGTCCACCACTCGACGCCGCCGAGCCCGATACGCTCCATGACGCCGTGCGCCACGATCCCCGTAGGCGCGAACGGCGACAGCGTGCCGGCCAGGGCGCCGTTGCCCGTCATGATGGCCATCAAGAGCGGCGGCACCTGGGCGCGCGCCGCGACGGCCATGGCCGGCGGCGCGAGCAGC
>JBBIJV010000099.1:0-12227 GCA_037445815.1 Rhodospirillaceae bacterium
GGCCGCCCCGTGCCGCCGGCCGCCATCGCAGCCCCTCGCCCGGAGTTCGTGTGGGCGACGCCGACGGCCGCGCATGTCGGTACCGTCGTCCATCGGTATCTGCAGCGCATTGCGGAGCAGGGGCTCGAGCGCTGGAACGAGCGCCGTCTCGCCGAGTCGCAACCGCTCTTCGTCCGCGAGCTCGAGCTGCTCGGCGTCGAAGCCGCGGAGCGCGACGCGGCGGCCGCACGCGTCGTCGAGGCTCTGGCGCGAGCCCTCGACGATCCGCAGGGGCGCTGGGTGCTCGGGCCGCACGAAGACGCGCGGTCCGAGCTGCGCATGACGCTGCGCTCAGGCGCCACGCTCGAGCACGTGCGTCTCGACCGCACGTTCGTGGCCGACGGCCGGCGCTGGATCGTGGATTTCAAGACGAGCGTGCACGAGGGCGGAAGCCTCGCGGCGTTCCTGGACTCGGAGGTGGCGCGCTATGCGCCGCAGCTCGAGCGTTACGCGCGCGCCGTCGCGGCCGGCGACTCGCGGCCCGTGCAGCTCGCGTTGTACTTCCCGTTGCTCGGGGAGCTGCGGGCGTGGCCGGGCCCGGCCTTCGGGCCCTCTACAGTGAACCCGTGAGATTGAGCCGCCGCCGCCCCTCGGTGTCCGGCTCCGACGTCATGATCTTCAAGCCTTCGACGAGCGATCCCGGAGCGCCAGCGCGCGGCTCGATGAGCGCATCGATCGTGTACGAGCGCGTGGCGTCGAGGCGCAGCGTGCCTTCAACCTCGAGCGGCCCGCCGTTGTCGACGAACGCCGCCGCGAGCTGGCCCTCGGGCGCGGGCTCGAACGTGACCGTGTAATTGCCGAGCGGCAGCAAAGCGCCGCTGCCGTCGGGAATGAGCGGCATGACTTCGAGCCCGCCGAGCTTGAGCTCGCCGACGGCGACGCTGGGCCAGCCGTCCTCGATCACCAGCGACTCGAGCGAGACGCTCGCCTGACCGCGCATGCCGCGCACCGGCAACACTCCGGCGAGCGCCGGCAGCGATGTGGCGCCGCGCAGGTCGGCCAAGCGAATGCCGCCGCTCGACGCCGTAACCCGCCCCGCGACGAAGCCGTCGGGAATGCGTGCCTCGACGTCGGCCGAGATGCGGCCGAGAAAAAGCGCGGCGGGCCGGACGCGCCAGCGCAGCGTGTCGGCCGTGAAGCCGCCGGCCGTCGCGCTCGCCGCGCCACCCGACCACAACGTGCCGCTGACGCCGGTGAACGTGACGCCAGGGGGCGCAAGCCACTCGAGGGCGACGCCGGCCGGAAACGATGCGATCGTGAACGCGACGTACGCGCCCGCGCCCAAGGCCCACCACGACCAACGGCTCATCGGGCTAGAGCCTGCGCAGCGACATCTGGCCGTTGACCAGACCCGGCTCGCGGGCCGGGACGAACGAGGCCGTCTCCACGTCGATGCCGTAGCTGTCGTGCAGCGTCACGAGCCAATCCGAGAGCGCGTCGAACGGCGCATTTTGCAGCGAGACGTTGACGCCGCTCGGCCCGTTGGCCGTCGTGCGCGACGGGCTCAACCCGTGTCTGCGGGCCGTGTCGTCGACGATCACCATCAGCGTTTGGTTGTTGCCTTGGCGATTGGTCACGACGGAGGTCGGGTTTTGACCCTCGATGCGCGCGACGTCGACCAGCAGGCGCTGCTTCGTGTCGACGGAAGAGCGCAGCCGCTCGATCTCGTTGCCGAGCGGCGTCAGGATGAAGCCCCAGACGACGATGACGACGGCTGCGGCGGCGCCGCCGACGACGATCCAGCGCTCGCGCATCTGTAAGCCGTAGAACCACGCCTTCATGGATTCACTCCCACGATGCGCAAACGCCCCTCGGTTCCGCTTTCCGTCGGCTCGGCGCCTTGGATTTCGACGTCGAAGCGGCGCGTCTGCTCGAGCTCGCGCGAGAGCGCGTCGAGCGACGTGACGCTCGGCACGATGAGCTGAAGGTCCATTGCGCGATTGCGATAGCTGAGCCCGTCGATGCGCATCTCCGGGTCGCGCGCGCTCGCGATCGCCGCGAGCGTGCTCAGAAAGTCCTCTGCGGTCGTTCCCGCGCTCGCGCCGAGCCGCTGACGCACTTCGCGTTGACAGCCGGACGTGCTCGGATCGCCGACGATGCGGCGGCACGCGTCCGAAACGGCCGCGTCGAGCGCCGCATCGGCCCTGCGGAGCTGCCAATAGGCGGCGCCCTGAAGAACGAGCGCGAGCGCGCTGGCCGCTACGAGCAGGGATGCGGCGAGTCGCCACGGCCGCAACATCGCGAGCCAGTTCGATTTCGGCGCGTAGGCGCCTTGCAGCAGATTCGTGCCCGGCCGCTGCGCCAGCGTCGCGGCGAGATACGGGAACACGCCTCCGGCAAGCAGCTTCACGTCGGCGCTCGCGAACCGGCTGCCGAGCGCCTCGAGCTCGGCAGCGAAGCGTGCGTGACCCGCGCTGTCGGCGAACACGCGGACGTGGCGCAGCTCGTCGTCTTCGCCGTTGCCAGTGAGCACGAACGACAGCGCTTCGCGCAGGCTGAGTCCCTCGAGCACGAAGGGCGCGTGCCCCGGCTTGCGCCCCGCGATGCGGCCGTCTTCGACGACGATGACGAGCGTTGCCGGAATGTCCGGTATCCCGTCCGCTTCCGACATCAGCGCGTGTGGCTCGATGCCGGCCGAATTGAGCGCCGCGAGCCAAGCGTCCATGCGCTCTTTCGCGACGGCTACGACTTGCGTGGCGCCCGATGGCAGCCGCGCGCCGATCGCAAACGCCATCTCGTCGACGTCGTTCGCGAGCTGCTCCTCGAGAGAGAACGGCGCAACCTGCCGCAAGCGGGCCTGGCTCGCGACGGGCAGCTTCGCTTCGGCCGCGAGCACGTGGACGGCGTCGACGAGCACCACGCAGCGGCGCCCCCCGAGCGCAGCGTGCGCGTCTTCGAGACTGCCGCGGCCAACCGTGCCGACGAGCCGCCCGGTCGCGTCGAACGCCCCCCAGGCCGCGGTCCCGGTGTCGGACAGACGAACGAAGAACGTTTCGGCCAAGCTATTCGACTCCGAGGCTGCGGAACACGGCACGAGTGATTCCGCTGCGATCGCGCTGCAGCACCGAGCGCATCGTGAGCTGATTTGACCCGAGCGTCACCGTTGCGGTCAACATGAAGTGATCGCTGACTCCATCGATCTCTTGGAGCACGTCCGGCTCCACGAGCCCCTCGAATGTGGAATCGATGTCGAGGAACCCGGCGCCGGCGCGCTCCTCGATCAGCGAGTCGGCCGTGCCCAAATCGATATCGTCGGACAACGACGCCAGCACGACGTTCGACGCCGTGTTGACGTTGATCTTCGTGCCGCGCGGCAGCACCGTGACGTACGGCGCGAGGCGCTGGTAGATCTCGCGGTCGAAGCCCGTGATGGCCATGAGCTCCGACGGCGACGTGATCATGGAGTTTGCGGTCCGGTACGGAGGGTCTGCGTCCGAGTAGGCGACGTCCTCGCCGCCGGTGGGAAAGCGCTGCTCGGTATCGGGATCGAGCCAGTCGACGACGGCGCCGGCGAGCCCCGGATCGGCATCGACGAGCAGCAATAGGCGCTCGAATTGTTGCCTCACGAGCTCATTCTCCATGCCGTCGGCGCCGATCAAGTTGTTCAAGTTGAAGCGACCCTGCAGGTCCTCGAGCCGGCCGACGATCGTGCCGCCGTCGACGGGCAGCGGCGGCAGCTCGATGGCCCACTGTTCGCCGAGATGATCGCTCTCCGGCGAGTCGACGAGGTCCTGCCGCAGGATGTCGGCGGCCCACGCTTCGGCGCCTTGCACGTAGAGGAGCCCCTGGTCCGCCGCGAGCGCGGCTTCGGCGCGCCGCAGGTCCAGCGTTCCCTGCCACATGAGATTCACGGCGATGATCGTGCCGAGCGCGACGACGAGCACGGCCGTCACGAGCGCCACGCCGCGCTGCGAATCGCGCGGGCTCATCCGCTCGTCTCGACGAGCCGGTACACGCGGCCCAAGTCCTCGAGCTCGATCGAGATCTCGACGGCCCGCGGCCGGCTGATGAGACCTTGCGGACCGCGCCGATCGAGCGGCGGCCAGTCGAGGTGCCACTCTCCGGCCGTATCGAGGAATCGCACTTCGACGTTCGTGACACCGTCCAAGAGCTCCGTGCGCACGGGCGGCGTCGACAGCGTTCTGTCCATGACGGCCCAGTGCCAGCGCACGAGCGTGTCGTCTTCCCAGTCGTAGGCCACTCGCAGGACGGTGCCGCGCGGCAGGCCGGCCGGGTTCGCCCAGCCGCCGCGGCTGAACTCGAGCGCGAACTGCGCGCTCGGGTCCGCGAACAAACTCGGCTGATAGCTTTCTCCGAGCTCCTCGCGCGTCGCGCGCGGGTGCAGCTGCGCGAGATCCTGCGTTACGAGCCTCATCGCGAGCTGAATCTTCTGCCATCGCTCGGTGTGCTCGCGCGCAATCGTTTGCTGCTCGATGACGCGATTCAAGCCTACGAACGCCATCACGCCGATGATCGCAACGATCGCCATGGCGACGAGCAGCTCGATCAGCGTGAAACCGCGGCTCACGCTCCTCATCCGCGCTCTCCGCCGTCGCCCGCGGCGCCGAGCGGCGGCGTCGACCATTGCGGCGGGAAGAACCCAGGCGGCGCCGGCGGCTCGATCAGCGCCGATACCTTGCGGACGACACGATCGGGATCGCTCGCGAGCTTCACCGAGACGTCGACGCGCCGCAAGTTCGGCACCGGCGTCTCGAGCACTTCGATCTCGCAAACCCAATCGCGGTCGGCGAACTCGACGTCCTCGTCGTAGTCGCCAAGCGACGGCCAGGTCGGCGCGACGCTGAGCTCGGTGAGCTTGTTCGTCGCGATCCAGCTCGCGAGCGTCTGCTCTTCGAGGTAGGCCGATGCAGCCGCATAGCGATTCAGCGTCGTGTGTACGGCCATCATGCCGAGCGCGACGACGACGAGCGCAACGAGCACCTCGATCAGCGTGAAGCCTGCTGCGAGTGGACGCGGCATGGGCGTCAGTCGAATCCTTCCTGCTTGACGTGGACGCTGCCGTCGAGCTCGGCCGTGAGCTCGAAGCGGCCGTCGACACCGCGGCGCGTCAGCTCGATCGTGAACGGCGTCACTTCGCCGCTCGAGAGCACCATGATCTGCGGCTCGGCGTTCTCGATGTCTTGCGAGTCGAAGTCGGGCTCGAGCGGCACGTCGCGCCCGTCGAGCGACAACGCCAGCGAGACTTGCGGTGGCAGCGTGTGCGGCTCGAGCAGACGATCACCGGGCGGCAACACCCATTCGAGCTGACCGTGGTCGAACACGAAGAAACGATAGCCCGTCTCCGTGAACATGAGGCCGTAGTCGCGCGATTGCATCAACGCTTCCTCGTGCAACAGACCGATCATGCCGCGAAGCCGGTTCGTTTCCTGCTCGATCTCGCGGTCGTTGCCGAGCGTGCCCCACGACAGAGTCACGGCTCCGACGAGCAGACCGATGATTGCGACGACGACGAGGAGCTCGAGGAGGGTGAAGCCGGCTTGCGTAACCGGCGCCGGCGAGCCGCTATAGCTCCCAGTTCCCGATGTCGGCATTGATTTCTTCGCCGCCTTCCTGGCGGTCCGCGCCGTACGTGAATACGTCGAACTCGCCGTGCTGCCCCGGGGAGACGTATTGATACGGCTGCTCCCACGGGTCGAGCGGCAGTCGCGGCAGATACGGCCGCTTCCAGTTCGGCGCGGCTTGCTCGCCGGGGTTCGTGACGAGCGCCTGGAGGCCTTCCGACGAGCTCGGGTAGCGGAAGTTGTCGAGCCGGTAGAGATTCAGTGCCGTCTCGATCTGGCGGATGTCCGTCTTCGCCCGGTTGATGGCCGCCGTATCGATTTGGCCCATGAAGCTCGGCGCAACGGCGGCCGCGAGCAGTCCGATGATGACGACGACGATCATGACCTCGAGCAACGTAAAGCCTTGCTCGAAATCACGAAGTGGTGCTCTGATCACGCGCATTGGGTTTACCTCGGGCCCGTGCCAACTGAGCTGCCGAAGACTGGGACCGAAGATAGCACAAGAGGTTCACGCTGGTTGTGAAGCAGGCAAGCGCCTTCCGGCCCGTTAGCGTCGCCTTATGGCGACTCCGAAACGCGTGGCCCGTCGCGGTGCTGCTCGTCGTTTGCGCGCTGCTTGCGGCGGGCGGCGACGAGCTGCGCGATCTCGGGCGCTACGAGCGCGAAGGTATCGCGAGCGGAGAGTACTGGCGGCTCCTTTCCGGGCAGCTCGTGCACTTGGGCCTCGGGCACCTCTGGCCGAATCTCGCCGCGCTCGCAATCATCGGCGTCTTGCTCGACGAGGTGTTCGGCGCCGCCGACTGGTGTCGGACCGCGCTCGCGTCGGCAGCCTCCATCGACGTCGGGCTCTACGTTCTCCAGCCGGAGGTACTCTGGTACGTGGGGTTGTCGGGCGTGCTGCACGGTTTCGTCGCCGCGGGCGCCCTCGCGTTCATCGCGCGCCGGCAAGCGATCGGCGCCCTGCTCGCGGCCGGACTTGCGGGAAAGCTGCTCTACGAGCAACTCGTGGGCCCGGTGCCGTTCACGGCCGAGTCGGTCGGCGGTCCCGTCGTCGTCGCCGCTCACTTATACGGCGCGCTCGGCGCGTTCGTTGCAGAGGCCGCGGCGCTGGTCGTTCGCCGCGGCGCTTCGCGGGTATAATCCCGCGCCTTGTCGAATCCGGCGAGGATCGAATGGATGCAGCGTTAGTACCGAAGCTGCCGGGCATCGCGGGGCGCGCTGCGCTCGTCACGGGCGCGTCGCGCGGCATCGGCCGCGCCATCGCCGAGACGCTGGCGCGTCAGGGCGCCGTCGTCATCGGCACAGCCACCAGCGAGCAGGGCGCCGCGTCGATATCCGAATGGCTCGGCGCGCTGTCGGCGGGCAGCCGCGGCGCCGTGCTCGACGTGGGCAGCGACGCGTCCGTCGACGCGTTGTTCGCGAGCCTAAACACCGCGCCCGAGATCGTCGTGAACAACGCCGGCATCACGCGCGACAATCTCTTGATGCGCATGAAGCCCGAAGAGTGGAACGAGGTCGTCTCGACGAACTTGTCGTCGCTTTATCGCGTCTGCAGGGCGAGCCTGCGCGGAATGATGAAGGCGCGCTACGGCCGCATCATCAACATCGGCTCCGTCGTCGGGCTCATGGGCAACGCGGGGCAGACGAACTACGCGGCCGCGAAGGCCGGCATGATCGGGTTCACGAAGTCGCTGGCGCGCGAGATCGCGTCGCGCAACGTCACGGTCAACGTCGTTGCGCCGGGGTTCATCGATACGGACATGACGCGGGCGCTCGACGAGAAGCAAGTGCAAACGCTGCGCGAGCAGATACCGCTTGCGCGGCTCGGCACGAGCGGAGACGTCGCGGCCGCGGTCGCATTTCTGGCATCCGATCTCGCCGCCTACATCACAGGCGAGACGTTGAATGTGAACGGCGGCTTGTCGATGAATTGATGGGTGTAAGACGGGGGCGGGGCATTCGAATAGCCAGGTTTTGCGGCCATTCGGGGCTACCCGCACCCACAGGCCGGTTCTGTAGAATGGCCTCATCGATTCCAATACAATACGCGCCACATCGGCCGGGCCCCATGGTCCGGCCGGTCAATTAATAAGGGGTACGAACATGAGCAGCGTCGAAGATCAGGTCCGAGGGATCATTGCCGAACAACTCGGCCTCAAAGCCGAGGAAATCAAGAACGACGCCTCGTTCGTCGACGATCTCGGCGCCGACTCGCTCGATACCGTGGAGCTCGTCATGGCCCTGGAAGAGGAATTCGAGACCGAGATCCCCGACGAAGAGGCCGAAAAGATCACCACCGTACAGCACGCAATCGACTACATTCGCGCGCGGCAGAACGAGGGCTAGACCTTCCGAGTCTTGGGCAGCTCAATCGCATTCCATCTCATTCAGTCGGAAATCGGCCGTGGCTAAGCGACGCGTCGTCGTCACCGGCCTGGGCCTCGTCGCACCCGTGGGCAACACGGTTCTCGAGGGCTGGAACAACGTTCGCGACGGCGTCAGCGGCATCGGTCCGATCGAGCATTTCGATGCCAGCGCGTTCACCACGCGCTTCGCCGGCACGATTCGCAACTTCGACGTCAACCAGTACTTGGAGCCGAAGGAAGCACGCAAGTGCGACACCTTCATGCACTACGGCATCGCCGCCTGCATACAGGCGATGCAGGACTCCGGGCTGGCCGTCAACGAATCGAACGCGCATCGCTTAGGTATAGCGATGGGCTCCGGCATCGGTGGCGTCAGCACCATCGAAGCGAATCATTCGAAGTGGCTCGAGGGCGGGCCGCGGAAAATTTCGCCGTTCTTCGTGCCGGGCACGATCATCAACATGATTTCCGGCCACGTGTCGATCAAGTACGGCCTCACGGGACCGAATCTCGCCGTTGTCACGGCTTGCACGACGAGCACGCACTGCCTCGGGCTTGCGGCGCGGCTCATTCAAATGGGCGACGCCGACTTCATGTTGGCCGGCGGGGCCGAGTTCGCGACGACGCCGCTCGGCCTCGGCGGGTTCTGCGCCGCACGCGCCTTGTCGACGCGCAATGACGACCCGAAGCGCGCGAGCCGGCCGTGGGATCGCGACCGCGACGGTTTCGTGCTGTCGGACGGCGCCGCTTGCATCGCGCTCGAAGACTACGAGCACGCGAAGGCGCGCGGCGCCCGCATCTACGCCGAGTTCGCCGGCTTCGGCATGAGCGCCGACGCGTATCACATCACGGCGCCGTCCGAGAACGGGCAGGGCGCCTATCAGTGCATGGTGAACGCCATGCGCGACGCGGGCCTAAATCCCCACGAGATCGGTTACGTGAACGCGCACGGCACGTCGACGCCGCTCGGCGACGTCGCTGAGAGCGAGGCGATCAAACGTGCGTTCGGCGATGCCGCGAAAAAGGTCGCCGTGAGCTCGACGAAGTCGACGACGGGCCACATGATCGGCGCCGCAGGCGCCGCCGAAGCCATCTTCACGATTCTCGCGCTGCGAGATCAAGTTATCCCGCCGACGATCAACCTCGAGAACCGGGACCCGGCCTGCGATCTCGATTACACGCCGAACACGGCGCGCGAAACGAAGCTCGAAGCGGGCTTGTCGAACTCCTTCGGGTTCGGCGGCACCAACGGTACGGTCGTCTTCAAGCGCTTGCGCTGATTTGCCGGCTGACGGCCGCCCCGCCTTCTGCTACAAGACGACGTACCTCCGTCGCGGACTCGTGGCACCTTGAGCACGCTCTGGCTGGTGAACGGACGATCGACCGGGCTCGACCCCGCGGACCGCGGGCTCGCGTACGGCGACGGCGTGTTCGAGACCATGGCCGCGCAAGACGGCCGCATACGCTGGCTCGAGCTTCATCTCGACCGGCTCGAAGAAGGTTGCCGGCGACTCGAGATTCCGCCGCCCGCGCGCGGCCTGCTCGCCGAGGAGATCGACGCGTACTGTCCGCGCGAGGGGCGCGCCGTGATCAAGCTCGTCGTGACGCGCGGCGTCGGCGAGCGCGGCTACCGCCCGCCCGAGCCCGCAACGCCGACGCGAGTGCTCGCGATCCTGCCGTGGCCCGAGTATCCCGACTCGTACTATCGTGACGGCATCAGCGTGCGCACGTGCCGCCTGCGGCTCGGCGAGAATCCGGCGCTCGCGGGCATCAAGCACCTCTGCCGCCTCGAGCAGGTGCTCGCGCAGCTCGAGCTGCGCGGTGACGCCGTGCAGCAGGGCTTGCTGCTCGACGCCGGCGGCCGAGTCGCGGGCACCACGACCGGTAACGTCTTCGTGGTCGCGCGCGCCGAGCTCAGCACGCCGAGCCTCATGCGTTGTGGTATTCGCGGCGTCATGCGGCGAGCCGTCCTCGACGCGGCGCGGACACTCGGGATTCGCGCGGAGGAGCGCGACGTGACGCGCGGCGAGCTCGAGGAAGCCGACGAGGTCTTCGTGACGAATTCGCTGTTTGGCATATGGCCCGTGACGAATCTCGACGGGCAGCGCTTCTCGGTCGGCCCGACGACGGAGCGCCTCATGGCGCACTTGGGGTACGGCAATGCGTAAGGCACTCCTCGTTGTGCTCGCGTCGATCATCGTCGTAGGCGCCGCGGCCGCCGTGGCCGGCGCCTTCGCTTGGCGCGAGCTCCATGAGCCGTTGCGCATCGCGGCCGACGGCGAGTGGTTGCGCGTGCCGAGCGGCACAGCGATGCATCGCGTCGCGGCCGAGCTCGCAGACCGCGGCCTGCTCGATGAGCCCTGGATCCTCGCGACCTATGCGCGCTTCAGCGGCGACGCCACGCGCATCCGCGCCGGCGAATACCAGCTGGTCCCCGGCATGACGCCGCTGACGCTGCTCGCCAAGCTCGTTGCGGGCGACGTCTATCTGCACCGTTTCACGATCGTCGAAGGCTCGCGCTTCGCCGAGGTGCTCACGGCATTGCGCGCGCACCCGGCGATCGAGCCCACGGAGCTCGACGGCGCCGGCATCATGAATGCGCTCGGCGAGCCGGGTGTTCATCCCGAGGGCCAGTTCTTTCCGGACACCTACAGCTTCCCGCTCGGCACGCCCGACGTCGAGGTGCTGCGCATGGCGCACCATGCGTTGGTCGCGCGTCTGACGGCGGCGTGGAACAACCGCAGCGCCGATTTGAACATCAGCTCGGACTATGAAGCGCTGATTTTGGCTTCGATCATCGAGAAGGAAACGAGCCTCGCGACGGAACGCAAGCTGATCGCCGGCGTGTTTCACGAGCGGCTGCGGCGCAACATGCGCCTGCAAACCGATCCGACCGTGATCTACGGCCTCGGCGAAGCGTTCGACGGCAACCTGCGCCGCCGAGACCTGCAGCGCGACACGCCGTACAACACGTACACGCGCCCGGGTCTGCCCCCGACGCCGATTGCGCTGCCCGGCCTCGCGTCGATCGAAGCGGCCGTGGCGCCGGAAAGGACCGGGGCGATCTATTTCGTCGCGACGGGTCGCGGCGACGGCAGCCATTACTTCTCCTCGACGCTCGAAGAGCACGAGCGCGCGGTGCGCGACTACCTGCGCGAGACCGGCTCGACGCGGCCATGAAGCGTGGCGCGTTCATCTCGCTCGAAGGCGTCGAGGGCGTCGGCAAGTCGACGAACCTCGCGTTCACGGCCGACGTCGTGCGCCGCGCAGGCCACGACGTGGTCACGACGCGCGAGCCCGGCGGCACCGAGCTCGGCGAGCGCGTTCGCGAATGGATCCTCGGCGGCGACCACCGCAACCTGTCGGCCGAGGTGGAGGCATTGTTGATGTTCGCCGCTCGCTCGCGGCACTTGGACGAGGTGATCCGGCCCGCGCTCGAGAGCGGGCGTTGGGTCGTCTGCGACCGGTTCACGGACGCGACGTTCGCCTATCAAGGCGGCGGCCGAAACCTCGGCCGCAAGCTGCTCGACACGCTGAAGGTGGAGATAGAAAGGGGCACCGAGCCGGACCTAACGCTGTTGCTCGATGCGCCGCTCGACGTTGGGGCCATGCGCATCCAAGGCCGTGCGCCCGACCACTTCGAGCGCGAGCGACGGCCGTTCTTCGAGCGCGTGAGGGCCGCCTATCTCGACCTCGCCGCGCGCAATCCTGCGCGCATCAAGGTCGTCGATGCCTCGGTGCCGCTCGAGGAAGTTCAGCGCCAAATCGGAGCGCACGTCGCCGCGCTGCTCGCCCGCTTCGGAAGTGCGCCGCGATGACCTCGGCCGTCGAGACCTTGGGCCGGCGTCTGCTGCCCTGGCTCGGACCGGCGTTCGAGAGGCTCGACGCCGCGCGCCGGGCCGGCACGCTCGGACACGCGTGGCTGATCGCGGGCCCCGCCGGCGTGGGCAAGCTCAATCTCGCGCTCACGCTCGCGCATAGGCTGTTCGGCGAAGAGGCCGCGCCCGCGCCGCTCGATGCCGACGCGGCGCTCGCGGCCGTCGCCGCCCGGCACGAGCCCACGGATCGGCACCCGGACCTTCACTGGCTGCACCCCGAGGAAGATCGGCAGACGATCTCCGTGGACCAGGTTCGAGACGTCGTCGATGCCTTCTCGCTGACGGCGCTACGTGGAGGCGCCAAAGTGGTGCTCATCGAGCCGGCCGAGGCGATGACGACCGCGGCCGCGAACGCCTTGTTGAAGACCCTCGAGGAGCCTGCGACCGGGGGCTATCTGCTGCTCTTGAGCCACCAGCCGGGT
>JBBIJV010000100.1:0-12225 GCA_037445815.1 Rhodospirillaceae bacterium
GGGCCGCGACTACTTCGAGGTCGCTGCGCCGCGGTTCGACGCGGCCGCCGGCGACCGGGTGATGGTTCAAGAGTTCTTCATGTACCACTACTTCCCGTGCTTCGCGTTCCAGGACGAGCTCGGTCGCCTGGACGATGTCGCGCTCGAGCGCGTGCCGGCGCTGTTCAACGCGGAGGCGCAGCTCCACGCGCGTGCCTTCTATACCGCGGAAGCGCTCGGCAAGCTCGACGAGATGCACGCGGTGTTCTACGACGAGATTCACGAGCGCGGCAATCGTTTGGCGTCGCGCGAAGCGCTCGCGGAATTCTTTGCGCGGTTCGGCGTCGACGCGGTGGCGTTCGATGCTGCGTTCGACTCCCCCGAGGTCGACGCGCGGTGCGGCGCGCCGCGGAGCTCGGCGCCGAGTACGACGTCGAGGCTACGCCGACGATCGTCGTCGTTTGCCGCTACGCGACGAGCCCGAGCCTCGCGGGCCCCGATACACTCGCCGTCGTCGAGCAGCTCGTGGAGGCCGAAGCCAAAAGCCACGGGGTCAAGCCGTTCAGCCGGTAGTAGCGCCGCCGTCCAAGAACAGCCGATACGCGGGATTTGCCGTCTCGTCGAAGTGCACGTAGCCGAGCTTTGCCAAGTGCTGCCCGAACTCGGCGCGCTCCTCGGTCGGCACCTGCACGCCCGCGAGCACGCGGCCGTAGTCCGAGCCGTGGTTGCGGTAATGGAACAGCGTAATGTTCCAGAGCACGCCTATGGCCTGCAGGAACTCGAGCAGGGCGCCCGGACGCTCCGGAAACTCGAAGCGGTAGAGCACCTCGTCGCGCAGCCCAGGCACGTGGCCGCCGACCAAGTGGCGAATGTGCAGCTTCGCGAGCTCGTTGTCGCTCAGATCGAGCACGGGATAGCCGTGCGCGGCGAGCTCGGCCAGGATCTCGGCCGCCTCGGCGCGGCCGCGCTGTAACGATACGCCCACGAAGATGCGGGCCGTCGTGCCCGGCGCGTAGCGGTAATTGAACTCCGTGATGTTGCGGTCGCCGAGCGCCTCGCAGAACTTCAAGAATGCGCCCTTGCGCTCCGGGATCTCGACGGCCAGCAGCGCCTCGCGGTGCTCGCCGATCTCGGCTCGCTCCGTCACGTGGCGCAGCCGATTGAAGTTCATGTTCGCACCGCTGTTCACGGCGATGAACGTGCCGCCGTTCGCTCCCTCTCGCTCGGCGTAGCGCTTCAGAGCCGCGACGGCGAGCGCGCCGGCCGGCTCGACGACGACGCGCACGTCCTCGAAGATGTCCTTGATCGCGGCGCAAATCTCGTCCGTATCGACGAGGATGATCTCGTCGACGACCTCGCTCGCGATGCGAAACGTCTCGTCGCCGACGCGCCGCACGGCCACGCCGTCGGCGAACATCCCGACGCGGTCGAGCGTGACGACGCGGCCGGCGCGCAGCGATTCGTACATGCCCGCCGATTCGTACGGCTCGACGCCGACCACTTTGACGCCGGGAAAGCGGTGCTTCAGGTAGGCGCCGATGCCGCTGATGAGCCCGCCTCCGCCGACGGGCACGAACACCGCGTCCGGAATGCGTGGCCACTGGCGCTCGAGCTCGGCGGCGATCGTGCCCTGGCCCGCGATGACGTCGGGGTCGTTGAAAGGGTGCACGTAGCAGAGCCCGTGCTTCGCCTCGAGCTCCTTGGCGTGCGCGGCGCATTCGTCGTACGTCACGCCGTGCAGCACGGCCTCGCCGCCGAGCGCGACGACGGCGTCGACCTTGATCGACGGCGTCGTCTTCGGCATCACGATGACGGCGCGTAGGCCGCGCTTGCGCGCAGCGAGCGCGACGCCTTGTGCGTGATTGCCCGCCGAGCTGCAAATGACCCCGTTCGTAAGCTGCTCGGCCGGCGTCTGCGCGATCTTGTTGTACGACCCGCGCAGCTTGAACGAGAACACGGCCTGGAGGTCCTCGCGCTTCAGGAGCACGTCGCTGCCGAGGCGCGCCGACAGGCGCGGGGCGCGGTCGAGCGGCGACTCGATCGCCACGTCGTAGACGCGCGCGCGCGCGATCAGCGGCGCGTAGCTCGCGGCGATCGGGTACGGTTTAGGGAGGGCGCCCATGAGGGAGCGCAGTGTACCGGGCGGCCCCGGTGCCGTTAAGGACGGCGGGCTCGATGAGGCCTAGGCGGCTGGCGGCGGCTTCAGCAGATCCGCCATCCGGCGCGTCATTTGGTCGTACTGGTAGCCCGCGATCTTGTAACGCCAGCTGCCGACCCTCGCGTTGATGCGGGCCGCCTCTGCGCTCGGATCCGGCCGCGCTTCGTCCGAAGAGGCCGCCGCGCTGCCGTCGGCACCGGCTTCGGAACCGTCCGCTCCGCCGGCGTTTTCCGCGCTTTCCGCGTCGGCCGACGCTTCGGCACCGTCCGCGCCGTCCGGAGCGCTCGCGGCGGCGGCCTCGGGGTCGACGCTCGCCTCGAGCGTAATCCAGCTCGCGTCGTCGCTTTCGGCGCCCGTCACGCGGACGACGAGGCCGTCGAAGGTCCGATACTCGACGATCGCGGCGTTCTCCGGCGGCGCCTCCGGCTTCGGCTCGACGTCCTCGAGGTTCAGCTCGCGCAACGCGTTGCCGATCACGTTCGCGACGCCGGGATACGACAGCTCGCGGCCCTGCGGGATGTCGGCCACGGTGAAGTTGGCGAGCTCGGGGCTGTCCTTCGAGATGCGCACCACCTCGCCGTCGGGATGCGTGATCGTGACCTCGCGCACGCGGTCGCCGCGCACGTCGATGATCTGCGCATCGACCCACTGCGTCGCTGCGCGCGGCACGTCGGGATTGCGGTCGACAAGAAAGCTCTGGGCTTCGCCGGCCCGCCGCACATAGCGGTAGCTCGAGCCCTCCGCGTTGCCCAAAATGACGGTAGGCAGCGTGACGCCCGGCGCCGTGAACGCGACGCTCAGCCCCGCGGCGTCGGCGTCGCTCACGTCCTCCACGCCCAAGCGGTCGTAGAGCTCGGGATTTGCCGTCTTCTGCTCGACGATCTTGGCCTCGGCGAGCGCCGTCAGCGCCTGCCGCAGCTTCGTCGTGTTCGCCGCGTAGCCGTGCTTGTCGGCCACGACCCAGCCTTCGGGGCGCCTCTCGAGCGTCGCGACGGTCTCGCCGTTCGCCTTGACGATCGTGACGCGCTCGATGTCGCCGAGCGAGGCCTCGAGATTCGGCAGCAGCACGCCATCGGCTCGCGAAGGCGTCGTGCCGCGGCGCTGCCCGACGAGGGCGAGCGCGAGCAGCACGACGAGCGCTGCGGCCAAGACGATGACGGTTCGCCGGCTCATGGCCGAGCCTTCCTGCGCCGCCGCACGACGACGACGCCGAGCGCGGCGATCGTGAGCAAGATCGGCACGAGCGCGATGTTGATGGCCTTGAGCCAGTTGCCGAGCCGGTCGATGTCGGCGTCGAGATTGCGGCGCACGGCACGCAGCTCCTGACGGATACGCACCTGCTCGTCCAGGAACCTCTGGATCTCGGCCTGCTGCTCGGGCGTCATGAGGAGCGCGTTGCCGGCGTCGCTGCGCGCCGCTTGCAGCTCGCTCAAGCGCTGCTCGGTCTGCGTGAGCTCGGCCTCGAGCCGTTGCTCGGTGGCGCGGAACTCGAGGTCCGCGCGCCTGCGCAGCTCCTCGACGGTCTTGAAGGGGCGCGTGTACGTGGCGCGGCTGCGTAGTCCGATCAGGGCAGCGCTGCCCGAAAGATTGTCGAGCGCGTTGATGACGAAGTCGCCGTTGTTTGCGAACGCCGTCAACAGGCGTTGGCCCAAGAAGTTCTGCGCCTGCACCCAGAGGCGGTCGCTCAAGATGTCGACGTCGCCGACGAGCACGAGGTTCGCGTTCTCGGTCGAGGCGAGGTGCGCATTCGCGAGCGCGGCGTCGACGGACTGCTGCTGGCCCGCCTCGTCGTCGGCCGCGTCGTCGCCGTCGTTCGCTTTCTCGCCGCCCGGCGGGCCGTCGGAAAACGCGCTCTTGAGCGGGCCTTCGAGCCGCGCCGCGATCACGTACTCCTTGCCGGCCGGCGTGAACGAACTCAACAGCTCCTCGGGGTCGGGCAGGAACTGGAACCGATCCGACGACATCAGCGCCGACTCGACGCTCGAGGTGAGCAGAGGCGTCAACTTTGCCGTCGCGCCTTCGGCGAGCTCGAAGTGGCCGGCCAGACCGACATTGACGCTGTTCAAGCCGGACGTGATCGGGTCGTTCTGGCTCATCGCCTGGCTGTCGAGCCCGAGCAAGCCGATGTGCCGCATGGGCTGGAACCGGCCGCCGATGCTGAGCGCGTAGCGGTTGTCCGCGACGACGTTCGCCGTGTCGAACTCCACGCCCCAGGCCGTGAAGAGTTTGTCGAGCGTGGAGCTCGACGGCGCGGCCCCGAACGGCAGGCCCGACGGATTCGCGCCCGCGAGGATCTCCGCCTGCGGGTCGACGAAGATCAACGCGCGCCCACCGCGCATGATGAACTGATCGATCGCGTACAGCGTGCCTTCGTCGAGCATCGTCGGATGCACGATCCAGAGCACGTCGACGTCGCTGTCGATCGCGACGGCGCTCGTAGGCAACGTCCGCACCTCGAGCACCTGCTTCGCCTGGTCGACGATGACCCAGGGCTGCGACGGCTGCTGCGTGGCGGGGTCGAATCCGCCGCCGACGGGCGCGCTCGTGAGGAGCCCGACGACGGTCTTGTCGGGATTGGCGAGGTTGTAGATCAGCCGCGCGATGTCGTACTCGAGGAACGCCTCCTTGCGCGGGTCCGGCTGAAAGAACGGGATCCGGTCCGTGGCGCCGACGCTGTTCGTGCCCGCGAGGCCGAAGTACACGGCCTCGCCGGCCGGGCCGATGTTCGCGGCCTGCAGCCCGAGCTGCTCGGCGCGGTCCTCTTCTTCCGAGAACGGCAGCGGATCGACGACGTTCAGCACGAGCTTGCCGCTCGGCGCGTTCGCCTCGATCTCCTCTAGCATCTCGCGCACGCGCGTGGCGTAGGCGCGCAGCGATGGCAGCTGCTCCGTCGCCTCGTTCGAGAAAAAGAAATAGAGATTGATCGGCTCCTCGATGCCGTCGAGCACGGCCTGCGTGCCCTCGCCGAGCGTGTACAGATTGTTCTCGGTGAGATCGATGCGCACCCCGCGCAGCCAGACGTTCGTCGCCACGACGGCAACGACGAACCCGAGGACGACGAGCAAGAGCGTCGTCGCCCCGAGCTTGTTTCTGTTCGTCGTGCTCATGCCGTCAGTCCGCCTTCTTCATTTCCAGCACGATCGTGTTCGCGTACAGCGCCGCGCCGATCAAGAGCGCGAAATAGACTAGGTCGCGCAGATCGATGACGCCCTTGCTGATGTAATCGAAGTGCTCCTGAAAGCCCAAGCTCGCCAAGCCGTCGACGAGCCATTGCGGCGCGATGCCTCCGAGAACCTGCTGCACGACGCCCAAGCCCGGCGCGAGCAGTACGAAGCACGCAACGACGGAAAGAATGAATGCGATGACCTGATTCTTCGTCGTCGCCGAGATGCAGGCGCCGACCGCCAGAAAGCCGCCGGCCATCAAAATGCTGCCGAAGTAAGCCGCGATGATGACGCCGTTGTCGGGGTCGCCCAGGTAATTGACCGTGATCCAGATGGGGAACGTCAACGCGACGGAGATCGCCGTAAACGCCCAGGCCGCGAGGTACTTGCCCGCGACGGCCTGCCACGTCTCGAGCGGCAGCGTCATCAGGAGCTCGATGCTGCCGGATTTCCGCTCTTCGGCCCAGAGCCGCATCGAGAGCGCCGGCACGAGGAACAGATAGAGCCACGGATGCCAGTAGAAGAACGCCGAGAGATCCGCCTGCCCCGTCTCGTAGAAGCCGCCGTAGAAGAACGTGAACACGCCGGCGAGGACGAGAAAGATCACGATGAACACGTACGCGATCGGCGTCGCGAAATAGCTCGCGAGCTCGCGCTTGAACACCGCCGCGACGCCGCTCATGCCGTGGCGCCTCCCGTGATCGTGCGGAACACCTCGTCGAGGCGCCCCGATTCCAAGTGCAGCTCGGCGAGCGGCCACTGTTGCCGCTCGGCGAGCGCGTTGATCGGCGCGAGCGGCAGCTTGCCCGGTGCCGGAAAGGCCGTGATGCGGCCCAGCTTCTCGTCGAGCTCCGTCGCCGCGACCTCGGGCAGCTGATTGATCGCCTTGCGCGCCGAGTCGAGCAGGTCCGGGTTCGCGAGCTTCAGCGAGACGGCGTTGTAGAACCGCGAGCGCGCCTCGAGCCCGCGCGGCGTGTCGTCGGCCAGGATCTTGCCGCGCGCGATGATGATCGCGCGGTTGCAGACGGCCTCGACTTCTTCGAGCAGGTGCGTCGAGATCACGATGATTTTCGACTTCGCCATGCGGCCGATGAGCTCGCGGACCTCGTGCTTCTGGTTCGGATCGAGGCCGTCCGTCGGCTCGTCGAGGATCAGAACGTCGGGGTCGTGCACGATCGCTTGTGCGAGGCCGACGCGGCGCCGATAGCCTTTCGACAGCGTATCGATGCTCTGATCGAGCACGCGGTCTAAGTGCAGGAGCTGAATCACGTCGTCGAGCCGCTTCCTGCGCGCGCTAGGGGCGATGCCGCGCGCCTCGGCGATGAAGTCGAGGAACGAGCGCGGCGTCATCTCGGGATAGCTCGGCGCGCCTTCGGGCAGATAGCCGATATGGCGCTTGGCCGCGACGGCCTGTGTTTCGACGTCGAAGCCCGCAACCTGCACGCGCCCCGAGGTGGCCGGCAGGAATCCGGCGACGATGCGCATCGTCGTGGTCTTCCCGGCCCCGTTGGGGCCGAGAAAGCCCAGCACTTCGCCCGGCGCGACCCGAAAGCTCAGGTCGTCGACGGCGCGGAACCGACCGTACTCTTTGGTGAGCCCCTGGACTTCGATCATTGGATACCGAGCGGCGGCTCGTTCGTGCGATACCGCCTGCCGAGCGGCGCAACATTCTGCATACGCCAAAAATGCCTTGCAAGTTACAGAACGTTCATGGATTTCCGACGGGCGCGCCGTCGACGTCGACGATTCGCACCTCGCCCAACCCGAGCGCACGCACGCCGGCTTCGATGACGTCGAGATCGCCGACGACGACCCACGTGAGGCGGTCCGGCGCGAGCACGCGTTTCGCGACGGCGTTCACGTCCTCGGCGTCGAGCGCGCCGACGAGCTCGGCGTAGCTCGTCCAATAGTCGTCGGGCAGGCCGAAGCGCACGAGCTCCGCGATGTCGCGCGCCACTGCGCGCGACGTCTCCCAGCGGCCCGGCAGCGTCAGCGTGCTGCGCCGCTTGCTCGCGGCAACCTCCTCGGCCGTTGGGCCGCGCGCGCCGGCGTACTCGGCGATCTCGCGCTGAATCTCCCGCATCGATTCGGCCGTGCGGTCGGCCTGCACCGGCGCGATCGCGAGGAAGGGCCGCTGCGCCTGTGTGTCGAAGACGACGGTGTCCGCGCCGTAAGACCAGCCCTTGTCCTCGCGCAGGTTCATGTTGATGCGCGAGACGAAGGATCCGCCGAGGATGTCGTTCATGGCCTCGACGGCGATGTCGTCGGACTCGTCGCGCTTGCCGATCAGCTGGCCCGCGATGATGACGCTTTGCTCGGCGCCGGGACGGTCGACGAGGTACACGCGCGGCTCGTCGGGCAGGGCGACCTCGGGCAAACGCTTGTCGGGCACGTCGCCGGGCTGCCAGCGCGCGAACGCGGCCTCGAGCTTCGGCCGAATCTCCTCGAGCGTCGTGTCGCCGACGACGATCATCGTCGCGTTGTTCGGCTTGAACCACGTGTCGTGGTAGGCGACGAGGTGGTCGCGCTCGAGCGCCGCGACGGCTTCTTCCGTGCCCGAGCCCGTCATGGGCAGCGAGTAGGCGTGCCCTTCGCCGTACAAGAGCCGCGGCAGGACCCGCAGCGCCATGTCCTCGGGCGTGTTCTTCTCCTGTTGAATCGCGGCGAGCTGCAACCGTTTGAGGCGCTCGAGCTCGGCCGGATCGAACGAAGGATTCAGGATCACGTCGGCGTAGATTGCGAGCGACTCGTCCAAGTTCTCCTTGAGCGCCGACAGACCGACGACCGAGAAGTCGAGGTTCGCGCCGGACGAGAGCTCCGCGCCGAGCTCCGCGAGCGTGGCGCTGATCGTAAGCGCGTCCATCGACTGCGTGCCCTCGTCGAGCATCGCCATCGTCATCGTCGCGACGCCGGGCGTTGCGAACTGGTCGGCCGCGTAGCCCGCGTCGAGCTGCAGGCTGAGCTGCACGACGGGCACGGCGTGGCGTTCGGCGACGATCAGGCGCATGCCGTTCGACAGCGTCGCCTGTTGCAGCTGCGGGAACGGCGCGTCGGGGAACGTCTGCGGCACCGGCGGCTTCGTGCGATCGGCGCTCGTGGCGGTCGGCGCGAGGTCCGTGGGAAACGGATGGATCTCGAGCACGAGCGGGTCGCCTCGGAGCCACTTGCGCGCCGCGGCTTGCACGTCGGCCGGCGTGGCGCGCTCGAGCACGTCGAGCGAGTGCTCGTAGAAATCGGGCCGCCCGCCGAAGACGGCGCTCTCGGCGAGGATTTGCGCCTTGCCCCCGAACCCGCCGACTTGCTCGCTGCCGCGGATGAACGACGAGCGGATCTCGGTGCGCGCGCGCTCGAGCTCGGCGCGCGTCGGGCCTTCGGCCAGGAAGCGCGCGAGCTCCTCGTCGAGCGCACGTTCGACTAGGCCCAAGTCTTGCCCGTCCGCGACGGTGGCGTACACGACGTAGGCGCCCGCGATCTCGTTGCTCATGAGGAATGCGCTCGCATCCGTCGCGATCTGGTCCTCGTAGACGAGCCGCTTGAAGAGCCGCGACGTCTTGCCGCTCGTCAGCACATAGTCCGCGAGCTGAAGGTACGTCGTCTCGTCGCTGATCCATTCGGGGGCGAGCCACGCTTTGTAGATTCGCGCCTCGGGCACGCGGTCCTGCATGGCGATGCGGGTTGCCGGTACGCCGCTCGGAATCCACCGCGTCATGCGCGTCAGCGGCGGGCCCGGCGGAATCTCGCCGAAATAGCGCTCGACTTTCTCGCGCGCCGCCGCCACGTCGATGTCGCCGGCGAGCACGAGCGTGGCGTTGTTCGGCCCGTAGTAGGTTTCGAACCAAGTCTTGACGTCGTCGAGCGTCGCCGCGTTCAGGTCCTCCATCGACCCGATGACTTCCCACGAGTACGGATGACCCGGCGGAAACAGGTGCGTGATGATCGTCTCGAACGCCTTGCCGTACGGCGCGTTGTCGCCCTGGCGCTTCTCGTTCTGCACGACGCCGCGTTGCTCGTCGAGCTTCTCCTGATCGATGGCGCCGAGCAGATGGCCCATGCGGTCGGACTCGAGCCAGAGCGCAAGGTCCACGGCCGTCGTCGGCACGGTTTGGAAGTAGTTCGTGCGGTCGAAGCTCGTCGTGCCGTTCAGGCTGGTGGCGCCGGCTTCCCCCAGCAGCCGGAAATAGTCCTCGTTGTGGTGCTCGCTGCCGTTGAACATCAGATGCTCGAACAAGTGCGCGAAGCCCGTCTTGCCTGGCACCTCGTTTTTCGAGCCGACGTGGTACCAAACGGTGACCGCGACGATCGGCGCCTTGTGGTCCTCGTGGACGATGACGCGCAAGCCGTTGTCGAGATAGAGCTCCTCGAACGGAATGGCGGAATCTTGCGCGGCGGCCGGCGCCGCGAGGATAAAGACGAGCACCAGGGCTGCGAACGAGGCTTTCATCGGGCTTCCGTGCGCAAAGGGGCAACTTGGGCCAGTATAAGCCTCGTACTTCCGCGTCCGAGGATCGAGAACGACGAGGCATGAGCAATCGAACGCAATATCCGCCGATCGAGCCGTTCGACTCGGGCTACCTCGCGGTCGGCGAGGGCCACGAGCTTTACTACGAGCAATCCGGCAACCCGGCGGGCAAGCCGGCCTTGTTCGTGCACGGCGGGCCCGGCGCCGGCGGCGACGTCAACGCTCGGCGGTTCTTCGATCCGAACCGCTATCGCATCGTCGTCTTCGATCAGCGCGGCGCGGGGCGCAGCCGCCCGCACGCGTCGCTCGAGGCCAATACCACCTGGCACCTCGTGGCCGACATCGAGCGCCTGCGCCATCACCTCGACGTGAACCGCTGGCTCGTGTTCGGCGGCTCGTGGGGCAGCACGCTGGCGCTCGCGTACGCCGAGACGCACCCCTCGGCCGTGAGCGAGCTCGTGCTGCGCGGCATCTTTCTGCTGCGGCGGGTCGAGCTCGAGTGGTTCTACCAGTTCGGGGCGAGCCTGCTGTTCCCGGATGTGTGGCAGAGCTACCTGGCGCCGATCCCGGAAGCCGAGCGGCACGATCTGATCCATGCGTACCATCGCCGGCTCACGTCGCGCGACCCGGAAGTGCGGCTCGAAGCGGCGCGCGCGTGGTCCGTCTGGGAAGGCGCCACGAGCTCACTGCTCGCGAATCCGAAGCGTGAGCAGCAGTTCGGCGCGCCGGAGTTCGCTCTCGCCCTCGCGCGCATCGAGTCGCACTACTTCGTGAACCGGGGTTTCTTCTCGCACGAGAACCAGCTTCTGGACGGCGTCGAGAAGATTCGCGCGATCCCGGCCGTCATCGTGCACGGCCGCTACGACGTGGTGTGCCCGATCGACACGGCGTTCGAGCTCGCTCGGCGCTGGCCCGAGGCGGAGTTCAAAGTGGTGCCCGACGCGGGCCATTCCGCCTACGAGCCCGGCATCACGGCCGCCCTGATCGAGGCCACCGATCGATTCGCGGGCGCGCGCCGATGAGCTCGCTGCTGCTCGCCAACGCGCGCCTCGTGAACGAAGGCCGGATCGTCGCGGCGGACGTGCTGATTCGCGGCGACCGCATCGAGCGGATCGGCGCGGGCCCGGTTCCCGCGGGCACGCCCACGATCGACCTCGACGGCAAGCACCTGCTGCCGGGCTTGATCGACGATCAGGTGCACTGCCGCGAGCCGGGGCTCACGCACAAGGCGACGCTCGCTACGGAGTCGCAGGCGGCCGTCTGCGGCGGCGTCACGAGCTTCCTGGACATGCCGAACACGCAGCCGCCGACGACGGATCGAACGGCGCTCGCCGAGAAGCGGCGGATTGCGGCCGCGACGTGTCACGTCAACTACGGCTTCTATCTCGGCGCGACGAACACGAACCTCGAGGAGATCAAGCGGACGGGACCCGAGGACGCCTGCGGCATCAAGGTATTCATGGGCGCGTCGACGGGCAACATGCTCGTCGACGATCCGAAGACGCTCGAGGGCATCTTCGCGGGCGCGCGCCTGCCGATCGCGGCGCACTGCGAGTACTCGCCGCTGATTTGGGAGAACGAGCGGCGCTTGCGCGAGCGCTACGGCGAGAACGTGCCGATCGAGGCGCACCCCTTGATCCGCTCCGAAGAGGCCTGCTATCGCTCGTCGTCGCTGGCCGTCGAGCTCGCGAAGCGGCACGGCGCGCGCCTGCACGTGCTGCACCTGACGACGGCACGAGAGCTCGAGCTATTCGAGCGCGGCCCGATCGAAGGCAAGAAGATCACGGCCGAGGTCTGCGTCCACCACTTGTGGTTCGACGAGTCGAGCTACGCGTCGCTCGGCGCGAAGATCAAGTGCAACCCCGCGATCAAGACGGCGGCCGACCGGGACGCCCTGCGCAAGGCCGTCGTCGAGGACCGCATCGACGTCATCGCGACGGATCATGCTCCGCACACGCTCGAGGAGAAGGCGCGCGGCTACTTCGAGGCGCCGTCGGGGTTGCCGCTCGTGCAGCATTCGCTTCTGATGCTGCTCGAGCAGCATGCGCAGGGGCTCTTCAGCCTGCCGCACATCGTGCAGAAGGCCGCCCACAACCCGGCGCTTCTCTTCGGCATCGTCGAGCGCGGCTTCATTCGCGAGGGGTACTACGCCGATCTCGTGGCCGTCGACCTCGGTTCCGTGACGCGCGTCGACGGGAGCCAAGTCCGGTACAAGTGCGGCTGGTCGCCGCTCGAGGGCACGGAGCTGCGCGGAGCCGTCGCCCTGACGATCGTGAACGGCGTGCCCGTTTTTCGTGACGGGCAGCTCATTACGGGCCCGCGCGCGGCTCGGGCCCTCGAGTTTTCGGCGCGTTAGCGACGCATCGCCTTGTCAGCCCCGGGGCGTTGTGCTCCAGTTTCTACATGCTCAGCAACGCGTGGCGCGGTGCCGCCTTTCTTCTCGCCTCGAGCACGCTTTCGGGCTG
>JBBIJV010000101.1:0-12161 GCA_037445815.1 Rhodospirillaceae bacterium
GTTGCTCGCCGCGCTCGCGCCGGGCAGCGGCGCGGCTGCGGCGACATCCGGCAGCACCGCCGCGCTCGGGTATTTGCACTGCGGGCCGAGCGGCGCGGGGCACTTCGTGAAGATGGTGCACAACGGTATCGAGTACGGCCTCATGGCCGCGTACGCGGAAGGGTTCAACTTGCTCGCGCGCGCGAACGCGGGCACGGGCCCCACGAGTGTCGACGCCGAAACTGCGCCGCACACGGTGCAAGGCGCACACCTTGCCTACAACTTCGATCTCGGCGCCATTGCCGAGCTGTGGCGCCACGGCAGCGTCGTCCGCTCGTGGCTGCTCGATCTCGCGGCGCACGCGCTCGCGGAGAATCCGTCGCTCGACAACTTCTTGGGCGAAGTGTCCGATTCGGGCGAAGGCCGCTGGACCGTCACGGCCGCCGTCGACGCCGGCGTGCCCGTGCCCGTGCTCGCGACGGCACTATTCGCGCGCTTCAGCTCGCGCGGCCGCGACGACTTCGCGAATCGGCTCTTGTCGGCGCTGCGGCACGAGTTCGGGGGCCACGTGGAGCGCGCCGCCGGACGCGTGGAACAGCGGCCATGAGCTCCGCGGCTTCGGATGCGCTCGTCATCTTCGGCGTCACGGGCGACCTCGCGCACAAGAAGATCTTTCCGGCGCTTCAGTCGCTCGTGCGGCACGGCAAGCTCGACGTGCCCGTCATCGGCGTCGCGCGCGGCGGCTCCGGCGTCGAAGGGCTGCGCGAGCGCATGCGCGACAGCCTCGAGGCCAACGGCGGCGTCGACACGGCGGCTTTCACGCGACTCTGCGAGCTCTTGCGCTATGTCGACGGCGATTATCGCGACCCGCAGACGTTCACCGAGCTCCGCGAGACGCTCGGCAATGCGAAGCGTCCGCTGCACTACCTCGCCGTACCGCCGAGCCTGTTCGCCGCAGTGTCGGACAATCTGCGCGAGTCGGGCTGCGCCGACGGCGCCCGCGTCGTCGTCGAGAAGCCGTTCGGCCGGGATTACGCGTCTGCCGTCGCGCTCAACGAGGCGCTGCACCGGACGTTCGACGAGTCGTCCGTCTTCCGCATCGATCATTACCTCGGCAAGGAGTCGGTGCAGAACCTGCTTTACTTTCGCTTCGCGAACTCGTTCCTCGAGCCGATCTGGAACCGCAACTACGTCGACAACGTGCAAGTGACGATGGCCGAGAAGTTCGGCGTCGGCACGCGCGGCAAGTTCTACGAGGAGGTGGGCGCCATCCGCGACGTAGTGCAGAACCACCTGCTGCAGGTCGTCGGGCACCTCGCCATGGAGCCGCCGATCGCTGCCGATCCGGGGTCGCTGCTCGACGAGAAGGTGCAAGTATTCAAGGCGATTCGCACGGCGACGCCGCAGGATCTCGTGCGCGGCCAGTATCGCGGCTACCGGCAAGAGGGCGGCGTCGCGCCGGACTCGAACGTCGAGACGTATGTGGCGCTGCGCCTGTGCATCGACTCGTGGCGCTGGGCCGGCGTGCCGTTCTATCTGCGCGCCGGCAAGATGCTCGACGCGACGGTGACCGAGGTGGTTGCGACGTTGAAGCGGCCGCCGCACGTCATCTTCCCGGGCGACGTCAACTCGAACTACATACGCTTTCGTTTGGGCCCGGACCGCGTCGCGATCGCGCTCGGCGCCACCGCGAAGCGGCCCGGCGCCGAAATGCGCGGCCGCGACATCGAGCTCGAGGTTTGCAACACCGGCGACGAGGAAGTCGGCGCTTACGAGAGGCTCATCGGCGCCGCGTTGCACGCCGACCTCACGCTGTTCGCGCGCGAGGACGGCGTGCTCCAGGCATGGCGCATCGTGGACCCGCTGCTGCGCGTGGTCTCCGCGCCGCACGAGTACGAGCCGGGCTCGCCGGGCCCGTCCGCGGCCGAGCGGCTCGCGGAGGCGTCGGGCGGATGGCGACCCGTGCGCGACGACTGGGGCGGCATTTGATCTTGGCTGGATCGAGAGGTGTGACGTGACGACGATCGTGGGGATCTCCGGTAGCCTGCGCTCCCGTTCCTTCAATTCGGCCCTGCTGCGCGCGGCCGCCATGGCAATGCCGGCCGGCACGACGCTCGAGATCGGCAGCATCAAAGGCATTCCGCTTTACGACGGCGACGTCGAAGCCGAGCACGGCTTGCCCGACGCGGTGACGCGACTCAAAGAGCGCATCGTCGCCGCCGACGGCTGGTTGCTCGTGACGCCCGAGTACAACAACTCGATTCCCGGCGTCTTCAAGAACGCAATCGACTGGCTGTCGCGGCCGCCCGCCGATATCGCGCGCGTGTTCGGCGGGCGGCCCGTCGGCGTGATCGGCGCATCGCCGGGCCGATTCGGTACATTGCTTTCGCAAACGGCGTGGCTGCCCGTGCTGAAGACGCTCGGCACTGCCGCTTACTTCGGCGGCCGCTTGCAAGTAACCGGCGCAAGCGACGTCTTCAACGACGCGGGCGAGCTCGTCGACGAGCGGATCCGCGAGCAACTCCGCAAATACCTCGAAGGCTTCGCCGAGTTCGTCGCAAAGACACGCCGAACGAAGTGATTGCTCGCCGAAGCTGCCTAAGCTCGGGCGTTACCGCGCGGCGTTCCGCGGCGCGCCGCGCGACATTGCGGGCCGGCGCAACGGCAGCCGGCAAACGAACACTCCGACCCCAAACTCAGTGGCGAATCTGGGTCGTGACTTCGCCGAGCTCGGTCTCCGTGCAGCTGCCGCGCTCGGAGATGATGGCCGGGCGGTTCGTGAGCCTCAGTGTGCGCGGGTTCATGACCCACGGCTCGGCGAGCACCACCGGGTCCTCGACCGTCACCTCGTAGAGCATCTCGTTGCCCTTGCGCGTGAACTTCTCGATCACGCGCATCTGGTCGGAGTGGAACTTGCCGCCGCGGCCGAGCCACGTCTCGTCCGTGAAGCCGATCGAGTCGAGCACGAGCGTGTCGCCTTCCCAGCGGCCGACCGTGTAGCCCATGTACGTGTACTGCAACGAGCGCTGCGGATCGTGCGGACGGCCGTCGAGCAGGATCATGCGGAAGTCGGGATATCCGCCGCCGCCGTCGAGACCGCCGCGGTAGAACATCGTGATGTCTTCGTCCGTGTGGAAAATGCGGGACGGCGGCCCGTGTCGCGGGATGCCGAGGGGCAGACACGTCATCACGGGATCGTCGCGATTCGTCCATTGATCGAGCGCAATTACTTTGTCCCAGTACTCCGGCTTGTAAATCGGCTGATTCGGGTCGAGGCGCATCGGCGCCATGAAAGTGAAGTCGGCGCTCTGGTTCGTCCATTCCATGCAGTTCCTCTGGAACGGGCTGCAGCGCCGGAACATTCCGCCCGGTACACCGCGTTGACCGCCGCTCACGGCCTGCCACGAGCCCGTCAAATTGGGCTTGCCGTTGGCGAGCCGCGGCGTCTCCGACGTTTCGGGCGCCAAGCCGCCGGCGCCGCCGAATTGCGCTTCGGCCGCCGTGACGAAACAGAGGACGGCGCCCAAGATCGCCAGGAGCCCCGTGCCGATGATTTGCTTTTGCCTCATGAGCCGAACCTCGAGCGTTGGTGGCTAGCGACGCGCGTTCCGAACACTGGCCGGAACGGGCATCTGCACGTAAACCTGGCCGATCTCGGTCTCCCGCGTTCTGAGATCGCGGACGACCGTTCCGTTACGCCGCTCGACGATCGTTCCCGCGTAGAGCGCCTCGATGCGGTGCAGCGGGTTGTTGAAGTCCTGGAAATTGCCGTAGGTGAATTCCGTCGTGTTCGAGCCGTGCTTCACGACGACACGCTCGGGCAGGAAGTCCGGCGAGAGCGTGGCCGTGGCGACGGCGCCTTGCACGTCGGGTAGCGGGAACGTGAGCACGGGCTTTTCCCCTTGCCACTCGAGCGTGGTGCTGCCCTTCACGCCGGCGGCCGCCTGGCGATCGAGCAATGCGGCCGGGTTTTGCACGAACGCGTCGGCGATCGACACGCCGGCCGCAGCCGCGATGGCCGCTTTCGGCGCGCCGTGCGGGCTGGCCCATAGACGAATACGCCGCTCCTCGAGCGTGTTCGGCCGCGGCGTGGCCTTGCCTTCGCCGGGCACGATCTCGGCGCCCGGGATGTCCTCGTCCCACGCGTAGACGCCGCTCAGCGTCTCGACGTTCGAGTACGTCTGGCCGTTCCGCTGCCGGCACTCGATCTGCGTGCGCAGACCCGGGATCTGGTAGTTCGCCTGCATGCGGAACTTCGTCAGCGTGCACGGCTGGCCGTTGACCAGCACCGTGCCGCCTTCGGCGTGGTAGTCCAGCGTTCCGACGAGCTCCGACTCGGCCTGGCCACGGAGCATGCCCATGTGCCAAACCCAGTTGTAGAGAACGGACTTCAGATCTTTCGCGCCGGGCTCCGGCGTGAACGGGGGCGGCCCGCCGCCGAACCCGCCGCCACCGCCCTGCGCGCTCACGGAGAGCGCGCCCGCGCTCATGGCGACGGCAAATACGCCCGTCGCGACCAATCGTCGAAAAGACATCTACCCCCCTGCGTGCCAGGCAGCGCTGGCTGTTATCAGTCGATGACGAGATCGAACGTCTTGTCGGAGAGCTCGAGACGCCGAATGAAACCCGCGGGGTTGCCGTTTCGCGCCGGGAGAGCGGTGATCTTGACGGCTTCGCCGGGCTTGATGGAGTTGCCGTCGACTCCCGCGCGCGTCAGCACCTGGAGGGAGGCCGTCGTTAGCGTCCACTCCGTCGTCGTGCCGTCGGGGTTCGGAACCGCGAGCAGCAGATTCGAGTGCGGATTGCGGAAGTTCAATTTCGTGAGCTGACCTTCGAGGACGATTTCCTTGTTGAGATCGTAGACGCTAGCCACGGCGTGGTGCGCTTGGACTTGAGCCCCGACTGCCAAAAGGCCTCCTACTGCGGCCACCCGAATCGCCCATTGAGTCATGGCTGGTAATCCCCTGATTGCGGTGGATCGATCGTACCTACGCGCCGCCCGCGCCACAAGCATTCGCGGCCGGCTTGACTCAACTTAAGTCGTTGTCGGCGTTGGCCGCCCGCGAATAACCGGGCACGCCGAGCGGCGTGCAAAGCGATGGCCACGCGACGCCGGCGTCGCGGCGTGCTAGTCGCGGTTGCGGCGCGACGATCGCCCGCCGCGCTCGTCGCTCGCAGAGCTGCTCGAGCTCGTCGCGGACGCCGCCGGCAGCGGCTGGCCCGTGAGCGCCGCGGCTTCTTCGGCCGTGATCGGATTGAACGTGCCGAGCGAGCAACCGATGCGGCTCGTCTGCCGATCCACCGTGAACGAATCCGTATTGCAAAGCCGAGCCAGTTTCGCGCTGCCCGTGTTCTTCGCGTGGAACACGAGGCGAGTCTCGCCCGCCGACAGCGATTGGCATGAAGCGTCGAGTACGTTCAAGTAGTACCTATTGCCGCGCATGAAAAACACGACCTGGCGATCGTTGGCGGCGATGTTCCTCGCGATGCGATTCATCACGACACAGTCTTCCGGCGTCCGATCGATTTGCTCTTGAGCCGCCGCAGCGTCTTGCGCTTCTTGAGCCTGAGCAGTCGTGCCGGTCGCCAACGCGAGAGACAGCGCCGCGACGGCGATGCCCCATCGCGGATGAGTGGTCCGAGCCATAGTCCCCCCTAGTTACTCGCCACGTGCACGGGGGTTATAACGCCGCGCCGCTCCGACTGACAACCCTCGGCGTGGTACCGTGCCCTCCTTTCGTGCCCAACAAGGCACCGCGGCGTGCGACGCCGGCCCCGTGGGCCGGCCGTACCCGTCGCGGCAACGAGGACGATGCAACGCGCTGAAGACATGCCGCCCGCCGAAACGATTTCCGCGCTCGAAGCGGCGTTCGAGCGACGCAGACGCGCCGCCGGCGTCGTGCTGGCGCCGCTCGCGTTCGCGGCCGTCTATCTCACGGGCGGCGGCCTCGGACCCCAAGGCCAAACGATGGCCTCGATCCTGGCCGCCGTCGTCGTGCTCTGGATCTGCGAGACGCTGCCGCTGCCGGCCACGGCGCTGCTCGGCGCCGTGCTCTGCATCGTGCTCGGCGTGGCACCGGCCAAGCAGGTGTTCTCGTACTTCGCCGACCCGATCGTGTTCCTCTTCATCGGCAGCTTCATGCTCGCGCGCGCGATGGCCGTGCACGGGCTCGACCGGCGCATCGCGCTGTCGTTCCTCACGGTCGGCTTCGTCAGCGCGACGCCCGCGCGGATGCTGGCCGGTTTCGGGATCGTGACGGCCTTGCTGTCGATGTGGGTCAGCAACACGGCGACGACGGCGATGATGATGCCCATCGGGATCGGTATCTTGAGCGCGCTACATCGCACGCGCGGCAACGGCGAGGCGCTCGGCGCGCGCCCTTGGCCGTTCGCCACGGGCATGATGCTGATGGTGTCGTACGCGGCGTGCGTCGGCGGTATCGGGACGCCGGTCGGCTCGCCACCGAACTTGATCGGCATCGGCATGATCCGCAACGCCGTCGGCGTCGACATCGGCTTCTTCACGTGGATGGCCGTCGCAATACCGATGATGGCCGCCATGGCAGCAGCACTGTTCCTGCTGCTCTATCGCCTGCACCGCGACGCGCCGCAAAAGCCCGCCGCAGCCGAGCCGGCTTCCGGCTCTCTCGGCACCGACTTGCGTGCGCACGTGGCGCACGAGAAGAGCCGGCTCGGGCCCTGGACGCGCGGCCAGGTGAACACGCTCGTCGCGTTCGGAGTCGCGGTGGCGCTGTGGATGCTGCCCGGCGTGCTCGCCATCCCGGCGCTCGGTCTCGAAGACGCTCCGCTCACGAGCTGGATCGCGGCCCGACTGCCGGAGTCCGTCGTCGCGGTCCTGGCGGCGCTGCTCTTGTTCGTGCTGCCCGTGCGGCTGCGCGAGGGAGAGTTCACGATGTCGTGGCCGGAAGCCGTCAAGATCGACTGGGGCACGATCCTGCTCTTCGGCGGCGGTCTGACGCTCGGCACGCTGATGTTCGAGACCGGCGTCGCGCGCGCGATGGGCGAAGCGTTCGCCGGTGGGCTCGGCACGTCGTCGCTCTGGGGCTTCACGTTCACCGCCATCGCCATCGGCATCGTAATGAGCGAGACCACGAGCAACACGGCGGCCGCCAACATGGTGATTCCAGTCGTCATCGCGATCGCACAGGCCGCCGAAGTCAATCCCGTGCCCCCGGCCCTCGGCGCGGCGTTCGGCGCCAGCTTCGGCTTCATGCTGCCCGTGTCGACGCCGCCGAACGCGATCGTCTACGGCTCGGGGCTCATTCCGCTGCCGAAGATGATGCGCGCGGGAATCGTCTTCGACCTGCTCGGTCTCGTCATCATCTGGATCGGGCTGCGCGTGATGTGCCCGATCCTCGGCCTCGCTTGAGCCGGAGCCTCGTACTGGCGGCGCGCCGGCGCGCAGCGGTGTTTACGGTAAGCCCACTCCAACGCCGGCCCCGCGCACGCCGATTTCGCTCGGCGCAGCGGCTCGCTCCCCGATCGCCGTTGCTCGTCCCGAGGCAGGCAATGCGCGTGCCAGCCGCTTGAATATCGCGCAAGCTATTGTTTTCGGGCGAGTAAGTCGGGTCGCTCGAACGACAAGAGCGTCCCGGATTCGAACACGCGTCCCGCTTCGGAGGCGAAAAGAGCATCGTGGCCGGCGAATCATCTCAGTCGTTCCCGTCGCAAACCACAACGGCCGCGCGGCCGCCGCTCGGCGTGGCGTTCGAGGCGCACGTCGAGCTTCTGCGGTCGTTCGTGGCGCGTCGCGGGGAGATCGTCGAGCGGATCGCGGCGCTCTTGAACGCGCAGCGGAAGCCCCCGCAGCTCCGGCAAGACGTCGCGCATCTCTCTCGCGCCTTGGGAGACTGCTTTTTCGCGCTCGCCGGCCTCGGCGACGATCTTTCGCGTCTCAAGAGCGAATTGGACGACGCGCACTGGGCAAGCGGCTTCAAGCCTCGCCGAATCCCGGGACAACCCAACGACCTCGTCGATGCTGCCGAGCTGGCGGCCCGTGCGTTCATGATGTGGCAGCGCACGCGTTGGCCGGGTCACCGCGGTCGCATCGGCTACGCGCATACGCTGTTCGACTTGTATCTGCTGCGGCGGCTCATGCTGCTCGCGATGCGGATCTGGGACGCTGGTGTGCCGAGCGAGCGGCTCGCGCAAGTTCAGAGCGTGCTCGACGAGCTGCGGCGGACGACGCCGGCCGACCGGCCCGTCTTCCTGCGCGATGCGCGCTGGCTGTTTCCTCTGGCGCAGAGCCCGACCACCGACGAGCTGCACGGCTACTTCGACGTCGCAGAACGGATCGAAGAGAGACTGCCCGAGGGAGACCGCCTCGAGATCCACAAGGCCGGCGTGCGGATGGCCGGCGGGCATCTGCGGTCGCAGCTCCGGCACGTGGCGACGCAGAAAGACGTGCCGCTCGACGACCCCGAGCTGATCTCGAGCACGCGTAGGTCCAATGCCCTCGACGTGGCCACGCTGATGCAAGGTCTCGTGCCGCTGCTCGCGGCCTATGAGCGCGCGGCAATCGTTGGCGACACCGAAACGCGGCTCGAATTGGCCGACGCCATTTGCCAGGGCGTTTCTCCGGACCCCGAGCTGTTTCTGAATAGGCTCGAGTTGCTCGGACCTTACAGCATGATCGAGCACCTCTTCATCGAGACCGGGCACGACGGCCGTGCGGGACTCACGTCGATGGGTCAGCGGCACCTTCGCCTGCTGCGAGACTACGCAGCGTTGATCCCTCGCGTAGCGAAAGCCTTGCACGACGACTGCGCGCGCTTCCGGCCCGTCGACGGCGCCTACTCCCCGTATGGCGTGCTCTACGGCTTTTCGTCGCAGCTGCTCGAGCACATGGCGCTGAAGGCTGCGCAGCCCGATACTGCGACGCGCTTCAGCCTCGAGGACGTCTTCACCGGCGGCGATGCCGACAAACTGGCGTGGGTCGGCGGCTGGCGCAAGCTGCCGCACGTACCGCGCGAAGTGATGAAGCTGTTCGAATATCCGCAGGCGTTTGCCGAAGCCATGTTCGAGCGAATCGAACGCGCCCTGCGCAGGCGCGCCGGCACAGGCGAAGCGGATGCGCCGGCGCAGCACGGCCGTCTCATCGTGCTGCCCCATCTCGACGCAGGCGCGGATTCGCAGCTCCCGCCGAGCTTGCCGACGCAGTACATCGTTTCGTCGGACCCGGAGCTCGTGGCTGCGGGCAAGGCCGCGGCGGGCGACGAGCCACAGCTCTTGCACAGCCGACTCGAGGGCGAGTTTCTCGTCAGTTACGAGACGCCGCACGGATTCGTCGGAATCACGAAGGACGTACTCACCGAGGTGTTGGGGGCGGGTCGCGACGCGGCGCTGGCAGGGCTACCCCGTGACGCTGCTCGGGCCTTGAAGCTGATGTGCCCGGGCTTCGTCAGTCTTGCCGAGAACGACGCTTCTTTTCCGCGCTAGCTCTCGGGCGGTCGGGGGGGTGCACCTTCTTTCGACGGCTGCCGCACTGCGACGGGGCTTTGGCACCAATCATGCATCGTTCCGTGCCATGAGAACCGACTCCGCCTACGTATACATTGGAACGGCCGTGCGGCTCGCCGGCGTGAATGCGTTCTACTCGCGGCGCGTGCTGCAACGCTGCGAGCGCGGAGAGATCACCGCGCTCGACGCCGCCGAGCCGTTGATGGCGGCCGCGGACCACGGCGTCGCGAAAGTCGAGGTCGTGGACGTGCGGACGCCGAGCACGCGATCGGCCGAAGACTGAGGGTGCTTCATGCCGAGAGATCCGCGCTCCGCCGGCCCCCGGCCGCCGTTCCCGAAACAGAAGCAGCCCGCGCCAGGCGAGACGCCTCGCCTCGAGCCGACACCGGACCACGGCGAGGAAAGCTATCGCGGCAGCGGCCTCTTCGAAGGCTGGTCCACACTGATCACGGGCGGCGACTCCGGCATCGGCCGCGCCGTCGCAATCGCGTTCGCGCGCGAGGGAGCCGACGTCGTCATCGGCTATCTCAGCGAGCACGACGACGCCGAAGAAACGGCGCGCTGGGTGCGGGCGGCCGGGCGGCGCGCCGTGCTCGTCGCGGGCGACATCGGCGACGAAAACCACTGCGAGGAGCTCGTGCAGCGAACCATCGAGGAGCTCGGGCGGCTGGACGTGCTCGTCAACAACGCGGCATTTCAACGCACGCACGACAAGCTCGAAGACTTCACCCGCGAGGAGATCGAGACGACCTTTCGCACGAATATCGAAAGCATCTTTTTCTTGAGCAAGGCCGCGGCGCGTCACATGAAGCCCGGCAGCTCCATTCTGAACACCACCTCGATTCAGTCCGACAAGCCTTCGCCGCAACTATTGGCGTACGCGACGACGAAGGGCGCGATCTCGAACTTCACGGCGAACCTCGCGCAGCTACTCGCGCCGCAAGGCATTCGCGTGAACGCCGTGGCGCCGGGGCCCGTTTGGACGCCGTTGATTGCGTCGACGATGCCGGCCGAGAAAGCCGCGCACTTCGGCGAGGACTCGCCGTTCGGCCGCCCCGCGCAGCCCGCGGAGCTCGCCGGCGCGTTCGTGTTCTTGGCGTCCGACGCGGCTACATATGTGAGCGGCGCGATCCTGCCCGTCACGGGCGGGAAGCCGATGCTCTAGCCGCCTTCCGAGCGAGCATGGCGTCACCGTTCGAGCGACTCGCCGCGACTTTCGATTACCCGCTCTATGTCGTCACAGCGGCCGTCGACGACCAGCCTACCGGTTGCCTGATCGGCTTCGCCACGCAATGCGGCATTCACCCGCCGCGCTTCCTCGCCTGCATCTCGAAGAAGAACCACACCTTGCCGCTGGCACGCCGCGCCACCGTTCTCGCCGTGCACGTCGTCGAGGAGGAGGACAAGGGCCTCGCGGAGCTCTTCGGCGGCGAGACAGGCGACGAGGTGAACAAATTCGCTCAGGTGAGCTGGCACTTCGCGCACGGCGTGCCGATACTCGACGCTTGTCGGCGCTGGTTCGCGGGCTCTGTTTTGGAGCGGCTCGATCTCGGCGATCATGTCGGCTTTCTGCTCGAGCCGATCGAGACCGCGCAGGACGGGACCTCGGAGCAGCTCACGTTTCAGCGCGCACGGGACATCGAGCCGGGCCATAAACCCTAACAGGACGGAAAGCTTGCTGCGGATTTTTCCGCCTCCCGCGGAGCAGGTCCCCTTGCAGGGCCTCTACTTGACCGACCGATTCGGACCTCCCGCGGACCGAAGGCGCCCGTTCGTCTACGCGAATTTCATCGCGAGCCTCGATGGGCGCATCGCCCTTCCCGATCGAGAAACGGGGAAACGCGGCGTGCCGCCGGCCATCGCGAACCCGCGCGACTGGCGGCTGTTTCAGGAGCTCGCGGCGTGCGCCGACGCCGTGCTCGTCAGCGGCCGGTACGCGCGCGATCGCAAGGTCGTTTCGGACCGCAGCTTTCCCGTGAGCGCCGAGCCCGAGTTCGCGGACCTCCTGCGTTGGCGGCGCACGCGCGGGCTTGCGCGGCAACCCGCCGTCGTCATCGTCAGCGAGAGCCTCGAGCTGCCGCCGCTCGGCGCGGCGGCCGAATCCGGCCGAGCCGTGTACCTGGCCACGGGCGAGGCGGCCGATGAACGAAAGCTGGCAACCGTGAAATCGCAGGGTGTGCGCGTGCTCCGCGTCGGAAGCGGCGCGCACGTCGAGGGCCGCAAACTGATCGAGGCGCTCGCGAGCGAGTCGCTCTCGAATATCGCCATGACGGGCGGCGGCGAGATGCTGAACGCCCTGCTCGTCGACGACGTGCTCGACCGGCTCTATCTGACGCTGGCCTGCCGGATACTCGGCGGCGCAACGTTCGACACGCTGCTCACGGGCCCCGTGCTCGCGCGGGCGCCCGGCTTCACGCTGAAGGCGCTGCACTACGACGCGGAAGGCTCGGCCGGCTCCGAGGTCGAGCAGCTCTTTGCGATCTTCGATCGCCGCGCGCCCGCGAAGCTCGGCTGACGGCTATCATCGCGCCATGCCGCGCGCCTCCACGCTGTTCGAGACTGCGATCGACGTGCCGCTGTGGCTCGAAGCGGACAGAGCCACGCCGTATGCCGAGCGCGTGCGGCGCGACCGCGCGATTGCGCGCGGCATTTCGGCGGGCAGCCGCATCCCGCGCGTTCGCGCCTGGTGGGCGCGCGTAGCG
>JBBIJV010000102.1:0-12149 GCA_037445815.1 Rhodospirillaceae bacterium
CCCGGCCGAGCCCGGCGCCACGGCGCCAGAGGTTCCGGCCCGGCCGGCGCGCCGCTCGCGGGCGTCCTGCTCGCCCGCGGCCGGCGGCCGGTCGGCGTTCCGTCAAGCCAACGCCTGCAGCGCGGAGCGGTCCGCGCTCGTGCGGATGTGCAGGTCGCGTTGCGGAAACGGCACGCGAACGCCGTGCTGCCGGAACCGATCCCAGATCTCGAGCAGCACTTCGCTCTTGACGTTCTGCACGCCGTTCTGTGCGTCGCCTATCCAGAAACGCAGCTGAAGCTTCAGTGCGCTCTCGCCGAACTCGATGAACAAGCATTTCGGCTCGGGCTCCGGCAGCACGCGCTGGCAGGAGCGCGCCGCGTCCTCGCAGAGCGCGATGGCCTTCCGCAGGTCCGTATCGTGGTGCACGATGAGATCGACCTTGAGCCGCGTGCGCCGCTGCGTGTGCGTCCAGTTTTCCACCGGCTCGGAGATCAGCGTCTCGTTCGGAATCAGGTGCTCCACGCCGTCGCGCGTGACGACCGAGACATAGCGGCCGCCGAGCGCCGTCACCCAGCCGTACGTGCCTGACACCGAAATGATGTCGCCGGGCTTGATCGATTTGTCGACGAGCAGAATCACGCCGCTGATCAAGTTGCTCACGATCTTCTGCAAACCGAAGCCGACGCCGACGCCGAGCAAGCCGCCTACCACGGCGAGCGCCGTCAAGTCGATGCCGACGCTGTTGATGGACACGATCACGGCGAGCGAGATCAGCACCATCTTCAGCGACTTGGTGAACAGCACCTGCACCGTCGGCGACAGCGTCTGACTCGTGCGAATTCGCGACTCGATCAACGTCGTCAGCCACAGCGCGAGCGACAGCAGCACGGCAAAAACGATCATCGACCGAATGACGTCGTAGAGCGATATCGAGGAGCTCGAGCCGACCGGTATCGCCGCAGCGTCGAGCACCGCAATGATCGGCTCGAGCAGCCCGAGCACGATCAGCGCCGCGAACGACCACGCCGCCCAGGCGATCAGCTTCGCCCACGCCGGATTGCGGACGAACTGCGACGCCAGATGGATCACGATCCAGGCCGCGAGCAGCGCGCCAACTGTACGGACGAGGCCGGTGGGCCGCTCGCTGAGCCCCAAAACCGTCATCGCGATCCAGAGCACCGTGAGCCAGATCAGCGGCATCGCGACGGACTCGGCGATGACGACACCGCGGCCCACGTGGCGATGATCGCGATAGCGCCCGAGCCAGATCCGTAATCGCTTCGCGACCAACATCGCGAGCAGCAACGACAAACCGACGACCGCCGCTTGCACGGCGTTGCCGAGCACGAGCACATTCGTGAGGAGCCAGGCGTACACGGTGTCCCACATCGCGAGCCAGCGCTCTGGTGAAAATAGCTGTTCCATCGACTTGCCCTCCGCAGGATTGAGGTGAGGCGCTCAAGTCTAGCGAACGGCCCGACCTAAAGAATGTCGGCACCGCACGACACGCGCCTCTATAATCCCGAACCCAATGACGAAGGCCCGGGTTTTGTTTGCGAGCTTGATCGGCACGACGATCGAGTTCTTCGATTTCTACATCTACGGCACGGCTGCAGTCCTCGTTTTTCCGCAGCTCTTTTTCCCGGCAGGCAACCCGACGACGTCCACGCTGCAGTCGCTCGCCACCTTCGCGCTGGCGTTCTTCGCCCGGCCCGTGGGCTCGGCGCTGTTCGGTCACTTCGGCGATCGAGTCGGCCGCAAAGCGACACTCGTCGCGGCGCTTCTGACGATGGGCTTGTCGACGGTCGCGATCGGCGTGCTGCCGACATACGCCTCGATCGGCATTGCGGCGCCGGCGCTGCTCGCGCTGTGCCGTTTGGGCCAGGGGCTCGGGCTCGGCGGCGAGTGGGGCGGCGCCGTGCTGCTCGCCACGGAGAACGCGCCGCGCGGCAAGGAAAGCTGGTATGGCATGTTCCCGCAGCTCGGCGCGCCGCTCGGATTTCTCTGCTCCACGGGCATCTTCGTCCTGCTCACGGAAACACTGAGCGACGGCGACTTCCTGGCCTGGGGATGGCGCATCCCGTTCCTTGCGAGCGCCGCGCTCGTCGGCGTCGGCCTGTGGGTGCGGCTCACGCTCGCCGAGACGCCGGCCTTTCAACGCGCGATCGAGCGCGAAGAGCGCGTGCGCGTGCCGATCCTCGCGGTGGTGCGCGAGCACACGCGCACGCTCGTGCTCGCCATGCTCGCAGCCGTGACGACGTTCGTCGTGTTCTATTTGATGACGGTGTTCACGCTGAGCTGGGGCACGCGCGCGCTCGGCTTCACGCGGCAGGAGTTCCTGCTGCTGCAAATGATCGGCGTGCTGTTCTTCGCGCTGACGATTCCGCTGACGGCGCTCGCCGCGGACCGCATCGGGCGCTGGCCGATCCTGATCGCCTCGAGCGTCGGCGTCATCGCGTTCGGCCTCACGTTCGAGTTTTTGTTCTCGAGCGGCGACGCGTTCAGAGCCACGCTGTTCCTTTCGCTCGGCCTGGCACTCATGGGCTGCACTTACGGCGCGCTGGGCGCGGCGCTCGCGGGGCTGTTCCCGACGGCCGTGCGCTACACGGGCGCATCACTCACGTTCAACCTGGCCGGAATCCTCGGTGGCTCGCTCGCGCCGTACATCGCCACATATCTCGCCGACGGTTACGGGATCTCGTTCGTCGGCTACTACCTATCCGCCGCGGCCGTCGTGACGCTCGCGGCACAGCTCCTGATCAACCGCCGGCCGGAGTTTCGTTCCGCCACGCTGCCTGAGCGCGCCTGAGCTCTTCGCGCTCGGCAGGATCGAGCACGCGCGGCTCGACGAGCGGCCGGTTCGCCGCGTCGAACAACGGCGAGCGCCTGTGATCGCCGCGTAGTCGCCAGCCGAGCAGCTTCGGCACCATGCGCACGAGCATCGCAAAGTCCGACGATCCATCCTTCGGCACTGCGGCGCGGCCTCCCTTCGCGTATTGCGCGAACGCTCGGCCGCGGATCGGCCCGAGCGCCTCGGACGGCGCGTCGATGAACACCCGAAGCAACCCGATGAACGGAATCGAGGGCGTCGCGAGCGTATTGCCGATCGGCGTGTTGCAGCAGCCCGCGTACCAGCGCATGAGCCCTTTCTCCGTGAGCCGCATCGCCGCCACGCGGTGCAGGCCGGCCGTGAGCGCGACCCGCGCTTGCGACATCTGCACGACCTCGCTCCCGCCCCAAGCGTCGAGCAGGTCGTCTTGCCGGCCCAAGAAATGCGCGAACGCCTGGCAGTCGTCGCAGTAGCAAATGCATCGATTGATGGTTCGCGGGCTAATTTCGCGCGCGACGCCGCGCACGGTGCCGCAGAGGCAGCGCAGCGCGAGCTCTTCGGTCTCCGTCATGGCGGCCGCTCAGTTCTCGAGCGTGGCAAACTCGCCGGCGGCGTAAACGACGTCGCCGCCGAGCAGCGTCAGCACGGACTCGAGATGGCCGACCTCGTCGAGCGGCACTGTCAGGTAGTCGTCCGAGAGCACGGCGAGATCGGCGAGCTTGCCCGGCTCGAGCGAGCCGCGAACGTCGTCGTCGAACGAGAACCAGGCGCTGCCGAGCGTGTAGAAGCGCAGCGCCGTCATCCGATCCGGCGTCTCCTCGGGCCCGCGGATCGGCGTGCCCGCCACGGTCTTGCCGTCGAGGAACCACTGGAGCGACGTGAACGGGTTGTACGACGCCACGCGATGCGCGTCGGTGCCGCCGCCGATCACGACACCCAAGCGATGCCCCGTGACGACGGGCGGAATGCGCCGCGCGGCATCGAGACCTTCGCGGCGCACGAGCGCCTCGCCGCCGAAGTACATCGCATCCTGCACCGTCCAGCCCACGCCGAGCTCGGCCATGCGCCGCAACGTTTCGTCCGACGCATCGTTCAAGTGCGCGATCGACCAGCGCAAGGGCTCGATCGGCACTTCGCGGTTCACGCGCTCGAAGATCTCGAGCAGGTGCTCGACGGTCGAGTCGGGGCCCCAGTGCATCGTGATCGCCATCCCGCGGTCCGCCGCCCAGCGCGCGATCTCGTAATAGCGCTCCTTGTGCTCGGCCGTCGGCTCGGGGTTGTTGTTCATCGCGAAGGTCACGCGCTCGCCGAGGCCGTTGAAGTGCAGGCGGTCGTCACCGAAGCCCATCGGCGTCAGCGCGGTCAGACTCCTGAGCTCGGCGAATTCCTCGCCAGGTGTCTGGCCGTTCAAGCTGTATGCGACTCGCACCGTCAGCTCGCCGCGCCGCCAGACGTCGAACAGCGCCTGATAGTCGGACGGAAGCAGATTGTTGCCGCCAGGGTCGACGACGCCGGTGAGCCCGAGCCGATTGAGCTCGCGGAAGAACTCGCGCGTGCCTTGCACTTGCTCCTCGAACGTCGGCTTCGGCAGCCGGTCGAAGAGCCCGATGATCGCGCCCTGCGCGCCCGTGATCTCGCCCGTCAGCCGCTCGCCGTCGCGGACGAGCGTGCCGCCGGCCGGGAGATCGGCTTCGCTGCGAATGCCGAGCGTTGCGAAGCCGTCGTCGGTCATCACGACCCAGCCGTAGCCGAGCTGCACGTAGACGGGATTGTTCGGCGCGGCGGCCTCGAGCTCGGCCTGCGTGGGTCTTCGCCGCTCCGCGAACTGCAGCTCGTTCCAGCCGCCCGCGACGACGAGCCAGCTGCCGGGCGGCCTGCGCCGCGCTGCTTCGCCGATCCGCATCGTGGCCTCGCGCAGCGAGCGCGCGCCGATCCAGTTCACCTCCGTGCTGAACGACAGCGCCGCGCGCACCGCGTGCATGTGCGAGTCGATGAGGCCCGGGATCACTGTGCGGCCGCCGAGGTCGACGACGCGAGTGGCGGGACCCGAGAGGCGGCGAATCTCCGCCGTGGTGCCGAGCGCGAGTATCTTGCCGTCGCGAATCGCGAGCGCCTCGCGCAACGACGACTCCGCGTCGACGGTGACGACTTTGCCGTTGAGCAGCACCATGTCGGGCGGCTGCGCGAGCGCGGCGGCGCCGGTGACCAGCGCGCAAAGCGCAGCGGCGCCGAGTGCGAACGAACGCGGCTCCGCCGTCATCGCGCCTCCGCCTCGCTCGCGCGCGAGCCGTGGCGCGCCAACCGGTTCTTCAAGTGCAGCTTCACCTCGGGCCACTCGCTCGCGATGATGCTGTAGATCACCACGTCGCGCGCCGAGCCGTCGCGGCGCGTGCCGAAGCGGCGAATCACGCCGTCTTTCTTCGCGCCGAGCGCCTCGATCGCGCGCTGCGACGCGAAATTGAACTTGTCGGTGCGAAACCCGACGGTCTTGCAATCGAGCGTTTCGAACGCGTGCGTCATGAGCAGCAGCTTGCAAGCCGTGTTGACGTGGCTGCGCTGCCAGCTCTTCGCGTACCACGTGTAGCCGATCTCGACGCGGTCGATCTCGGGCACGACGTCGTGAAAGCGCGTGCTCCCGGCGACGGCGCGCGTCGCGAGATCGCGCACGACCCACGGTAGCATGCGCCCGTCGCGTTGACCTGCGAGCGCGCGCTCGATGTAGGCCCTCGTCTCGCTCGGCGCCGGAACGGAGGTGTACCAGAGCTCCCACAGCGCGCCGTCGGCGGCCGCCGCCGTGAGGTCGCGCTCGTGACGAGCATCGAGCGGCTCGAGCCGCACACCGTGGCCTTCGAGCACCACGGGAGCGAGCGAGATCATGCGGCGCCTGCCGCCGGCCGCGGCCTTGGGTGGCGAGCCGTCACGACGGCCAGAGCCCGCCGAAAACGCCGCCCGTGAGCAGCGCGTAGACGAGCCCGTCGATCGACGTCCGCACCATGTAGCCCAGGCTGCGCGAATACCAGATCCAGCCCTGCCATAGCGCCAGCACGTAGCCCGCGAGAGCCACCGTGCTCGTCAGCCGGAAAACGGTCAGGTACTCGGCGCCGGGCGGAAGCGCGATCGACGCCACGTAGGCGGCAAGCGTCGCGACGACGATCGAGTAGACGAACCACCTCGCGAGGTTGCGCGGGATCGAGCTGTTACCGACCACGGTCAGCAGGAAGCTCGGCCCGCGCGCCACCTTCGCTTTGTATTCCGGCGAGCTCATGTGCGCCATGCTCTGCAGCAACGGCGCGGCGTAGTCGCCGGGCGGGAGGTCGAACGGCCTGAGCGCGTCCATGACGGCGTCCTCGGCCGCGAGCTTGGTGAAGTCGTTGGCGTGCCAGCGCGTAGCCATGTGAATGATCGAGCTGACGACGAACACGAGCACGGCCGAAAGCAGTATCGGGAACCACAAAGCGGCAAGCGAGACCATGGAACCCCCTCTTCGCTTAGTTGTTGTTCTGCAGCGGCGGCCCTCGATGCTAGCACGCGACTACCCCGTCTACGCGACGGCCGTCGCGACCGGGACGGTACACGTTCCATGGGTGGCGGCTGCGCGCCGGCCGGCGCTCGCCCATTCGGCAGCGGGCTACGGAACGATCGGGCTCGTACGGTCGATGCTCGAGCGCTCTCCGCCGACCATGAGCTCGCCGGCGTAGTTGGCCTGTTGGCACGAGTACTCGAAGAGCTCGAGGCCGCGGTCGTACTGCAAATCGAACGAGCCTTTCCAGTCGGCCGTATAGGCGCCGGGATCGTGCACCGTGATCTCGTAGGCGATTGTCTCGGAGTCCTTGCGCGTGAAGCGCTCCACGGTGTGCAGCTCAACCGTGTGCGGCATGCCGCGCCGATCCATCCAGAAGCCTTCGTTGAACCCGATGCTGTCGACGACGAGCGTGTCGCCTTCCCACCAGCCGATCGAGTGGCCGTAGTAGCTCGGCTCGAGATCGGCCGGATGCGAGCGGCCGTCCATGTAGACCGTGCGAAACGTGTGCGGGCCGCCGATATCGAAGATATACAGGCGCTTCAGCTCCGGCAGCTCGACGAACTCGACGCCGTACGGCGTCAAGAACTGCCGCGCCGTGCCGCTCGCCTTGCAGCGCGCGTGCGGCTCGAGCTCGTGCACCTGACGGTCGTCATAGAGCGCGCGCGCCCACGGCTGGAACGGCGTCTCGTCGGCCGGATTGATCGGGTCCGTGATGCCGAACATCGGCGTCCAGACGCCCTTCTCCTCCGGAGTCGCGCCCCAGAGGATCGCGCGCCCGTCCGCGTCGCGCGGCGCAGGACCCGGCGGCGGCTCATTCGGGTTGCGGTTGCGGCGTTGCGCCGCGGCCGGGTCCGCTACCACGAGCGCCGCGAGCGCGAGGGCGGACGCGAGCACGGTCAGCTTCATGGCCTCATTCTCCCGCGGAGTCGCCTGGGAAGCGCTCGGCTAGTTCTCTTGACGCGCGCTCGAGTCGGCATCGAGCGTCTGGCCCGGCCGGCCGCCCGTCGCCGTCAACGTGACGGTGCGCGCGTTCATGCGCTTCTCGCCGTTGCGCGCGAGGAATCCGTCCACGGTCACGGACTCGCCGATCTTCAGCGTCTCGCGCCGCCAGCCGCTGCGCTGAAGCCCGTGCGGCGGGCCCATCTCGGCGCCCCAGTTCGTCACCTCGCCGGTCGCCTCGTCTTTCACGTTGATGTAGAACCAGACGTGCGGGTTCGTCCACTCGACCTTGGTGACGATACCCGTGAGCTTGATCGGCTTCGAGGCGTCGAACTCGGCCGAGAACGAGTGGTGCGCGAAGGCGGCTCCCGAAAGGAGCATGCCGGCGAGAATCGAAGCGCCCAGTGTGCGAACGTTCATGTTTGCCATCCTCCAAGTCGACTGGCGACGAATGCCGCCTACGAGCGATTGTCCTGACAGAAATACACGGGCAGCTCTTCGCCGCCCACCCAGCGCAGCTCCCAGCTGCTCGACCAGGGCTCGGTGTAGGCGCCCGGATCGTCGATCGTCACTTCATATCGTAGCGTGTCGTAATCGGGGCGCGAGAATCGCTCGACGAGCGAGAGCCGGTCCGTGTGCGGCAATCCGCCGTTGGTGAACCAAAAATCCTCGTTGAAGCCCGTCGTGCGTACCACGAGCGTATCGCCTTCCCACTGGCCGACGGCGCGGCCGTAGTAGAGGGGATTGTCGTCGTCGCCGCGCACCTGGCCTTTGAGCTCGCGCCCGTCCATGTAGATGATGCGGTAATTGCGGTTGCCGCCGCCGATCAGCACGAAGATGCGCCGGCGCGCGTGATCCTCGACGAGCTGCACGCCGTAAGGCGTCTGGAACTGCCGCACGCCGCCCGGGTTCTTGCAGTTCAAAAAGCCCGGATCGTCGGCGAGATGCCGCTCCTGGCGATGGCGGTACAGCGCGAGCGCCCAGGGCTGGAACGGCGCCACGCGCGGCGCATCGGCGAGCCGCGCGAGCACGCCGTCTTTGTCCATCTGCACGTTTGCGCCGTCCTGCATCAGCACCGTCTTGGACGGATACGCCCAGTAGCCGCCCGTCTCGTCGGCCATGCCGAGCAGCGGCTTGCCGTCGGCGCCGCGCGGCGTCGGCCGCGGCGACAGCGGCCGCGGCGGGCCTTCGTCGTTCACGCTGTACACCTGCCGGTTCGTCGCCGTCGCAATCACGGTCTCGCCCCACACTTGGCGAGAGCCGTCGCGCGCCGTGGGGCCGCTCACGCTGATCGCGTCGCCGGGCCGCAACGTGTCGTGCTCCCAGCCGCTGCGCTTCAAGAGCACCGTGCTTTCCAGCTCGACGGCCCAGTTCTCTATCTCGCCGTTCGAAAGCGCGACGTTCGTGAAGACGTGCACGTGAGGATTGCGCCAATCGACGCCCGTCACGATGCCTCGCAGCTCGGTGCGCTTCGTCTCGTCGAACTTCGCTACGACAGCGTGATGCGCGAGCGCGAGCGGCGCCGCGAGCGCCGCGCCGGCGACCGCGCAACCGCGAATCAGGGAGCGAAGCGTCATTGCCGGCTCGCCGTGAACGTGCCGCGGCCCTTGTTGCTCGACCACGTTCCGACGATCGAGCGATTCGGCAGCTCGAGATTTTCCAGCTTGCCTTCGATGACGTAGCGCACGGTGGAGCCGTCTTTGTCCTTGCCTTCGGCTTCGAACCTGACCGTCCAGTCCTCCGGCTCGAGCGTCGCCCTCGTGAGGGGCATGTTGTCCGTGCCCGGATTGATCATCCCCGTGATGGCTTTGCCGTCCCAATCGAGAATCAAGAGCACGTTCTCGCCGTGAACCCTATTGCCTTCCCACTCCCCGAGCCACGAGCCCTTGAGCGGGTGACCTTCCTGTGCGCCGCCCGGCGCAAGCGAGCCGAAGGCAAGAACCGCCGCGACCGTCGTTATCAGTTTCTTCATCATCTCTCTCATGGGCCAGACGGCCCAAGTTTAACGCCGGTCGGCGCGGTGCTCGAATAAAGAAATGTCGGTCGGCGGTCCGATTTTTCCGAGCGCGCAGTCAGTAACCGAGTCGAACGACACCCTGCGTCATGCCTTCGACGGTGCCCGCCGTCAGCCATTCGAGCGACGCGCGGAAGAGCAGCAGGCGATTCGTCTCCCACATCGCGTTGTGGGAGGCACAGCCGAGATCGAGGAGCACCTTGCGCTCCGCTGCCAGATCTTCGAAGTACTCGCGCACGCGCTCAGGCGCCACTTGTTTGTCGTGAATCCCGGCGACCATCAGCGTCGGCGTCCGCACGCGCGCGACGTCGGTTCTGCCGAAGCCCCACACCGTCGCGTTCGGCGCGCGGCGCACGCCTTGGCCCCACGTGGCGCCGACGGGGTCGGATTCGAGCATGGCGCGCCAAACGGCATCGGCGGCGGCCGGCTCGTACTGATTCGAGCAGCCGACCTGGCGCTCCCAGTTCGCCGTGAAGTCCGCGCGGGACTGCGCGTTGAACGCCACGCCCTCGGCCGGATTCGGCTGCGGCGGCTCGAGCCCGCGGTCGCGCGAATACGCAGGCGCGAGCAGCACGAGCTTCTCGACCTTGTCGGGATTGCGCGCGGTATAGCCGCCGGCGCGCGGGCCGCCGAGCGACCAACCGAGGAGGCTCACGCGCGGGACGTCGCGCAGCGCGCGGATGTAGTCGACGACCGCGTCGATGTCGTCCCAATCCGACGCGATCGTCGTGAGCTGAGCCTTATGCTTCGCGTCGCAGGGCTTGCGGCCGAGCGCCGTCTGCTGCTCGGCCGAGAGGTTGCAGACGTCGTTCATGACGCTCGGCCGCGTCGATCGGCCGTAGCCCGTCATGTCCATCGAAAACACGTCGAAGCCGGCGTCCGCGAGATACGCCATCCAGCTGTAGCCCTCGCGCGGCACGTCGAACGCGACCTCGGCCGGGGTGCCGGCGCCGTGCACGAACAGCACCACCCGGTCGTCGCGCGGCGCGCCGCGCGCGATCGTGGCCGGCTTCACGCGCTCGCGCACGTAGAGCTGCACGATCTGCCCGCGCATCGACGGCACTATCGACTCGTTCGGAACGTAGTGATCGACGGTGAGAATCTGCTGACTGTCCTCGCCCGCCGTCGGCTGCGCGCTTGCGAGCGCGGCCGCCAGCACCGTGATCGACGCAATCGCCGTCGTGCGCACGCGAATCTCCCCCTCTTCCACCGAAGCGCAACCAAGGCCGCACAGGCGCGGCCATCGTCGCAGTTTTGCGCGCTGCCGCCTAGCTCGCGTTCACGGCGGCCATCGCGCGCGCGAGCGCGGCGTCCTCGGCGGTTTCCGACGCCTCGAGCGCCGCGATGACGGCGGCCCGGTCCGCCGCAGACCGGTTCTGGCTCAATTTGAATTTGCCTTCGAGCTTCGCGACGCGGATCTGCACTCCGACGATCCCCGTGAGCCGGTGCGGATCGAAGCTCGGCGTCCAGGGCGCCGGCCGCCCGCGCTCGAATTTCGCGGCGAGCGCCTCGACGTGCCGGCGTTTGTGCTCGATATCGTCGATGATGTGGGCGTCGCCTTCCGCATGCACGACGGCGTAGTTCCACGTCGGGACGCCGCCGGGCTCCACGTACCAGGTCGGCGATATGTAGCCGTGGGGACCCGCGAAGATCGCGAGCACGGCCGGCGAGCTCTCGAGGTGACGCCACTGCGGATTGGCGCGCGCGATGTGGCAGTGCAAGCGCGCTCCGTCGCGGTCGGCCAGAAACGGCACGTGACTCGCAAACGGCCGGCCGGCCGCGATCGTCAGCAGCGTGCCGAAGGGGTGGTCGTCGACGAAGGCCCAGAGCGCGCGCTCGTCGGTCTGCTCGAAATGCCTGGGTAAGTACATGGTGCGAGATCATAGCGCCGGCGGCCCGTTCGCGGGCTCGCGGCACGATTGACGCTGGCGGCGCCGTCCGGGATGATCCCGACGCTTCCACCGCTGGCCGAGAGCCCTCCATGAACAAGCTCGCAATCGCTGCGGCCGCCCTACTCGTGATCATGCTGCTCGCGCTGCCGCGCGTGGTGGGCGGCGTCACCGAGGCGCGCGTCGCGGAACGGGTCGCAGTGATCGATGCGAATCCGCAAGCAGCGGCGGAGCTGACGGCGTTCGATCGCGGCTGGTTCAGGAGCACCGCGCGGATCGAGCTCACGTTCGGCCCCGGCGCCGTCGCCGGCGCCGCCGAAATGCCGCTCGGCGTGTTCGTCACGCTGCCGATCCTCGTCGAATTCGCGCACGGGCCGATCGCCATGCTCGACGGCCTTCACTTCGGCTGGTCGAAGTTCGTCGCACGCCCCGACGCCGACGTGCGCGGCATCGGCGAGCTGACCGAGAGGCTCGGCATACCGTATCTCTTCGAGTTCCGCGGCGAGAGCAGCTACCTGGGCGAACTGTCCTTCGACGCCGACGCGCCGCCGTTCGAGCTGCCGCTCGACGAAGCGCACCTGACGTTCTCGGGCGGGACGCTCGCCGGCAAATTTGCGGCGCCCCGGCTCCGGGCCGCGGGCACGGTCGGCGCCGTCGACTTCACTTCTCCGACCGGCACGCTCGCCGTGCGCGGAGTGCAGCTTTCGGCCGACAACGAGGTGCGCTCGCGGTACGTGATGCCGGGCGAAGCGTCGTTCTCGATCGACAGCATTTCGATGACCTCGGCGCGCGGCGCGGCGCCGCTGTTCGAAGCCGCCAATCTCCGCATCGCGAGCGACGCGGCCATCGACGCTGCCGCCGAGCTGCTCGAGATGCACGTGACGTACGACGCGGGCTCCGTGCGGCTCGAGGGCAACGTGCTCGAGGACGCCGCCGTGGGCGTCACGGTGCGCAACCTCGACGTGGCCGCCG
>JBBIJV010000103.1:0-12147 GCA_037445815.1 Rhodospirillaceae bacterium
GTCGAGGAACGCTTCGTCGAGGCTCAGCGGCTCGACGACCGGCGAGAACGTTCCGAGCGTCTCCATGACGAGCTCCGATATTTCCTGATAGCGCTCGAAGCGCGGCGGCACGACGACGGCGTCGGGGCAGAGCCGCCGCGCGCGCTGCATCGGCATCGCGCTGCCGGCGCCGGACGGCCGCGCCTCGTAGCTCGCCGTCAGGACGACGCCGCGCGCGCTGTCGGAGCCGACGAGCACGGGGCGCCCGCGCAAGCGCGGATCGTCGAGCTGCTCGACGGCCGCGTAGAACGCGTCCATGTCGGCATGCACGATCACACGCGGCCAGTCGGCGCTCATGGGCGGAGCTGCTCCAGCTCGTCGATCGATTTCGGCCAGTCTTTCTTCAAGAGCCGCGACAACGAGCGATCCGCGAGCAGCCGCCCGTTCGTCTGGCAGCGCGGGCAATAGTTCGTCTCGTTGTCGGCGTAGCGAATGCGCTGCACCTTCGTGCCGCACACGGGGCACGGCTTGCCGTACCGGCCGTGCACGGCCATCTCGTCGTGAAACGCCGTAACCTTCTCCGGAAACGCGCCGCACGCCTTGCCGCGCAATCGCGCGAGCCACTCGTCGAGCACTTCGCGCGCCGCATCGAACAGGCGCGCGGCCTCTTCCGTCGACAAACGGCTCGTCAGCATCACGGGCGACAAGCGCGCGCGATGCAGGATCTCGTCGGAGTACGCGTTGCCGATGCCGCTGATCAATCGCGGGTCCGTCAACGCGCGCTTCAACGTGTGATTGCGCCGCTTCAATGCGGACTCGAACTCTTCGGCCGTGATGCGATCGAGCTCGATGCCGCCCGGCTGGTGGGGCGCGAGGCCCGTGCGCCCGCGGACGACGTTGAGGGATGCGCGCTTCTTCGTGCCGGCTTCCGTGAGCGTGAGCGTGCCGTTCTCGAATTCGAGCGCGAGCGCCGTTTGGCGCGTGAACGACTTGGGCCGGTCCGTACGCCAGTGCAGCCGCCCGGCGATCATCAGATGCAGCACGAGCCAGACGTCGTTGTCGAAACCGATCGCGATGCGTTTACCGAGCCGCTCGAACTCGGTGACGCGCGCGCCGTGCACGCTGTCCGGCGGCGGCTCGACGCTGCGCAACAGAAACGGCGAGAGAACGCGTGCGCGCTCTAACCGGCGCCCGAGAATGCGCTCCCGTAACGCTTCGATGTAGAGCGTGATATCGGGCAGCTCCGGCATGGGCTCATTGGACCACCTGGTCGATGACGAGCGCTACCGTCTCGGTGCTGCCGGGGCGAACGACGGCTTCGGCTTGCCAATCGCCGGGCTGCGCGGACGGTTGACCGGAATGCGACACGCGCGCCACTACGGTGATCGCGGAGTACGCGCCGAGCGACCGGCCCTGGAGCATGACGTTCGCGTCGCTCAACGAGAACTCGCCCGGCAACGCGCTCGGCGGCCGCCGGATCACGGCGATCGGCGGCCCGCCCTCGACGTCAGCCGCCCGCGCCATGATGAAGAGCTGCGCGCCGGGCTCGAGCTCGGCGAGCGAGAATTGGGGCGAAAGCGAGATGCTGAGCTTGATCTCGGCTCCGGACGGAGCGGTGGCTTCGCCGCTCGCGGCCGCCGCGACGCCGATCGCCGCGAGCTGCCCCTGCACGGCTTGCGCGAGCGGTGCCGGCAGATCCATCGCGAGCAGGCTCGTCCAACGCTTGCGCGCCTCGTCGGCGCGGCCGAGCTCGAGCGCGACATGACCGCCGTACCACAGCGCTTTCGCATCCGTCGGATGCGCGGCGAGCACCTCTTCGACGAGGCGCCCCGCCTCCCCGGCCAGGCTCGCGCGCTCGGTGAGGATCTGCGACTCGGCGTACGCGAGCTTTAGCTCGTCGTCCGGCTCGCGCGTCAGCGACCATACGTGCTGGTACGCTGCGCGCCCCTCCGCGTAGCGCCCGAGCTGCATGTAGCTCGCGGCGAGCAGCCGCCAGCCTCGGAGGTCGCCGGGATTGCGCTCGAGGCGCCTCGCGAGCTCGTCGACGAGCGCGGCTTCGCGGCTCGCGCGCTCCGCGAGGACGGGATCGAAGTTGCTGACGTAGGAGTAGAGCAGCAGCGCGAGCGGCACGATCGCGACGGCGGCCGCAGTGCCCGTCCACGACCAATGCCCTCCCCCCTTTCGGTGTCGCCAGATCGGCACGAGCAGGATCAGGAACGCGACTCCGCAGAAGAGAGCCGCGACGGTCCAAAAGGTGGCGGTCAAGGTGTCGGCTCCTCGTCGAGCGGCTCGTCATCGATCGGCTGCTGCGTTCTCGCGGCGAGAATCCGCCAGAAGACGACTCCGCCGAGCGCCACGAGCACGAACGGCGCGGCCCAGACGGCGAACGTCTTGGCGGTCATCGGCGGCCTGTACAGCACGAACTCGCCGTAGCGAGAGGACAGAAACGCCTTGATTTCGTCGTTCGAAGCGCCCTCGCCCATGAGCCTGCGAATCTCACGGCGCAGCTCCGCGGCGACCGGAGCCTTCGACTCCGCGATACTCTCGTTCAAGCATTTCGGGCAGCGCACTTCGTGGATCAATGCGCGATACCGCTCGTTGAGCGCCGGGTCGTCGAAGCCCTCAGCCTCTTCCGCTGCGAACGCGCAGGCCGCGAACGCGAGCCACAACCCCGCGAGGAGCGCGAGCGATTTCATGAGCCTCCGACCGCCGAAAGAAACGGACAATCGGCCGGACCGCAGTGCTTTTTCAAGAGCGGCAAGAAATCGCGCTGCCAGACCTGCGGAGTCAACGGCGAGATGTGCTTGTGCAGAATCGTGCCGTCGCGCCCGATCAGAAACGTTTCGGGCGCGCCCGTGACACCCCACTCGATGCCGGCCTTGTTGTCCGGATCGAAGCCGGATGCGACGTAAGGATCGCCGAGCGTCGAAAGCCACGTGATCGCGGCCGAACGATCGTCGCGCACGTTGAGGCCGTAGATCGGCACGCCGGCCTTCGCGAGCTCGAGTAGAAACCCGTGCTCGTGCCGACACTCGACGCACCACGTTCCCCAAACGTTGACGAGCGACACCTTCCCCACAAGCGTTTCGGTGCTCACGGTGGCCTGCGGATCCTTCACGCTCGACACCGAGAACGTCGGAACGGGCTTGCCGACGAGCGCCGACGGAACGTAATTCGGATTCAAGTCCAAGCCGCGCCAAAACAGCGCGCCGATGCCGATGAACAGGACGAGCGGAACGACGTAACGCCACATGGTCAAGACACTCCTGCCGGTTGGGCCACGGCCGGAGCCGGCTGGCGGGCCGGCACCCGGTAGCGCTTATCGGTGATCGCGACGAGGCCGCCGAGCGCCATGAGCCCGGCGCCCAACCAGAGCAAACTGATCAACGGTTTCACGCGCAGTCGCAAGCTCCACGCATCGTTGCCGAGCGGCTCGCCGAGCGCCACGAAGACGTCCCGCAGCATGTTCGTGTCGATCGCGGCTTCCGTCATCGGCTCGGTTTGCACGCGATACGTGCGCACCTGCGGCCGCAGCACGCCGATCAGCCCGCCGTCGGCGCGCAGCTCGATCTCGGCCTCATCGGCGACGAAGTTCGGGCCTTGCGCACTGCCGACGCCTTTGAAGAGGAGCTCGTAGCCGCCGGCTTCCATCGTATCGCCGGGGCGTACGGCGAAGTCGCGCTCGAAGTTGTAGGCGGAGGCGACTGTGGCGCCGAGCATGAACACGCCGACACCGAAGTGAGCGAGACACATGCCGACCTGCCCGCGCGTCAGCGGCGCGCCGGTGCGGAACACGAGCCGCCGCACCGGATCGAGCAACGAGGAGAGCGCGACCCAGAGCGCGATCGAGACGGCGAGCACCGTGAGCACCGACGCCGTCCCGAAGAACACGAACGGCAACGCGATACCGAACGCGACGGCCACGATCGCCGGCACGCGCAGCCGCCTGAGCAGCGCGTCGCCCGGCATCATGCGCCAGCCCGCGTGCATGCCGACGCCGATCAATGCGACGAGCGGCAGCGCCGGCAAAAGGAACATCAAATTGAAATACGGGGGCCCGACCGAAATCTTGCCGAGGCCCAGCGCTTCGACGATCAACGGCGCCAGCGTGCCGAGCAGCACGACTCCGGTCGCGATGACGAGCAAGACGTTGTTCGCGAGCAGGAATGCCTCGCGCGAGACGAGCTTGAAGCCGCCCTCCGCTTCGAGGTTGTTGGCCCGCACGGCGTAGAGCGTCAACGCACCGCCGGAAAAGAGCGCGAGCAAGCCGAGAATGAAGAGCCCGCGCGTCGGATCCGAGGCGAACGCGTGCACCGAGATCATGACGCCCGCGCGCGTCAGGAACGTGCCGAGCAAGCTCAGCGAGAAGGCCGCGATCGCGAGCAATACCGTCCAGCTCTTGAAGATGCCGCGGCGCTCCGTTACCGCTAGCGAGTGCAGCAACGCCGTCGCCATGAGCCACGGCATGAACGACGAGTTCTCCACGGGATCCCAGAACCACCAGCCGCCCCAGCCGAGCTCGTAGTAGGCCCACCAGCTCCCCATGGTGATGCCGGCCGTCAGGAACAACCAAGCGACGACGGTCCACGGGCGCGTCCATTTCGCCCAGTTCTTGTCGAGGCGGCCCGTCAAGAGCGCCGCGACGGCGAAGGCGAACGGCACGGCCATTCCGACGTAGCCCACATAGAGCGTCGGCGGATGGAAGATCATGCCGGGATCTTGAAGCAACGGATTCAGATCGTTGCCATCCGCGACGGCCGGGATCAGCCGCGTGAACGGATTCGACGTGAGCAGCGCGAACGCGATGACGCCGGCGCTCACGATGCCGAGCACGCCGAGCACGCGGCTCGAAAATTCCTGCGGCTGCGACCGGCTTCCGGCCGCGACGGCCATCGTCCACGCGGCGAGCACGGCGATCCACAACAGCATGGATCCTTCATGACCGCCCCATGCCGCCGTCGCCTTGTAGAACACGGGCAGCGCCGAGTTCGAGTGCTGCGCGACGAACAGGACGCTGAAGTCGTCGCTCAGGAACGCGTAGACGAGCGCGCCGAACGCGATCGAGACGAAAACGAATTGGCCCGCGGCAGCGGGGCGTGCGAGCGCCATCCAGTCGGCGCGCCCGCGCGCGGCGCCCATGAGCGGCAACGTGCCCTGTACGAGCGCCAACGTCAGCGCGAGCGCGAGCGCCAGTTGCCCGAACTCCGGAATCATTCGCGCTGCGCCGCGCGCCCTTTCTCGAGCGCTTCGGCGACCTCGGGCGGCATGTAATTCTCGTCGTGCTTCGCGATAACCTCGTCGCCGATGAACTCGCCGTCATCGTTCATTCGGCCGATCACCACGGCGCCGGCGCCTTCGCGGAAAAGATTCGGAAGGACGCGGTTGTACTTCACGGGCACCGAATGGACGTTGTCCGTGACGAGGAAGCTCACGTTCAGCGTGCCGGGCTCACGCTTCAAGCTGCCCTCGACGACCATGCCGCCGAGCCGGAACGTGCGCTTTGGCGCCTCGCCGGCCACGACTTGCGAGGGGCTGAAGAAATAAAGCAAGTTCTCTTGGAGCGCCCGGTACGTGAAATAGCCCGCGAGCGTTACACCTGCGAGCACGGCGACCATGAACAGTTTCCGTCGTGTTCTCGATTTCATTGCAGCCGCCGTACCGTGGGTTGCTTGCGCGGAACCTCATCCTGTGTGGCCAGCGCTTTGGCTCGCTGCAATGCGGACCGGCGCTTGGCACGCACGAGCCACACGTTGACGATCAACACGGCCAGTGTAATGCCGTACGCAGACCAAACGTAAGCGCCGTGGCCGCCCATTGAGAAGAATTCACTCATTGCGCGCCCCCGCGAGCCAATCGCGAAGCCAGCGTGCGTTGCCTTCGCGCTCGACGATCTCGGCCTGGAGCCGCCGCAGCAGCAGCCAATAGAACGTCAGCGTAAAGCCGGCGAACATGATCAGGAATGGAATCAGCATGTCGATGGTCATCGCGGGTCCGCCTTCGGCGAGCAGCGTCGAGGTCTGGTGTAGCGAGTTCCACCACTCGACGGAGTAGTGAATGATCGGAACGTTCACGACGCCGACGACGGCGAGAATCGCCGTCACGCGGTCCGCCTTGTCGCGATCGTCGAACGCGCCGCGCAGCGCGAGATAGCCCAAAAACAAGAACAAAAGCAGGGCCTCGGACATGATCCGTGGATCGCCCCACTGCCAGTAAGTTCCCCACGTGGGCCGGCCCCACAGGGCGCCCGTGATCAGGGCACAGAACGTGAACCACGCACCGATCGGCGCCGCGCTAACGGCGACGGCATGCGCGAGCTTCATGCGCCAGACGTAGCCGATGCCGGCGGCAACGGCCATCACGACGTAGGCCATCATGCCCACGTACGCCGTCTGCGGATGGATATAGATGATTCGCGCCGAATCGCCCTGCTGGTAATCGGGCGGAGCGATCACGAGCCCCCAATACGACCCGACGGCCAACAACAGAAGCCCCAACCCGCCGAGCCATGGCGCGAGCCGCTCGGCCAAGCGATAGACGTAAGGCGGCGAGCCCAGCTGGTGGAACCAACGCGGTAGCTTCATCCTCGTCCTCTATTCAAGTCCCACCTTCACGGCCGCTGCGATCGCGAGCGGGCCCAGCGAAACGGCGAGCGCCGCGAGCGCCGCCAAGAACAAGAGCGGCGCGGCCGTAGGCTCGCCGTTCACGGAAAGATCCGTCGCGCGCGTGCCGAAGATCAGCAAGGGCCCCGTCAGCGGCAACACGAGCAAGCCGACGATCGATCCGCCGCGCCGCAAGCTCACGGTGAGCGCAGCGCCGAGCGCCACGAGCACGGAGAGCGTCGGCGCCGCGAGAACCAGCGCAAATGCGAGCGTCGGCAACGCGTTCAGCGGAATGTTGAACGACAATGCGGACAAAGGCACGAGGCACATCAGCGGCAGCAGCGTCACCGTCGCATGCGCGACGACTTTCGCGAGCACGGCGATCGTCATCGGTGCGGGCGAGAGCAACAACTGCTCGAGGCTCCCGTCGTCGGCGTCGCTGCGAAACAGACCGTCGAGCGCGAGCAGCGACGAGAGCAGCGCGGCTACCCACAACACTCCGATGCCGACCTCGCGCAGTTGCGCGGCCGTCGGCGACAAGGCCAACGGAAACAACGTGACGACGATCACGAAGAAGATCAGCGGATGGGCGAGCTCGCTCCACCGCCTGAAGGCGACGCGCAAGTCGCGAAGCAGCACGGCGTTGAATACGTTCATCACAACTCGATCATCAAGGCGCCGGGGGCCGCAAATTCGTCCGGTTGGTGCGTTGCAATGACGGCGAGCCCTCCGTTCCTCAAGTGCAGGCGCACCCATTCGGCAAGCACAGCTCGGCCTTCGCTGTCGAGATTCGTCGTCGGCTCGTCGAGCAGCCACAGCTTCGCGTTTGACAGCTTCAGCATCGCGAGAGCCGCCCGGCGCCGTTGCCCGGCCGACAGGTAGCGCGCACGCATATGAGCAAGCTCGCGCAGCTTCAGTTCCTCGAGAATGTCGTCGAACTCGGGCTCTCGTCCCCAAAGCGCCGCGTGAAAGCCGAGATTTTCCGCGACGGTGAGGTCGCGCTTCAGCGCTTCGAGGTGGCCGCGATATGCGATCTCGGCCCGCGCGTCGGAATCGAGCTCTTGGATCGCCACGCCACGCCAGGTGACGCTGCCCTCCGTCGGCAGACCGAGGCCGGCCAAGATTCGGAGCAGCGTCGTTTTCCCGGCGCCGTTGCTTCCGACCAGCAACGCGAGCTGCTCGGGGGACACCTCGAAGTCGAGCCGTTCGAACAGGCAGCGCTCGCCACGCCAGACCGCAAGCTCCCGTCCGCGCAACGCTGGTTCCGTCATGAACAGGAGGCTCGCAATCAATGAAGCCGCGGATTGTGCCCGACGCGATCGCTTTTGCAACCGACGACGTCCGATTTTATCTTGAGATAACAATGAACTAAGCGCGTTTTGAGCAGAATTGGCTCACACCTCGTCCGCGGGCCGGTGCGCGTCGAGCTCCGGAAACTCCCCACAGTCCAGCCGTTTACATAACATTCCTAATGACATATGCTCCGAGTCGGCCGTCATAAAAACACTCACTAATCCTCGATAACTATCTGTAAAAAGAAGGAAAACGGCTGATGGGAGAAACGCGCAAGCCAGTCTCTCCCGCGAGAGTGTTCGCGCGACCAACGGCGGACGAGATTTGGCTCGGGCCGGCCCAGCAGGCGGCCCTGAGCCACCTTTGTCGACCCGCCCCAGTCCGCGTCATCGTGGGCCCGCCCTCGAGCGGTAAGACGACGCTGCTGCAGCACCTCGGAGTGCATCTGCACTCGGGCGCTGTCGTGCTGCAGTGCCGCGGCCCGCAGGAAAGCGCCTCGCAGGTGCTCGCGAGCTTGCTGCTCTCCGCCGACCTCGCCCGTGGGATCCTTTCGGAGGTCGAGCAGCGCAACCTTTTCACGGTCTTCTTGCAGCAGCGCCAATCGCAAGGGCGCCGCGTGCTGCTCCTCGTCGACGATGCGCATCACTTCAGCGCCCGGGCGCTCGAGGAGCTCGAGCGGCTGCTGATGTTTCGGGTCGACAAGCGCGCGGCGCTCGAGCTCGTGCTGGCCGGGCGGCCGTCGGTCGCCAAGCAATGGCAAGCCGTCCGCGATCGGCTCGGGGCTGGCGAAGTGCTCGTGCACAGACTCACCGCGGCCTCCCAAGAGGATCTCGCGGCTTATCTCGAGTGGCGGCTCGGCCGATTCGAGATGCAGGACCTTACGACGCCCGTTGCGTTGCAGATGATCGCCCGCTTGAGCGGCGGGCGTTACGCTGCGGCCGACGTGTTGTGTCAGATGTCGTTGCTATTGCGGCATCGCCTGAAGATGGACCGCGCCGACGCACGCGTCGTCCGCCAAGCCGTCGCAGCATTCATGGCTCGGCAGAGCAGAAAGCTCGAAGCCGTCACGGCCGCGGTCGACGACGCGCCGCCCGAGCCCCCTCCGCAGGGATATCTCGTCGTGAGCCGCGCCGGCAAGGTCGTCGCGCGCATCAGCTTGGGGCAGAGGACGCTGATCGGCCGCAGCGAGCACAACGACGTGTGCCTGCCGAGCCCCTATTTGAGCCGGCACCACGCCGTCATCGTCGGCACGCCGGAGGGCTATTACGTCGTCGATTTGAACAGCGTGAACGGCGTGCTGCTGAACGGCCGCCGCATCGAGCGAACCGTGCTCTGCGACGAGGACGTGCTCGGCATGGGGCCGTTCCGGTTGAAGGTGCAGATTCCCGACTGGGTCGCACAAGGCAGCCCCTTGCCGGAGGAAATCTCGCTCGCCGATACGGCCGTGATGCCACAATCGCCGCCGGACAGCTCGAACGTGCGGCGCGTCAAGTAGCCGCGCGCGCACGCTCGTCGAGCTCGAACGCTTGTCCGGAAGGTCGGCCGTGATTGCGGCGGCTCGCGTGGCCGGCGCGACGACTACAGTGCGCTAGCGCTTCGCGGCGGTGCCCGGGGCCGGATTTGAACCGGCACGGCCTTTCGGCCAGCGGATTTTAAGTCCGCTGCGTCTACCCTTCCGCCACCCGGGCGGGACCCCGAAGGTCGCTCGGCTCGGTCCACACGCCGTCGCGCGGATGGGGGCGCGACAGCCGTGCAATTATATCGGAAGGGTCGCGACGGGCCTGGGATTCGGATCGGCGGAGAAAGTCGCCGATGGAGCCGATACCCAAAATTCGGCGCCAATCACCAAATTTGACTTGCTGACCGACGGCGTCGGAATCGGCGCGCGCGCCTCGAGCGCTACCCTGCGCCTCCCGCGTCGGCGCTATTTCACGTCGAGCGCCGCGGCCGTCGTGCGGCGAAACGTGCGGCTGAAATGCGTCGAATCGGCAAAGCCCGCGTCCTCTACGGCTTCGGTGGGGAACGACCCTGCTGCAAATGCTTCGAGGCCTTTCATTAGGCGCAGCCACAATAGGTACATCCGAACGGCAGCCCGTCTGCTCGACGAATTCGCGGCTTCGACAAGCCGACCAAGCGTGCCGTATCCGCCAAACCGATCGGCTTGTCGAGCTCTTCCTGCGCCCAAGCGAGTATCGTTTGCACGCGAGCGTCGGGCCCTTGCGCGTTCGCCTGACCGGATAAGCCATTGATCACGGGATTGTCCGAGCGCAATCAAGTCCTGATCGTTACGACGCCGTTGGCCTGAAGGGGATCGTCATGGGCGGTCGACGGCAGGGATTACCCGCCGCTCTACAAAGGCTCGATCAAGATCGGCGGGCAGGGGCTGATGACCCTGACGACCGAGCTCTCCGGCGACGGCAAGACGCTACACAAAAGGCGAGCGGCGTGGCGCAGGCCGCCGGACTGTCGAGCACGTCGGTGTAGCGACGCGAGTGACGGCGCTCCGCGAGCGTCACAGGCCGCGCAAGCCCTCGGTTTCTGATCGACTGACCGTCATGCTGACTTGCAGGTCCGTCGGACGAATGATCTGCATGACCGGAGGTCCCGCCACCAGTTTGACCCAGAGGGTGTCCCCGTCCCTGAACCAGGAAGTCTCGCTCGCTTGGCGCAATGCGCTCAAGCTGCGCTGCTCCGTTCCCGAGGCTGCGTGCGCGAAGCCCGGCAGCTCAAAGATCACCCATGAGCCCTCGTCCATTTCAGCCAGGCTGAGGGTGACTTCCGGTCTTTCGGTTTTCACCTGGATCTCGGTGCCGGCCTTCACAGTGCTTTGGTCGCCGGAGATCTTGAATTCCTTGCCGTTGCGGACGAGCGCGATGGGCGCCTGCGGAGCACGACGAGAAAACATGGCGGCACGTTGTTTCTGAACGAGGGGAGTGTCGGGGGGACTCGGACCGATCGTAGAGAGCAAAGCGAACCGTGCGGTCCGGGATTCGAGGTCGACTCCGGCCGGCAGCTCTCCCCTGCTGTTCGAGAGATTCAGGCGACCCACATCACCTTTACACACAGACGCGTTCCAGGTCGGCTTGATTTCACAGGTGTCGTCCGTGGCGACGCTGTCGTTCTCGCCATCGTGCAGCAGGACATGGGAATTGGGGATGCCGGTCACCGAGCCGTCCAGGTCGCGGAACGACAGGGTCCGATATGCGTTGCCGCCGCGGTTGTCATTATCGAACCTGGTATCGAATTTCGGGAAATAGACCGGCTTGGCGTTGACGAATTTCGCACCGCTGATGCTGCTTCCGGTACTCAAGCCCGCGCTCGTGTACAGCAGGAAGGACAGCGCGCCGGTCTTGCGCTGCGCATTGTCCTGGAAATTCACGAACGTCGTATTCACCACCTCACCGCGGTAGTCATAGTATTCGTAACCGCGGATGGGGAAATCCGGAATTCGCCGCTTCGGCAGGCTGCGGCCATAGGCCTTCTCCTCCGGCGTCACGGGGTTGCCGATGTTCTCGGTCTCGCCCACGACCAGCGAGTCAATCAGTCGTCCATGAAACCGTGAGCTGCCGATGTCGCCGGCGGCCTGCGTCATGCCGATGGCGTTGTCGGCGAATTTCGCGTTGCTGTAGACGAAGAGGTCGCCCCGGCCCCAGAGACCTCCATTGCGGTTCTTGTAGGCGGTCAGGTTCTCGAAGTGCGACTCCACCACTTCGCTCTCCAGATCGGCAGGATTCTCGAGCGGCAGGAACGGAATGGTGGCCAAACCGAAGGTGTCATCCTCGTAGATGTTCCGGTCAAACATGAACCCGTCGAAGTTGGAATGGGCCACGTTGCCACGAAACTCGCGCAGCGGCGTGCGGCGTGGCCAGATGCTCTTCGCGATTTCCGTGCCTGCGAACTGGCCCTGCGGGTGCTCTGGCAACGACAACCAGAAGCCATTCTCGTCGGAGCCGGCGGCCACATTGTCGATGAACGCGTTGTCCGGATTGGTGATCCAGTAAGCCGCCACCGTGTTGTCCGAGGGCAGCAGGGTATGCTCGCGGGAGAAGCTGATTTGTCTCTGCTCACGGCGGTTTTCGACCTCACCGTTTGCGGCGAGGTTGACCGGCACGCACTCCCTGGTGGGATGACACTTGATCTGGATGGCGAGGTTCCTGACGAACTCGTTACCGTGCTCGATGCCGTCTTCCAGGAAGAAGCAGTGACCGACGATGTTGTAGGTCACGTTGTTCTCGACGCGGAGGTAATTCGTGCCGTGCACCGTTACGCAACGGCT
>JBBIJV010000104.1:0-11964 GCA_037445815.1 Rhodospirillaceae bacterium
CTGCAAGTCTGCGATCAGGCGGGACGAGTTCACTGCATCATTCCGACTCCGAATGGCAAGGTGTCGAACCTGACGTTCGGCGGACCGAATTTCGAGACGATCTACGCGACGTGCGGCGACCGAAAACGCGACGTCGTCCACGCGCAGCCGGGAGTGCTTGCGCCCGACGCCGTCGAGCCGGGCCGTCGATTCGAGCCGCAACGCCGCTTCCTCGAGCACGTAGAGCTTCGCCCGCAGCGACGAGCTGCCTACGTTGAGCGCGAGTATCAGCGGCGATTGGCTGTCCGGCATGCGGCCCTCCGAAAGGATTTAGCCCTGCAAGCGATGTGCCAGGCAAGGGGGCAGCGGCGCGGCACTCTGCGCCTCTGTCAGCGCACGCGCTTCACTTCGACGAGGCCGAACTCGGTGGTCGCGACGAAGCCGCGCACGGTGCCGTCGCGGGCGACGTCGAACTCGAGATCGACGTTTGGGGGGTTCATCGAGCCCGGGGCCAACAGGAAGAACTCGGTCTCCGAAGTCGCGCGCAGCTCGAAAGGTATCGAGGGCATCGCGCCTACGCTTTGCGCGAGCAGCTTGCCGTCTTTCAGCGTCAGCTCGACGACGAAGCCGCCGCGGCCTTCGTATTGACCGACGTAGCGCTCGAGGAGCGGCTGGCCTAGCTCGATCGTCTTGCGCTCGACGACCGCGGGCCGCGGCTGGCTGCGCGCTACGATCTCGATCGCGGACACGGGCGGCCGCACCCAAAGCCACGCCGCGCAGACCAGAATCGCCGCGCCGAGGAACACTGCTGGGTGAACCTTCGGAATCATCGCGAGCACCTCAGGCCGAAGCCCGCACGGCTGTGTCGGGCCGGCAAAGCATCCAATCGAGCCGGCCCCAGCGGCGCCGCGCGAGCTCGCGAACGATCAGAGACAGTGCCGCGAGCCCGATTTCGTACGCAACGATCGTCGTCGTCGGTGTCGCCGGACTCGAGACGTGGACCGCCGTGCGCATCAACGCGAGCATCACGATCACGGCGAGCGCGGCATCGCGCCAGCCGATGCGCGCCGTGACGGTGAGCCCTATGTAGGTGCTCAGCGCGGTGCCGAGCGCGAGTAAGCCCATGCCGAACGCGAGCGCGCGCGTCGGCAGGGCCAGCGAATCGCCGATGCCGACAAGCAGCAGGAGCAGCACGCCGAGCGTGTAGCAGTTGTAGCGCCAGAACGCGTTTTCGACGCGATGGAAGAGCTCCGCGCGAGTCCAACGGGCGCGCAGCCAAAGCGCGCGGCCACGCGTGGCGGCGAGGCTCGCGACGGCGCCCGTCGTGACGCTGATGATCGTGAGGAAAAACACCCAAGCGACTGGCGCCCACGACGCCCGGCTCATGACGTACGTCGCGATCGCGATCGGCACGATCTGACCGGCCGCGAGCGTCCATGGGCGTGCCGTGCCGATCAGGAAATCGATCTCGCCGCCGCCCCGGTAAGTCGAGCCCGTGAGCTCTGAAAGTGTCTGCCGCAGACGGCCGAGCGGTGCGTCGAGGCGCGGCGCGAGCAGAAAGCCTGTGGCGAAAATCGTCCACAGCAACGCACCGGCTGTCCAGGGCATGGCGAGCGACGTGGACGGGATTGCGATGAACCTGAGCGGCAGCACGAGCGTCGCGACCATCACGAACGAGCCCACGAGCAAGCCGATCGCGCCGCCTTTGCCCGTCAGCCACAGCACGACGTACAGAAAGCTGGTGGTGACGAACGAGACTGCGAACGCGCGCTCGAAGATGAGATCGAGCACGAGCGGTGTCTTGTAGTAATACAGCGTGACGATGGCGGCCGCGAACAGCGCGGTCAGCGCCACCGTCGCGAGCGCGCTCGCGAGCAGCTTCGTGCGGCCGTGCGGTAGCACGTAGAGGTGGTGGCTCGAGGCAAGGCGCGCGAACATCGCCGGTAGCAGCGACGGGCCGAACACGAAGCACAGCAGTCCGGCGACAGGGAGCAGAAAAATAACGGCTTCCTGCGCCAGAGAGAACCGAGCCGGATTGCCGCTGCCGCCGGTCAGCGGTGGCAGGTAGAGATTCAGAGCCGCGCCGCCGATGCCGGCGACCAGGCCGGCAAGCGTGATGAAGCGCAGCAGCGGCGTGCCCGTGAAGTACGTGTAGATCAGCCGCGCGATCGCCTTCATCGATGGAGCTCCAGGAAGATCTCCTCGAGCGTCAGCTGCTCGATCTCGAGCTCGGCGCCGAGCCCTTGCGCGAGAGCCTCCTGCGCTTGCGCGTGCCAACCCTGCACGATCGCAGCCGCCGTCGTGCCGTTACGCTCGAGGCGCAGCGCGTTCGGGATCTCGAGCGAGGCGGGCAGAGGGCTCGTCGCACGCACGTGCAGACGCACGACCGAATCCTTCAGCGAATCGAAATCGCCCTGCCAGTACATGCGCCGGTCCTTGAGGATCCAGATCTTGCTCGCGAGTCGCTCGACGTCGGAGACGATGTGCGACGAGAACACGACGGACCGATTGCCGTCCGCGGCCACCTCGATGATCTGCTCGAGGAATTGACGGCGCGCGACCGGGTCGAGGCTCGCGACGGGCTCGTCGAGAATCAGCACGTCGGGCCGGTGGCCGAGCCCGACCAAGATCGATAGCTTCTGCCGCTGCCCCACCGACATGTTCTTGACGCGCTGGTTGAGATCCACTTCCCACTCGCGGCTCAGCCGGCCGACGAGCTCGTCGTCCCACTTCGGATAGAACGACGCGATCACGCCGATCTGGTCGGCCGCCGTCAGTTGGTTCACGAGCTCGTCCTGCTGCGGCACGAAGCCGACGCGCGCTTTTGCCTTGCCAGGCAGCCGATAGCTGTCGTAGCCGAACAGCTGCACGCTGCCGGCCGTCGCCGGCGTGAAGCCGAGCACGAGCTCGAGCAGCGTCGTCTTGCCCGCGCCGTTCTTGCCGAGCACGCCGACGACGTCGCCGGGCTCGACGGTGAACGACACGTCGGCCAACACCGGCTTGCCGCCGAACGACTTACCGAGGCCGCGTGCGGCGATGTACGGGCTGTTCATCTGTCTTCTCCCAGGCTTCATGCAACGCCTTGACCACGTCGTCTTCGGCAAGCTCCAGCTGGCGAGCGGCGAGGACGAGCTGCTCCAGGTGCGGCTCGAGCTGCTCGAGCCTCTTTGCGGCCGGAACCTGCGCTCGCTTCGGCTTGGCGACGGTCATCGGCTTGCCGCGGTTGCGCTCGAGCACGCCTTCGGCTTCGAGCAGCGTGTAGACCTTCGAGACCGTCATCGGATTGATCGCGTGCGCGAGCGCGAGCTCGCGGATCGACGGCAGCTCGGTGCCCGGCGGCAATTGCCCGCTGGCGGCCATGCGCCGGATCTGCTCCAAGAGCTGCCGGTAGATCGGCACGCCGGAGTGCGGCTTCAGAACAAACACGCCGTTTTTTCGCCTATGTGCATTAGTGCATTAATGTACATGGCCGTACCGACTGTCAATCGGTCGGCCAAATCGGACGCCGAAACCGCGACGCGCTTCACGAGCCCCCGCGCGCCGTAGCCGCATCCGCTTGGGCGGCGAGGGGAGGCAACGGCTGGCAGACGGCCCGGGTCAGCTAGACGGCGAAATACGCCGCTGTAGACGCTGCGGCGAAGTGTCCCGAAAATGGGACGCCGGCCGACGGTTGCGGGAGCCGCGCCGAACGTGCGGCGCCAGGCCCGCGTTGCAAGTCATTGTGCCGTCGCGATTTATCCGCTTGGCATAAGAGTTGCCTTGCGGCCTCCGACAACCACGAGAAGAGGCGATCTAATGATCCGGTTACAAAACGTCGAGAAGTCGTATCCCTATAAGGGCGGCCAGACCTGGGTGCTGCGGCAAATCGGCATCGAGATCGCCGAAGGCGATTTCGTGACGATCATGGGTCCGTCGGGCTCCGGCAAGTCCACGCTGCTCGCGATACTCGGCATGCTCGACGGCGAGTACAGCGGCGAGTACTGGTTCGACGACAAGCCCGTGCACAAGGCGAGCGTCAAGGAGCGCGGCAAGCTCAACAAGGAGAACATCGGCTTCGTGTTCCAGCACTTCCATTTGCTCGACGACTTGACGGTGTACGAGAACCTCGAGATCCCGCTGTCGTACCGTGACGTGCCGCGCAAGGAGCGCGAGGCGCGCGTGGCCGAGATCCTCGATCGCTTCCAGATGGTCGGCAAGAAAGACCTCTACCCGACGCAGCTTTCGGGCGGCCAGCAGCAGCAAGTCGCCGTGGCGCGGGCCGTCATCGCGAATCCGCGCGTCGTGCTCGCCGACGAGCCGACGGGCAGCCTGCACTGGAGCCAGGGAGAGGAGATCATGAAGCTCCTCAAAGGTTTGAACGAGCAGGGCACGACGATCGTGCAGGTGTCGCACGACGAGCGCGTCGCCGCGTTCGGGCGGCGGCTCATCGAGCTCGGCGACGGCTGGATCAGCGCCGACCGGAAGATTGCCTGATCGCTTGCATGGGCAACGTCTCCATGTCTACACGCCAACCCCGCATTTTCGTCGCCGACGACCAGCGCGACGTGCTCGAGTCGCTACGCCTGCTGCTGAAGGGCGAGGGCTATGCAGCGGAAACGTTCGCGAATCCCGAGTCGCTGATCTCGGCGCTCCGCGAGCGCACGGCCGATGCCGTGCTCATGGACTTGAACTACACGCGCGACACGACGTCGGGCGACGAAGGGCTCGACGCCGTCACGCGCATTCGCTCGTTCGATGCGCACACGCCGATCGTGCTGATGACGGCGTGGGGTACGATCAACCTCGCCGTCGAGGGCATGCGCCGCGGCGCGCAAGACTTCATCGAGAAGCCCTGGGACAACGAACGCTTGCTCGCCGTGCTGCGCGCTCAGGTCGCGCTCGCGCGCGCCTTGCAGCGCGCGCGCACGCTCGAAGCGCAGAACCGCGAGCTCGTCGGCAGCGCGGGTCAGCTGATCGCGGAGTCGCCGGCCATGCAGCCCGTGCTCGAGACGATCGACCGCGTCGCGCCCACCGATGCGAACGTGCTGATCACGGGCGAGAGCGGCTGCGGCAAGGGACTCGTCGCGCGGCTGATTCACGAAGGGTCGCCGCGCGCCGAGCGCAGCCTCGTCACGGTCAACATCGGCAGCCTCGCCGAGACCGTGTTCGAGAGCGAGATGTTCGGCCACGTGAAAGGCGCGTTCACGGACGCGAAGACCGATCGCGTCGGGCGCTTCGAGCTGGCCGACGGCGGCACGCTGTTCTTGGACGAGATCGCGAACATCCCCGTCGCGCAGCAGGGGCGCCTCTTGCGCGTGCTCGAGGACGGACAGTTCGAGCGGCTCGGCTCGTCGCGCACGCAGAAGGTCGACGTGCGTGTGCTCGCGGCGACGAACGCCGACATCGACGGGGAGATCGCGGCGGGGCGCTTCCGCGCGGACCTTCTGTACCGCCTGAACACGATTCACATCCACCTGCCGCCGCTTCGCGAGCGCGGCGACGACATCATCCGGCTCGCGCAGCGATTCTTGAGCCAGCACGCGCAGCACCATCGCCGTCCGATCGAGTCCTTCTCGGATGCGGCGCTTTCGGCGCTGCGCCGCTACGCCTGGCCCGGCAACGTGCGAGAGCTCAACCACGTCGTCGAGCGCGCCGTGCTGATGGCGCGCGGCACGGCCATCGAGCCGGCGGATCTGCGCCTGACCGCTGCGCCGCCCGCGGCCGCGACCGACCGCCGGCCGATGACGCTCGACGAGGTGGAGCTCGACGCAATCCGCGCCGCGCTTGCGCGCCACGACGGCAACGTAGTCGCCGCAGCCGACGAGCTCGGCATGAGCCGCTCAGCCCTTTACCGTCGCATGGAGAAATTCGGTTTGTGACGCGGCGCAAGCGCCTGCGCTTTCAGAACCGGCTGCTGGTCCTGTCGCTGCTCGCCGTGGCGCCGTCCGCGGTGACGGCCGCCGTGCTGCTCTGGATTACGGTGGAATCGCCGCCGCTGCGCTGGACGCTGCTCAGCTTGCTCGCCGTCTCTACGTTGATCGCCCTCGTGGCGCTGCGCCGCCATGTCGTGCGGCCGCTCCAAACGCTCGCGAACATGCTCGAGGCGCTGCGCGAAGGCGACTACTCGATGCGGGGCCGCAACGTCGATCCCGAAGACTCGTTCGGCGAGGTAATGGTCGAGGTCAACACGCTGAGCCGCACGCTTTACGACCAACGGCTCGAGGCGCTCGAGGCCGGCGCTCTCTTGCAGAAGATCATCGCCGACGTCGACATCGCCGTGTTCGCGTTCGACGCGGCGCTTCGGCTGCGCATCGTCAACAAGGCCGGCGAGGCGCTGCTGCGCGGCACGAGCGAGACGCTGCAAGGCAGGAGCGCCGCAGAGCTCGGCCTCGATGAAATGCTCGCCGAGGAATCGGGCCGCATCGTGGCGCACGTGTTCCCCGGCGGCGGCGGGCGGTGGGAGATTCGCCGCCGCAGCTTCCGCGAAGGCGGCAAGCCGCACGAGCTGCTCGTCATCAGCGAGCTCTCTCGCGCGTTGCGCGAAGAGGAGCGGCAGGCGTGGCAGCGCATCGTCCGCGTCATCGGCCACGAGCTGAACAGCTCGCTCGCGCCGATCAAATCGATGGCGGGCACGATTCGCAAGCTCGTGGCGCGCGACCCTTTGCCCGCGGACTGGCGCGACGACACGCGCGCGGGCCTTTCCATCATTCACGATCGTGCCGAGTCGCTCGAGCGCTTCATGGGCGCGTACGCGCGCCTCGCGCGTCTGCCGCTGCCGACGCGCCGCGGCGCGGAGCTGTCGGCGCTCGTGAAGCGCGCCGCGTCCCTGCACGAGCAGCGGATTTCGATCGAGCCGGGGCCCGCCGTGTATCTCTTGATCGATCCGGATCAGATCGAGCAGGTATTCATCAACTTGATGCGCAACGCAGTGGAGGCTGCCGGCGAGCGCGGCGGCGTGCGGGTGCGCTGGCGCGGCAACGGCAGCGCCGTCGTCGTCGAGGTCGAGGACGACGGACCGGGCCTCGCGCGCACGGACAACCTCTGGGTGCCGTTCTTCACCACGAAGCCGCACGGCACGGGCATCGGCCTCGTCCTCTCGCGCGAGATCGTCGAGAACCACGGCGGCAGCATCGCGCTCGAGAACCGCGTCGGCGCGAAGGGCTGCGTCGCGCGCGTGCGCCTGCCGTTAGGGTGACTGCCCCGTTTACGACGGCGGCGGGTTTCACCACTGAGCCGCGCTCAGCAATAGCTTGGATGCCGGCGCGACTCGAATCTTGTCGCTTGCCATGAAGTCATGCGGGCCCATGTGGACCAAGACGCCGCGGTCGATGACTCCGTCGTCGATCCCCGTCTGAAGATGTGCCCAGTCGCGGGGCTCGACCGCTACTCCCGCCTTCAGCTCGAACCCGATCCGCGACTGGCCGCGATCGATCAGGAGATCGATCTCGACTCCGGTGTGCGTGCGATAGAAGAAGAAGCCGCTGCCCGAGCGGTGCTGTCTCTCGAGTGTCACGAGCTGCTCGATCAGAAATCCTTCGAAGCTGTTGCCGCGCGCGGGCGAGGTCACGAGGCCATCGAGATCGTGGATGCCGAGCAGGAAGTGCAGCACTCCGCTGTCGCGAATGTACGCTTTGGGCGACTTCACCAGCCGTTTGCCGATATTGGCGTGATAGGGCGGAAGGCGACGGACAAGGAAGTAGCCTTCGAGCAGGTCGAGGGCGTTTTGCACCGTGTGATACGAATAGCTCAGCGAGCGCCCCAGGCTCGAATAGTTGAGCACCCCGCCGTGGGCGTGCGCGAGCATCGTCATGAGGCGCCGGATGTCCGCTGCCGATAGATTGAGCTGGTGCCGGGCGATGTCGCGCTCGATGAACGTGCGCAGATAGGCGTCCTGCCAAGCGAGCCAGGACTGCGCGCTGCGGGCGAGGAAGGCATCCGGGAATCCGCCGCGCTGCCATAGCGTCTCGAGCTTCACGCCGCGCCGGTTGGCCACCTCGGCGAAGGTGAACGGCGTTAGCTCGAGGACACCCACTCTGCCGGCAAGGGTTTCCGAGATCCCGCGTACCAGGTCGGGGCTTACCGAGCCCAGCAAGAAGAATTGGCCGTGCGTGCGGCGCGCCTCGTCGATCAGCGCGCGCAAGACCGGAAACAGCGAGGGCAATGTTTGCGCCTCGTCGATGATCAGCGGCCCCTTCAGCTGGCGCAACGCATATTCGATATCGCCGGCGAAGACTTGAAGATCCGAGGGTTTCTCGAGATCGAAGCAGCGCCCCGACACGAAGTGGCGGGCAAGCGTCGTCTTTCCGCACTGACGCGGGCCGAGCACGATGACGGCCGGGAATTGCTCGGCCAGTCGACGTAGGAGTGGTGCGGCGCCACGCGGTATCATTTGTGCATATTAGAAGTGGCACTTCTAATTTTCAATGAAGTGGGAGTTCCGTATTCGGGCGCCAAAGCCTCCGCTGGCCGCGCTTACGTAGCCATCGGGATGCTCGATTTACTCGCGAACGCCGGGCAACGCCTTTGTCCCGCGATTGAGACGCGGGGCGCGAATGCGGGACGGCGAGCCATCGTCCCAGGCGAGCCAAACCGAGTGAAATCATCCTCTTGCGCTTTGGCATAGCGCTTGCAAAAAGGCGCGCATGACACTGCTCGTCGACCTCGCGCGCGACTTCCGCTACGGCGCCCGCGCGCTCGCGCGCACGCCGAGCTTCACGGTCGTCGCCGTGGCCGTGCTCGCGCTCGGCATCGGCGCGACGGCGGCGATCTTCAGCCTCTTCAGCGCAACGTGGCTCAAGCCTCTGCCGTTCGCCGACGAAGACCGCCTCGTGACGCTGTGGGCCGACCTCACGCCGATCGGCGGGCCCGCGCGCGTCGAGATCGCGCCCGCGAACTATGCCGAGTGGCGGGAGCGCGCGCGGTCGTTCGAATCGATGGCGCCGATCGAGATCGCGAGCTTCAACTTGACGGGCGACGGCGGCGAGCCCGAGCGGCTCTCGGGCGTGCGCACGACGTCGAGCTTGTTCGCGACGATCGGCCTCGCGCCGCTCCTCGGCCGAACGTTCGTGCCCGAGGACGGCACGGGCGAGCCCGTCGCCGTCGTCAGTGAAGGTTTCTGGTTTCGTCGCCTTGGTGGCGACCCCGCGGCCGTCGGCCGAACGATCACCTTAGATGGCTCCCCCCATACGATCGTCGGTGTCGTGCCGCGGGACTTTCGTTTTCCGTTCGAGATCGACGTGTTCGTGCCGACCGTCTTCTCGGCGGAGCAGCTTGCGAGCGAGACGAACTACTTCTGGTATCTCGTCGCGAAGCTGCGGCCCGACGTGACCATCGAGGCCGCTCGTGTCGAGATGGCGGCGGTCTCCGCGGCGCTGCGCGCCGATAACCCGGCTCGCGGTGTGGCCGTGACGATCGCGCCGCTGCGTGACACGCTCGTGCGCGGCGCCGGCCCACGCGCCGACGAAAGCCCCCGGACGCTGTTCGTGTTGCTCGGCGCCGTGGCGCTCGTCTTGCTGATCGCTTGCGCGAACGTCGCGAACCTGGTGCTCGCGCGAGTCACGGTGCGGCAAAGAGAGCTCGCGATCCGCAAGGCGCTCGGCGCGGCGCGCGGCCGGTTGCTGCGGCTGCTCGTGAGCGAAAGTATGCTCTTGGCCGCCGCCGGCGTCGTCGTCGGCTCGGCGACCGCGCGCGCGACTTTCGGTTACCTGACGCGGCTGCTTCCCGGCACCTTGCCCGCGAGCGCAACGTTGTCGCTCGACTGGCGTGTTCTGGCATTGACGATCACCGCGGCACTCGCGACGGTGATCCTGTTCGGCGCCGGGCCGGCATTCTCGGCGGCGCGCCGCGACTTCGGTGCCTCGTTTGGCCGAGCGATCGGCGGTCGGAGCGCCGTGGCCAGCCGCTTGCGCATGGGCCTGCTCGTCGCGGAGATCGCGCTGACGGTCGTGCTGCTCGCTGGGGCAGGATTGTTGCTCCGCAGCTATCGCGCGGTGCTCGCCGTCGATCCGGGCTTCCCCACCGCGAATTTGCTCGTGGCGGAAACGGTGCTGCCGGCGCCCCGCGCCGCAAATCCCGCGGAGCGCGAGCTGTTCTATCGCCGCGTGCTCGACGGCGTGCGCGCCTTGCCCGGCGTCGAATCGGCCGGTTACACCAACTTCGCGCCGCTCGCCTTCAAGGGCGGCCGGGCGCTGATATTGGTCGACGGCCGCCCGCCGCCTCCGCCGGAGGAAATCCTGCGAAACATCGCGACGAACCGCAGCGCGAGCGCGGGCTATCTCGAGACGCTCGGCGTGCCTCTGCTGCGCGGCCGGCTTTTCGACGAGCGCGATACGCGCGGCGCCCCGCGCACGGCCGTCATCAACGAAAGCTTGGCGCAAGCCTATTGGTCCGACGGCGATCCGATCGGGCAGCGCCTCAGCATCGGCGGCGGCGAGCTCGTCACCGTCATCGGCGTCGTCGGAGACGTTCGCCAGCTCGGGCTCGACCAGCCGGCCGACCGCGAGGTGTTCGTCCCCCTCGACCAGGCTGCAAGTAATGCGTTCGCGGCGCCGCGGCACCTCGTCGTGCGCTCGGACGGCGACCCCTTGGCGCTCGCAGCCGGCGTGCGCCGAGCCATCTGGTCGGTCGACCCGGCGCAGCCCGTGTCGAGCGTGCGTGCGATGAGCGAAGTGCTCGACGCGGAGCTCGCCAACCGCAGCACGCAGCTCACGCTGATCGGCGCGTTCGCCTTGTTCGCCGTCGTGCTCGCAGCCGTCGGGCTGTACGGCGTGTTGAGCTACGCCGTCGCGCAGAAGACGAACGAGATCGGTCTGCGAATGGCGTTGGGCGCCAGGCGGGGCACCGTCGTCGGCAGCGTCGTACGAACTGCGCTCGGCACCGCGGCGCTCGGAATCGGCGTCGGACTGGTCGCGGCCTTCGCGCTGACGGAGACGATCTCGTCGTTCCTCTACGGCGTGAGCCCGACGGATCCGGCAACGGCTCTCGCCGTTGCCGGCGTGCTGCTCGGCGTGGCGGGGCTTGCCGCGCTCGCTCCCGCCGCGCGTGCCGCGAGCGTCGATCCGATGACGGCGCTGCGCGCCGAAGGTTAGGCTCGGGGGAGCGATGGAATCGTTGATCGCGGACGTCCGTTACGCTGCGCGCAAACTCTTGCACGGCTCGGGCGGTACGCTGGTCGCCATCTTGAGCATTGGCCTGGGCGTCGGCGTGAGCGCCGCGATCTTCGGTGCAGTCGATGAGGTGCTGATCAAGGCGCTGCCGTATCCGGAGGCGCAGCGCGTGGTCGATCTCACGGACCGCACGCCGGACGACGAGCCGCTGCCGATCGCCTACGGAACGTTTCTCGAGCTCGTGCAGCGCAGTCGCTCGTTCAGCGCGCTCGCCGTCATCCGGGAAGACTGGCGGCCTTCCTTCACGGCGTCCGGCGAGCCGACGCGGCTCGAAGGCGACCTCGTCACTCCGGACTATTTCGCCGCGCTTGGTGTACGGCCGTGGCTCGGGCGCGATTTCACGGCCGCGGACGACGCCACGGGTGCGCCGCGCGTCGCGATCGTCACACACAGCTTGGCCGAGCGCCGCTTCGGGAGCGCCGAAGCCGTGCTCGACAGCACGATCACGCTCGACGGCGAGAGCTACACGGTCGTCGGCGTCATGCCCGAGGGGTTCGAGAACGCTCTGACCCCCGCGGCCGAAGTCTGGGCGCCGCTGCGCTATCTCACCGGGCAGTCGTTCGAGAGCCGTGAATGGGGCCACCATTTGCGGATGGTCGGCCGCTTGCGCGCAGGCGTGACGCTCGAGCAGGCGCAGCGCGAGCTCGTCGCGATCGGCGGCTCGCCCGCGGCCGAGTTTCCGCGGCCGGCCTCGGCTGCCATGGAGCGGGGCCTCGCACTGCAATCGCTGCACGCGTCGGTGACGAGCGGTGTGCGCCCGGCGCTGCTCGTGATCCTCGGCGCCGTGCTGTTGCTGCTCGCGATCGCCTGCGCGAACGTCATGAACATCCTGCTCGCGCGG
>JBBIJV010000105.1:0-11917 GCA_037445815.1 Rhodospirillaceae bacterium
GGCGGCGAACGGCTCGTAGCCGTTCGCCGGCTTGAGCGGCTGAAGGAATACGCGCAGCAAGCCGTTGCAGCCGATGCCGAGTCCCCAGAGCTCGTCGGCCGAGTCGCGCAGGTCGTAGGTGACGGCGATCGGCCGCGCGGCCGCGATGACGCCGCGCGCACGCTCCGCGAGATCCCCCTCGAGGCAACCGCCGCTCACGAGGCCGCGGTAATCGCCGTTTGCCGCGAGCAGGATCCGGTGGCCGGCCTTGCTGTACGTCGAGCCCGCCGTCTCGTACACGGTAGCGAGCACGAGCGGCTCGGCCGCCGCGCGCCACGTATCGAACGATCGCAGAAGCTGAAGTGATCCCACGCCTGTTCTCTCAACCGGTTCGGCCGGTCAATATGCCAGCGCAGTACATTGGTTGCACCACCCGGAGCGTGGACTTAGACTGCCCGGCACTTCCGAACGGAACGAAAGTAGTGAGCCGCCGACGACAATCCTCCCCCTCCAAAAAGAACAAGCCGTCCCGCGCCGAAGCAGAAAAAGCAGTACGCACGCTCATCGAGTGGATCGGCGACGATCCGGACCGCGAAGGGCTCGTCGGCACTCCGAGTCGCGTCGTGAGTGCCTACGAGGACTGGTTCAGCGGCTACAACGACGACCCGCTCGAGTTCCTGCGCCGCACTTTCCACGAAGTCGACGGCTACGACGAGATGGTCGTGCTCCGCGACATCAGCTTCGAGTCGCACTGCGAGCATCACATGGCGCCGATCATCGGCAAGGTGCACGTCGGCTACCTTCCGGATCGCAAGGTCGTAGGCATCAGCAAGCTCGCGCGCGTCGTCGAGGCGTTCGCGCGCCGCCTGCAAGTGCAGGAGTCCCTGACGGCGCAAATCGCGCATTGCATTCACGACGTGCTGAAGCCGCGCGGCGTCGGCGTCGTGGTCGAGGGCGTGCATCAGTGCATGACGACGCGGGGCGTGCGCAAAGCGGGCGTGTCGATGATCACGAGCCAGCTGCTCGGGCACTTCCGCTCGGACCCGCGCACTCGGGCCGAGTTCTTGTCGATGATCGGCCGAACCGGTGACCGGCTCTGAGGGCGCATCGCGACATAATCCGAGCGCAGCGTCCGCATGTGACATGTTTCGTCACCCCATATCGAACATAAACGGTGCGGCAGGTCCGCAGACCGGCTTCCCACCGTGGCTGGCATACGTCTTGCTGAACGGTTGCACTAGGAAGAACTAGTTTTCGGCGCACGCGCATTGCGCCGCGCATCGGTACGACGGGGATGAACGAGACGACGAAAGACAACGGGCGCCAAGAGGGCTTCACGCTGATCGAGCTGATGATCGTCGTGGCGATCATCGGCATTCTGGCCGCGATCGCGATTCCCGCGTATCAGAACTACACCGTTCGCGCCCAGGTTTCCGAAGGCATCAACATGGCGGCGCACGCCAAGGCGACGATCGCCGAAGCGTTCGTCGAAGACGGCGAGGCACCCGCCAACCGGCTCGCCGCCGGAATGTCCGCGAACGCCACGGACACGGTCGGCAAATACGTGCAGTCCGTCGACGTCGCGAACGGCGTGCTCGTCATCAAATACGGCAACGAGGCGAACGCAGCGATCAACGGCCTCGATCTCGCCGTCACGCCGTACGAAGCGCCGGACCTCAGCGTGGTCTGGCGTTGTGGCCACGCGCCGCAACCCGGTGGCGCCACGCCTCTGAGCCCGATGGGAACGTCCGGCGGCGGAACCGCTGCCGCGTACAACCCCTCGTCGACGACGGTTCCCGATCGGTACCTTCCGGCGCCGTGCCGGCCCTGAGGCGTTCGCCGAGCACTTTTCATAGCCGTCGCGTCCACGCCGCGCTTCGTGCAGGCAAAGCCCTGGCGCCTTGCGTCGACAACGCCGCGCCGGGCAACATGGCTCGCCACGATCGCGGACGTTTTGAAATGCCGGAACTCGAGCTCGGACCCGTTTGGCTCAGCCTGCAGCTCGCCGCGGTCACCGTAATCGTTTTGCTCGTCATCGCAACGCCGCTCGCGTGGTGGCTCGCCTTCACGCGAAGCCGCTGGGGCACGATCGTCGAGGCCGTCGTCGCGATGCCGTTGGTATTGCCGCCGACCGTGCTCGGTTTCTATTTGCTGATCCTGCTCGGACCTGCGGGGCTTCTCGGAGCGCCGTGGCTCGCGCTCACCGATACCACGCTGACGTTCTCGTTCGCGGGCCTCGTCATCGCCTCGGTCATCTACTCGTTTCCGTTCGCCGTTCAGCCTCTGCAGGGCGCGTTCGAAGCCGTGGGACGCACGCCGCTCGAGGCGGCCGCTACGCTCGGCGCAAGCCCGTTCGACGCGTTCGGCAGCGTCGCATCGCCGCTGGCCTTGCGCGGGTACGTTTCCGCGGCCGTGCTCGGCTTCGCACACACGCTCGGCGAGTTCGGCGTCGTGCTGATGGTCGGCGGCAACGTCCCGGGCAGCACGCGGGTCATCTCGATCGCGATCTACGAGCACGTCGAGACCCTCGACTACGCGCAGGCGCACGTGCTTTCCGCCGGCCTGCTCGTGTTCTCGTTCCTCGTCCTGATGTCGGTCTACACGCTGAATCGGCGCATGCCGCTCGTGCGCCTCTAGCTTCGAATGAGCACGCTGTCGCTGAACGTCGCCCTCGACCGGCCGGGATTCGAGCTCCGCACCGCGATCGATCTCGCGCTGTCCGGCATCACGGCCGTCTTCGGCCCGAGCGGCTCGGGCAAAACGACGTTGCTGCGGATCATCGCCGGGCTCGAACGAGAAGCACGCGGCACCGTCGTGTTCGACGGCGACACTTGGGCCGGCCCGGGCGTACACCTGCCGACGCATCGGCGCGGAATCGGCTACGTGTTTCAGGACGGGCGATTGTTTCCCCACCTGACGGTAGAGCAGAACCTGCAATTTGCCGCACGGCGCAGCGCGGGACGCTCTTCGATCGATCTCGCGACCGCCGTCGAAGCGTTCGATCTCCGCGGCTTGCTCGGCCGGCGAACGCCTTCCCTGTCGGGCGGAGAGCAGCAGCGCGTAGCGATCGCACGAGCGCTGCTCACGAGCCCGCGCCTGATGCTGATGGACGAGCCGCTCTCGTCGCTCGATACCGCGCGCAAGAAGGAGATCCTGCCGCACATCGAGCGGCTGCCGGAGCGCTTCCGCGTGCCCGTGCTGTACGTCACGCACAACGTGGAAGAAGTCGCGCGCCTCGCAAACGACGTCGTTCTGCTGTCCAAGGGGCGCGCCGTCGCCCACGGCAGCGTCGCCGACGTCTTCGAGCGCGCCGACTTCGGCTCGCTGACGGGCGGCCTCGAATCCGGCGTCGTGCTTCGTGCGCGCGTCGTCGCGCACGACCGCGGCATTGCGACCCTGGCGCTCGCCGCGCAGCAGCTCCGCGTGCCTATGTCAGACGCCCCGGTCGGCGCCATCCGTACAATCCGCATTCACGCGCGCGACGTGGCCGTCGCCACTGTTCGGCCCGAAAACCTGAGCATCCGCAACGTCTTGGCCGCGCGGATTTTGGCGATCGAGACGGGCGCCAACATGAACGTCGAGCTGCTGCTCGACGTCGACGGCGAGCACTTACGTGCGAGAATTACGCGCGATGCTCTCGAGGAGCTCGAGCTTTCCGTCGACCGCAACGTATTCGCGCTCGTCAAGAGCGTGGCGCTCGAGAGCTCGCTCGGCGCCTGAACGCCATTTGGATCGCCTATGAACATTACGAACCTGGATTCCGTCACCTTCGGGGTCACGGACCTCGCTACCTGCCGCCGTTTCTGGACCGACTTCGGGCTGACGGAGAGCACCGCAGCGGACGGCGCAACGGTGTTCAGCGCCAAGAACGGGTCGTCCGTGGTGCTGCGCGACGCGAACGACCCGGCGCTTCCGGAAGGCATCGAGCCCGGCGCGACGCAGCGGGAAGCCGTGTTCGGCGTGAAGTCGGCCGCGGACCTGACGGCCATTGCGAACGAGCTCGAGCGCGACGGCACCGTAAGAATCGACGACGACGGCACCCTTCACGCCACCGATCCGCTCGGGTTCAACATCGCGTTCCGCGTCGCTCGAAGCAAGCCCGTCACGGCGCCGGAGCTCAAGTTCAACACGCCTGGCCGCCCGGATCGCCTCAACACGCGCGGTGAATTCTTCAAGTCCGCCGCCCCGCTCGAGATGACGCACACGGTGTTCATGATCGACGAGCCCGACAAGGTCGTACCGTTCTACACGGAGCGGCTCGGCTTCATCGCGAGCGACAGCTATCCGGGGCGCGGCTATTTCTTGCGCGGCGGCGCGTCGAGTCATCATCACGACCTGTTTCTCCTGAACGTCGGCAAGAAGCGCGGCTTTCATCACCTCGCGTTTGAGCTCGGCTCGATCCACGAGCTCTTCGGCGGCGGCCTCAACATGACGCGCCGCGGCTGGCGCACGGCGCTCGGACCGGGCCGTCATCCGATCTCCTCGTGCTATTTCTGGTATTTCCACAGCCCGTGCGGCGGCGCCGCCGAATACGATTTCGACTCGGACGTCGTCGACGAGCGCTGGGTGCCCGGCGAGCACGTGCAGAGCCCCGAAGTGTTCGCCGAGTGGTGCCTCGCCGAAGGCATGGCCGATTCGCTGCTCTACAAAGGCGTGCAAACGGCCGACACGATCAAGCGCAAGAGTTGACAAGAGGCGTGCCGGACGGCTCTGATCACGAACCATGAGCAAGCAACCCGAAGAGTACGAGGACATCCCGGGGACCTGGGTGTTCGATGCGCAGCGCGCGCGCAAGGGATATCACCTGAACGCGTTCCTGTATTCGCTGATGAAGGCCGAGAATCGCGAGGAGTTCCTGGCCGACGAGCGCAAGTATCTACAGAAGTTTCCGATGACCGACGAGCAGCGGGAGGCCGTCGTCAAACGCGACTGGAACCGGCTTCTCGAGCTCGGAGGCGTGTCGTACGCGCTCGCGAAGCTCGCGTTCACGGACAAGAAGTCGTACCAGTACATGGCCTCGCAAATGGTCGGCGTGCCCGAGAGCGAATACGTGAAAATGATGCTGGGCGGCGGACGGTCTCCGGACGGCTGGCGGTCCAAGCGAGAAAGGAAGGACTGATGGCCAAGATCATCGCCGGTATCGGCACGTCGCACACGCCCGCTATCGGCGCAGCCGTGGACAACGGCAAGACGAACGAGCCGTATTGGGTGCCGCTCTTCAAGGGCTACGAACCCTCGAAGAAGTGGATGGCGGAAACCAAACCCGACGTCGCGATCATCGTATACAACGACCACGTCAACGCGTTCGATTTCAAAATCATTCCTACGTTCGCGCTCGGCTGCGGCGCCGAGTTCCCGATCGCCGACGAGGGCTGGGGAGCGCGGCCCGTGCCCGTCGTCAGGGGCTACCCCGAGCTCGCCGCGCACATGGTGCAATCTCTCGTGCTCGACGAGTTCGACATGACGATCGTCAACGAGATGCAGGTCGATCACGGCCTCACGGTGCCGATGACGTTGCTGTTCGGTCAGCCGAAAGAGTGGCCCGTGCGCGTGATCCCGCTCGCCGTCAACGTCATCCAGTATCCGGCGCCGACGGGCAACCGCTGCTATCAGCTAGGCAAAGCGATCAAGAAGGCCGTCGAAAGCTGGGACGAGGACCTGCGCGTCGTGATCTTCGGCACGGGCGGCATGTCGCACCAGATCCAAGGGCCGCGCGCGGGGCTCATCAACAAGGAGTTCGACAGGGCGTTCCTCGACAACCTCACGCGCGACCCGGAGAGTCTCGCGCGTATCCCGCCGCTCACGTACTTGCGCGAAGCCGGCGCCGAGGCCATCGAGCTCGTCATGTGGCTGATCATGCGCGGCGCGCTGGGCGACAAGGTTCGCGAGGTCTACCGCTTCTACCACGTGCCGGCGTCGTCGACCGGCGTCGGGAACATCATCCTCGAAGCGGCCTAGCGCGCGGCTCCGCGGTCGGCGCTCGCTTGCGAAGCGGCGGGCTCGCGGTCGCGTTCATGCCCGGTCGGCTCGAGATCCGGCCGATGCTCGGAACGCCGAACCCGGCGCCCCGTCGTGCGCCGTGAAGCCCACACTGTCGATGGTCGGCCCTAGAGAAGCCCGGACCCGCCCTAGCCCGTGAAGCCGTAGAGTCGCTGGGGATTGTCGACGAGCACTTTGCGCTGCAGCGCCTCGTCAGGCATGAACAGCGGGATCAGGTCCACGAGATCGCCGTCGTTCGGCATGTGCTTCTTGATGTTCGGATGCGGCCAGTCCGTGCCCCAGAGCACGCGGTCGGGCGCCACTTTCAGAATGGCTTGCGCGAACGGCACGGCATCCGTGAACGGCGGGCCTTGCGACGAGATGCGCTCGGCGCCGCAAATCTTGACCCAGCAATTCTCCATTCGCGCCACGTTCAACAGGATCTTGAACGGCTCTTGGTCGAGGCCGTCCCTCGTGGGCACGCGCCCCATGTGATCGATGATGAACGGCACGGGCAGCGCACGCAGCATCGAGTCGAACTCGAGCAGGTCTTTGGCGTCGAAGTGCAGCACCACGTGCCAGCCGAAAGCGGCGGCGCGTGCGACGAGCCGGTGGAACTCGTCCATGTCCGGCGTGCCGCCGAGATGTTGGACGAAGTTGAAACGGATGCCGCGGATGCCGCCCGCGTGCAGCGTCTCGAAGTCGCGATCCGTGAAGCTGGAGTCGACGTTCGCGACGCCGCGGTAGCGGCCGCCGCTCTGCGCGATCGCGTCGAGAATCACCGTGTTGTCGCTGCCGTGGCAGCTCGCGTTGACGAGCACGGCGCGCGAAAGCCCAAGCGTCTTCTGCAGCTCGATGAACCGCTCGAGCGGCGCGTCGGGCGGCGTATAGCTCCTGTCCGGGGCGTACGGATACTTGTCGCCCGGGCCGAAGATGTGGCAGTGCGCGTCGCAGGCGTTCGGCGGCGGCCGGTACCTGGGCACCCGTGTATTCGGATCGGGCGCCATGCAGACGGGAATCTCACGCATCAAGGCTCTTCTCCAGCCGGTCGAGCGTCTCCATCGCGGGCAGCACCTGCGCCACGCTCGACTTCGGCTCGCGCTTCTCGCGGATCGCCGCGATGAACTCGCGGTCCTGGAGCTCGATACCGTTCATCGACACGGCCACGCCCGAGAGGTCGATCTTGTTGTCCTTGCCGTCGAAAAGATCGTCGTAGCGCGCGATGTAGGTGCCGTTGTCGCAGATGTAGCGGAAGAAGGTGCCCTGCGGACCGTCGTTGTTGAACGACAGCGCGAGCGTGCAGACGGCGCCCGACGGCGTGCGCATACCGATGCTCATGTCCATCGCGATCTTGAGCTCGGGGTGCATCGGCCCCTGAATCGCCTGCACGAACGACGGCTTCTCGCCGGTCTGATAGTGGAACAAGTCGACGGTGTGGCAGGCGTGATGCCAGAGCAGGTGGTCCGTCCAGCTGCGCGGCTTGCCTTCGAGGTTGATGTTCTTGCGGCGGAAGAAGAACGTCTGCACGACGAGGTGCTGGAGCTTGAGCTCCCCGTTCTTGATGCGATTCGCGACCCACTGGTGCGAGGGATTGAACCGGCGCGTGTGGCCGGCCATCGCGATCTTGCCCGTCGCCTGTTGCGTCTCGTGAATCTTTCGCGCGTCGGCAAGCGAGTCCGCGATCGGGATCTCGATCTCGACGTGCTTGCCGGCGCGCATCACCTCGATGGCCTGCGACGCGTGCATCTGCGTCGGCGACGTCAGGATCGCGGCCTCGACGCCGGGCAGCGCGAGGGCCTCGCTCAGGTTCGTGGTCCAGTGCGGGATGCCGTACTGCTTAGCGACGGCTTCGGTCGACTCCTTGCTGCCGCCGACGAGGCTCGTCACCTCGACGCCCTCGATGTTCTTGAGCCCGTCCAAGTGTTTGCGGCCGAAAGCACCCTGCCCGACCATGACGATCTTCATGTTGTCGCTCTCCGTGTGTTGGGCGGAATCGGAATCGACCGCCGAGAATCGACGCGGGGCATGAGCCTTCGCGCCGGTTCGTTCGTGTATGATCGACCGGTAGGTTAGCACAGCGGCCCCGCGCCGCGAACCGGCGCGACTCGCCGACTCTCACCGTCGGCACGCGCCGCATACTCCGCACTTGAGGAGCTTCACGTGGCAGAGCGTGCACAAAACGTAGCACTTCGAACCGATTTTTCGTTGCTGATCGACGGCGAGCTGGTGCAGAGCGCCCAGAAGCTCGACGTGATCGACCCCGCGCTCGGCGCAATCTTCGCGCGCTGCCCTGCGGCCGGCCGCGCCGAGCTCGACCACGCCGCGGCCGCGGCGCGCCGCGCGTTCCCGGCCTGGCGCGCGCGTCCGTTCGCCGAGCGCGCGGCGCTCGTCAAGCGGCTGTCGCAGATCCTGCGCGAGCGGCAGCAGTCGCTCGCCGAGCTCCTGACGCGCGAGCAAGGCAAGCCGCTCGCGCAATCCGTCGCCGAGATCGACCGCGGCGCGGCGCAATCGGATGGCATGGTCGGCATCGAGATCCCCGTGGAGGTCATCGCCGACGATGCCGACAAGCACATCGAGCTCAGGTACAGGCCGCTCGGCGTCGTCGGGATCATCACGCCGTGGAACGCGCCGGTGAATCTCGCGCTCGGCCCGCTCGTGTCGGCGCTGTATACGGGCAACACGGCGATCTTGAAACCGTCGCCGTACACGCCGTTGACGACGTTGAAGCTCGGCGAGATCTTGAACGAGGTGTTCCCGGCCGGCGTCGTCAACGTGCTCGCCGGCGGTGACGAGCTCGGCGCCGCGATCACGGCGCATCCCGGGATCGACAAGATCTCGTTCACGGGCTCTGTCGCCACGGGCAAGAAAGTGCTCGCGAGCGCCGCCGCCACGATGAAGCGCGTGACGCTCGAGCTCGGCGGCAACGACCCGGCGATCGTGCTCGACGACGTCGACGTGAAGGCCGTCGCGAAGAAGATCTTCTTCGCGTCGTTCGTCAATAGCGGCCAGGTGTGCATGGCGATCAAGCGCATCTACGCGCACGAACGGATCTACGACGACCTTTGCGCCGCGCTCGCCGAAGAGGCGAACGCGGCGAGAGTCGGCAACGGATTGGATCCCGCCACGGAGCTCGGGCCCCTGCAGAACAAAATGCAGTACGACAAGGTCGTCGGCCTCATCGAGGACACGCAGAAGGCCGGCGCGAAGTTCCTGGCCGGCGGCGAGATTCCGCAGGGGCCGGGCTACTTCCTGCCGCCGACGATCGTCACGAACGTGGCCGACGACAGCCGCCTCGTCCGGGAGGAGCAGTTCGGCCCGATCGTGCCGGTGTTGAAGTTCAGCGACGTCGAGGACGCGCTGCGCCGCGCGAACGACACGCGCTACGGCCTTTCGGGCTCCGTCTGGACGAAGGATTTGCAGCGCGGCACCGAGCTCGCGGCCCGCCTCGAGGTCGGCACGGCCTGGGTGAACCAGCACCGCACGACGTCGGCGTTCGTGCCGTTCGGCGGCGCCAAGGAATCGGGCCTCGGCCGGCAGTATTCCGCGCTCGGGCTGAAGAGCTACATGGAGCCCCAAGTCGTCAGCGTTGCGAAGCGGTAGCCTGCGCCGGAGCGCGCTCGCCCAGGTTCTTGAGCTCTCGCAGGTCGCCGACGACGTCGTAGCCGACGGGCGGCGGCGGACCGAAGCCCGTCGTCAAAACGTACTCGACGCCGTCCGGCAACCCGCCCGGATAGCGCTCGCGGATGGCCGCCTTGAACATTTCCTTGGCGGCCCAGTCCGCATCCGACGTCAGCGAGCCGAACTCGTCGGCGTAGAGGCGCTCCGTCGAGCGGTGGTCGGGGCTCGTCGGCCGAATGAGATAGACGCGCGCGTCGTCGGTCGGCCGTAGGCGGCTCGCCGCGGCCTTCACGAGCTGCCACTCCCGCCCCTGCGGCTCGGCGATCAACGTGAAGGCGTTCAGATGCGCGAGCACGGCGCAAACCGCGACGAACGCGGTGAGCGCTCCGGCCTCGACCGTGAGCGGCAAACGTAAATGCGCCGCGACGGCGCGGAATCCGAACGCGGCCAGCACGAGAAACACGCCCGAGAGCGGCAGCAGCGTACGGTAGCCGATCGCCTGCGAGCTCGCTGCGAGACTCGCGCTGTGCGCGACGAACGGCAACAGCAGCGCGATGAACAGCCAGCGCAGGCGCTCGAGCCGATTCGCCGCGCCGAGCACCAAGCCGAGCAGCATCAGCGCCACGACGCCCGCGGCGACGAGCCAGAAGTGAAGCGGCGTGGCGAGCGCGTCGCGCAGGGCGAACAGCGCAACGGAGTTCGGCAGCGGATTGCGCGCGAACCAGAGCAGCTTGATGAACGGATGCGGCTCGATCTGCATTCGGGCCGCTTCGGGCACGACGCCCTCCGTGAACATCACGAGCATCGCGACGTAGCCGAGCACGAGGCCGACGAACAAGAGCCCGATGTGGGCGACGACCCAGAAGGCGTCGTCGCGTACCGTCGTGCCTTTCCGCATCAGCAACGCGGCCGCGAGCGGAACGACGGCGAACAACGCGCTCGTCTGATAGGTTAGGCCCGCGATGAAGTACGACGCGACGCCGGTCGCCACCAGCGTGACTCGCAGAAGGCCCCGGCTTTTGAAGCCGTTCTCGACCGACGCGAAGCCCGCGAGCGCCGCGATGAGGCCGAGCGCTATCGGCCAGGCAATCGCCCAGCCGACGACGACCTGGCTGCCCGGCAGCAACGCGACCGCGGCGCCGATCGCCGCGGCCTGCGCTTCGGACCAGCCCGACCGCCTGAGCTGCCGCCACACGAGCACGCCGACGACGCCGACGAGCAACGCGCCCAGCAGGCGCAGCTGCGAGAGCTCGGCCACGCTCTCCACGTTTTTGAGCGACGCCTCGAGCACTGCGCCGTAAACGGGCCGGCCGTTCGCCGTGGTCAAGGTCGTGATCCAGCCCGGCTTTTCGCGGACCTCGCGCAATAGCGAGTAGTCGTCGCGAAGCCCGTACTCGTGCTCGACGGTCGACCAATAGGCGAGAACCGGAAGGATCAGCAGGGAAGCGGCAACGAGCCACGTCCGCATGGATCACCCTGCCTTTCGGGCCGCGACGTAGTACTGCGCGCCGAACGGCAACCACGTCAACTTCGTCTCGAGCGGGCGCAAGCCCCGCAGCGCGTGCGGGAAAAAGATGCGGTAGCGCACCCACGCGTTCGCGAATCCCGCTTCGTGGACGCGCCGCCGCATCGTCGGCGCGAGCACGAGCCGCGCGTGCTCGTCGAACTCGCAGGTATTGACGGCATGCCGCGTCAAAGGGTTCAACGGATTGTGCTCGAACACGAACAGCAGCCCGCCGGGAGAGAGCACGCGGCGGATCTCGCCGAGCAGCGCGACGTGCTCTTCGTGCGGAATGTGATGAAACACGCACGACGCCAGCGCAATGTCGAAGGTTCCCTCGTCGTAGGGAATCGTGCGGCCGTCGAAGTGCGCGAACTCCGCGGCGCCTCCATGATGCGCGACGCCGACGTCGAGGCTCTTGCGCGAGACGTCGAGGCACGTCAAACGCGTGGCCGGCAGGTGGCGCGCGAAGAAGGGCACCGAGTAACCGACGCCGGCGCCGAAGTCGAGCGCCGTGCGCGCCACGACGTTGCCGCGCGCGAGCTCGGCCGCGATGTCGCGGACTTTGTATTCGGCGAAGTACTCCGGGTTCTCGCCGGACAGCCGGATGTTCGCCGCGTGCATCGCGCGGTACTCGTCGGCGAACTTGTCGAACTCCACTTCGTCCATGACGGTCCTCACTACCTCGACACGAGCTGCACACCGCGAGCCGACACGAGGTCGCGGATGGCCGGGCTCGTCAGCGCGTCGCGCTCCGCGGTCCACGCATACTGCCAATCGCCGGACGGCGGCATGCCATCGCCGCCGGGGTGGCACATGAGCTCGAAGATCGGAAGAGCA
>JBBIJV010000106.1:0-11850 GCA_037445815.1 Rhodospirillaceae bacterium
TCGCCTGCCGGCGACCGTGCGGAGCCGCTGCCAGCTCCTGCAACTGCGCGCGCCGGGTGCGGACCACGTGGCCGACTGGCTGCGCGTGGAGCAGGCCGTCGTGCGCGACGCGCAGCGCGCCGTCGGTACGGCGCCGCTGGCTCTGGCGGCCGCGATCCGGGAAAGCAACTACGTTTTATTCAATACGTTAGAGAGCGATTTAGCAGCGATTTCGGAAGACCGGATGGACCCCCAAGCCGTGGCCCAATCGTGGGCGAAGGGCGATACCGCGCTGGCGCTTCAGTGGCTGCGGCGGCGCCTGCACGCCGAGCTCAAGTCACGGCTCGCCAGCCCGGACGGCTCGACTTCAGTCACAGTACCCGCAGCGGAGCCGTTGCATAATGCATGGCGGGCATTGCCCGACCGCGTGTTGTTCGACGCGTACGACGGAGCCGAGAAACTGCTGAATCAGCAGGGGTCGGGAGTGAACGTCGAGCTCGCGCTGCTGGCAATGTTGAGCGCATTCGTCGTGAATCGAGGACGATCGTGAGCAAGCCCGGACTGCTGACCCTGACGATCAAGGACAAGAGCGCCTTGTATCTCGCCTATATGCCGTTCATTCGAAACGGCGGCTTATTCATACCCACGAACTCGAGCTACAAGCTCGGTGACGAAGTCTTCATGCTCCTCAACGTCATGGGCGAGGAGGAGAAGATCCCCGTCGCGGGGCGCGTGATCTGGATTACCCCGAAGGGCGCCCAGGGCAAACGCACGGCCGGCATCGGCGTGCAGTTCAGCGAGCAAGACCAGGGCAACACGCAAAAGCGGATCGAGAACTATCTCGCCGGCGCGCTCGGCGGGGACAAGCCCACGCACACGCTCTGACGGCTAAGTCAGATTCGTGCGGTTGAGGCCGCCTTTCAACACGTAGGTCTGGAAGCCGCGCTCGTTCAAGATGAACGCCCCCGCGGAGCTGCGCCGGCCGGTGTCGCAGCAGACGACGTATTTGACCGAGGAGTCGAGCGTCTTCAGCTTCAGGCGAATGAAGTAGAGCGGCACGTTGATCGCCCCTTCATTGTGGTAGGCCTCGAACTCCGACGGTAAGCGAACGTCGAGCCACTGGCCGCCCTCCTGTATGACTTTCTGCGCTTGGGCGGCGTCGACCCAGTCCAGCATCGGCTCGTTCAAGAGCTTGCGGAAGTCCTCCTTGCCGAGCCGCATCAACGAGCCGTCCGTCAACATCGCGACCGTCGCGTTGCGCTTGGCTTCGGAGATCAGCGCTTCCTCGCCGAACGTGTCGCCCACCTGCAGCTCGGCGAGGCGGATGCCTTCCTTGTTCAGCGGCGTCTCGCGCGTAACGACACACTTGCCGCGAGTGATCACGTAGAAATAGTCGCCTTCGTCGCCTTGCTTGATGACGACGTCGCCGGCTTTGTAGTTGACCTGCTGGAGGCGCATGAAGATCGCCTGAATGTTCGCAGGCGGAATCTTGTGAAACGCCTTCGTTTGCAGCAGCGTCGTCATCCAGTCGTCGCCGCTGCCGGCCTCACCGCGCAGCTCCGATACCTCGTACGAGCCCGTCTGATCCCAAGTGAGCATCACGTCGAGCAGGTCGCTGTCGATCGTGAAGTATTCGACGGGCGTGACGGCGATCGCAGTGTGCTTGCGCGGCAATTTCGGAGACAGTGGATTGCGTGCATCCTCGGTGCCGCCCGTGACCCGACCGGCCGGCTCGTTGCCTTCGCGCAGCTCGACGGTGCCCGACAGGATGTAATAGGTGCGTTTTTCGGAGTCGCCCTCGCGGAACAGCCCTTCGCCGGGTTGGGCGTCGCGTACCTTGGTTTTCTTGACGAGCGCGGCGAGGTTGTCCTTCTTCAGACTGTCGAGCGGCGAGAATGCCTTCAGTTGGCTGGAGTCGACTTGCTTCGTCATCAGGGGCTGAGTTGCACGATCCAAGAAGCGCCGAAAGCGATCAGCGGCGGAAGTCTAGCACACGGTCTCGTGCGGCCGGTGCCAACGGTTTCACGGCGTGACGCGGAACTTTTTCCAGCCGTTGCGAGGTGTGAAACGGGTCCCAAAACGCTGCGCGAAGCGCTCGAGCGTCGCAACGACATCGTCGACGCCGCGCGCCCGCGCATAGCGCAGCGGCCCACCCGTGAAAGGCGCAAATCCTGCGCCGAAGACGGCGCCGGCGTCGAGAAGATCCGCGTCGTCGACGACCCCTTCGGCCAAGCACGCGACGGCTTCGTTGATGAGCGGCAGCAAGAGGCGGTCCGCGAGCTCCGCGTCGGCCTTCACGTGTCGATTTTTGATCGGCTTACCGCGCTCGTCGTATGCGTAGAAGCCTCGGCCGGTCTTCACTCCGAGCTCGCCTCTCGCCACCTTGGCGCGAAGGAGCTCGGGCGGTTCCATGGCCAGCACGCCGCTCAGCACTTCGGCGACGTGTAGTGCCACGTCGAGCCCGACGCGATCGGCGAGCTCGACGGGCCCCATTGGCATTCCGAACGATTTCGCCGCGGCGTCGATGCTTTCGAAGCTGTGGCCGTCGACGTGCGCGTGCAGCGCTTCGAGCATGTACGGCGTCAAGATCCTGTTCACGACGAAGCCCGGTGCGCTGCGGCACGGCAGCGGCAGCTTGCCGATGCGCGTGACGAACGACAGCGCATCCCGCAGCGCAGCCTCCGACGTCTGCTCGCCGCGAATCACCTCGACGAGCGGCAGGCTCGCCACGGGGTTGAAGAAATGGAGGCCGACGAACCTGCCGGGATCGCGCAGGGCTTCCGCGAGCGTCTCGAGCCGAATGCTCGAAGTATTGGTGGCGATCAACGCGTGGGCCGGAATACGCGGCTCGAGCTCGGCAAACAACGCCCGCTTCGCGTCCGCTTTCTCGACGATGGCTTCGATCACGAGATCGGCCGATGCGACCTCGGCGGCGGCCAGGTCGACGCGCAGCCTCTTCAGCGCCGCATCGGCTTCGCCCGGCGCACGCAAGCGTTTGCCGAAAAGCTCCCGCGCGCGTTTCAGCGCGGGCTCGACGTACTGCTGCGCGCGGTCCTGCACCGTCACGTCGAGTCCGCGCAACGCGCACCACGCGGCGATGTCGCCGCCCATCGTGCCCGCCCCCACGACGTGAACGCGCTCGATGCGGCTGTCCTTCGGCGCCAGATTGCGGAGGCGCTCACGCAGCTCGAACACGTGCACGAGATTGCGACAGGTTGGCGTGACGAACAGCTTGCCGATCGAGATCGCTTCGGCACGCAGCGCGGCGTCGCCGCGCGCGCCGTAGCGTTCCCAGAGATCGACGATCGCGTAGGGCGCTGGGTAGTGCTCGCGCCTGACGCGCTTGCGCACGCCGGCGCGGACTCGCGCAGCCACAAAGCGCCGCAGCGGCATTCGGCTCAGCAACGCAAGGTACCATGGCGCGCGGCGCGGGGGAGGGCGTGCAGTAATCAGCTCCCTGGCCGCCGCACGCAGCGACTCGCGCGGCACCACACGGTCGACGAGCCCCGCCTTCAACGCCTCGTGCGGCGACAATGAGCGGCCCGTCAGCATGAGGTCGAGCGCGAGCGGCGCGCCGAGGATCTCGACGGCACGAATCGTGCCGCCGAAGCCGGGATGTATTCCGAGCTGCACCTCGGGCAAGCCGAGCGTTCGTTCGTAGGAATCGGCGGCCACGCGATAATCGCAGGCGAGCGCCAGCTCGAGGCCGCCGCCGAGCGCGAACCCGTCGATCGCGGCTACGGTCGGGACGTCGAGCGCCGCGATGCGCCCGAGAAGGGCTTGGCCGCGCGCCGCCATCGCGGCGCCATGCTCGGCGCCCCGCAATTGCGCGAACTCCTTGACGTTTGCGCCCAGGATGAATCCGCTGCGCTTGCCGGACTCGAACACGAGCCCGCGGATGCGCGCGGCGGCGATGGCCCCGAGCTCGGCATCGAGCTCGTCGAGCACGTCTGCGGACAGGGTGTTCGCCGTGGCGCCCGCCTTGTCGAGCGTCAACCAGCAGATGCCGTCGTCATCGACGGCTCGGCACCAATGCTTCGACGTTGCCGGCGCCCCGCTCATGCGGCCGCTCGCCGCGGCTTGTCGACTTCGAAGTCGCAGACCAGCGGCAGATGATCCGAAAGTCGCACGGACGGGATCGCGAACCGCGTCACGCGCACACCGTCGCCGTACAGCACGAAGTCGAGCTCCTTGCGCGGCGAGCGGCTCGGATACGACGGCAGCCCGTCGGTGTTCGCGCTGCGCAGCTTGCACGCCTTCATGAACAGGTAGATCTCGTGCTCGCCCCAGAACGTGTTGAAGTCGCCCGCGACGATGACGGGTTTTCGCGACGCCATGATGAGGTCGTGTAAGTGTTGGAGCTGCGTATGCCGATGCCGGAACTTCAAGGACAGATGTACGAGAAATATCGCGCACTCCTCGAGCTCGAGCTCGATGATGAGCCGCTTGATGCCTTTCTCGAAATAGTGAAACCGCTCGCCGTGGACGCGCGGCGCCGCGAGAAACGCATTGCCTTGCTTACGCAAGATCGGCAACCGTTGGTTCAACGAGCCGGCGCCGTATTTGCACTGATACACAGAGTAATGCCCGAGCGCCCGAGCGATGACGTCGGCTTGGTTGACGCTGCGGGTTCGGATCGAGCCGCTGTCGACTTCGATCAGGCCGACGATGTCGGGATCCTGTGATTTGATGAAGTCCGTGATCCGCTGGAGGTGCGTCCGGTTACCGAGCAGGTACCCGACGCCCGGAAGCGGCCAATGCAACGCGGAGCCCAACCCAAGACCGTAACGAATGTTGTAGAGCAATAGCCGCATCTGCGTCGTAGTTTACCGGACGGCGCGACCGTTCTCGCAATCGAGAGTGGATTCTCCGGCCTTTGCGCCACGTCGTTGCAAAGCCGGCGCGGCAGTAGTAGCGTCCGGAACGTCCCCTTCGGTACCGACCGATGTCCGAGAAGAACCCGATCCGGATTTACGTCACTCACGCGTTCGCCGGTCATCCGGACTATCACCGCGTGTTCGAGTATCTCGAGGCGCTGCCGAACTTCTTCTACCGCAACTGCAGCGTGCCCGACCATCCGCCGGCGGCGGGCGGCAAGGAAGCTCTGAAGGAGGAATATCGCACCCAGCTCAAGACGGCCGAGGTCGTCGTCGTCCTGAGCTCTCTGTACATAGAGAGCGAGTACTGGACCACGTACCAGATGGACGCGGCCCAGGCCAACAACCTGCCGCTCGTGGCGATCGAGCCTTTCGGGGGCAGCCTCAAGATGCCAGCGGAGCTCGCAAAGCGAGCCGCCGAAGTCGTCGGCTGGAACGAGCGGCACATCGCCGACGCCGTCCGCCGGCAAGCGCGCCACGAAGACACTCACCGGTGGGAAACGATCGAATTCAAGCTGTGAGCGCGCGCTAGCGCGGCGCGCCGCATCATGCCGCAGTCCCCGATCATCATCGCCCATCGAGGCGCAAGCGGCTATCTGCCCGAGCACACGCTCGCCGGCAAGGCGCTGGCCTATGGGCTCGGCGCGGACTATCTCGAGCAAGACGTCGTCGCCACGCGCGACCGCCGGCTCCTGGTTCTACACGACCTGTACTTGGACGACGTCACGGACGTCGCAACGCGGTTCCCGGGGCGGCACCGCGAGGACGGCCGTCACTACGTCGTCGACTTCGACCTCGCGGAGCTCATGTCGCTGCGCGTCTTCGAGCGGCGCGCGCCGGGCAGCGCCGCGCCGAAGTATCCGGCGCGCTTTCCGGGCAAGGACGGGCTGTTCGGCATCGCGACGCTCGAAGACGAGCTGCGCCTGATCCGCGGGCTCAATGCGTCGATGGGGCGCAGCGTCGGAGTCTATGCCGAAATCAAGGAGCCTGCATGGCACCATGCGCATGGGATCGACCTCGCGGCGCTGCTGTTGGCCGAGCTCCGGGCATTCGGCTACACGCGCGCCGCGGATCAGGCGTTCGTACAGTGCTTCGACGCGAACGAGCTCGTTCGCGTGAAGACGCAGCTCGGCTCCGATTTGCGGCTCGTGCAGCTCGTGGGAACCGAACCGAAGTACCGCGAGCTCTTGACGCGAGACGGTCTGCGCCGCGTTGCGGGCTATGCTTACGGCCTGGGGCCGCATCACGCCCAGCTCGCGTCCGGACCGGCGGGCGGGCGACCGCGGATCCTTCCTTTGCGGCAATGGGCCGACGAAGCCGGGCTGCGGTTGCACCCGTATACGTTTCGCCGCGACGAGCTGCCGGGCTACGCGCACTCGCTCGAGGAGTTGCTCGAATTTTTCATCGTCGAGGCGGAGGTCGACGGGCTTTTTTGCGACCACCCCGACATCGCCGTGCGCGTCCGCGATTCGGTCGCGAAGGTTCAATGATCCCGGGCGCGCGTGCCGTGGACAGCGGCGGCGGACCTGGCCTACAGTGATCCGAGCGATGGAGGTGCGCCATGAGGCTCGGCGTGCTGTGTCTTGGCTTACTGGCGGCCGCGGCCGCCTACGGGCAGCGCAACAAGGACGATGACACGGATGCGACGAAACGCGCTTGCAGCGTTTCGGATTGCTTCTTCGAGCGCGACATACGCGGGTTCGAGGTCGTCGACCGCACTCATCTGATCATCTACGTCGGATCGCAGCGCTGTGCGTTTCACGTCGAGCTGAGCGGCTCGCAATGCGATCTTTCGTTCGCCCCGGAGCTCTACTTCCGGAGCACGAACGAGGTACCGATCCTCACGACCAGCCGCGACGACCCGCTTGCGCCGGGCAACCCGACGACGCCGCGCACCTCGCGGCCGACGGACTTCGACTCGTTCGAGATCCAGCAACGCGAGCGGCGCGACCTGCGGATCTGCCGCAACGACCTCGCTATCCAGGTCCACGGTGGGCGATGGACGGAGTCGCAGTCTTCCGGGGTGACGACGGACCGATTCGGCAACCCGCGCACCGATTGCCGCGTCTCGAACGTTCGCTCGATCACCGACGACCAGCTCGTCGAGTTCTACGTCGCGCGCGGCGTCGTGCCGCCGTTGCCGCCGATGGGGACGGGGCAGATCGAGGTCGGCGAGCAGGAAGAGCGGGGCGCCGAGCCCCCGCCTTCGAGCCGCGACGGGGTCGACGCCGCGGACTCCGGGCGCCGTAGAAGGAACTGACGACGAGGCTCGCTTACCGGGCGTTGGCGACCGAGCACGCCGGCCGCTTACCCGCCTCGCGGGCAGCGTTGTACTTGATGAGCGCCGGCGTCAGCGACCTCACCATGTTGTCGATGCGCACGTCGTCGGACGGGTGAGTTGACAGGAACTCGGGCGGCCGCTCGCGGCGGTCGGCCTTGTGCGCGGCAGCCATGTTCTTCCACAGGTACACGGACGCGCGCGGGTCGAAGCCGGCGTTGGCCATGTACTCGAGGCCGATCAGGTCGGCCTCCGACTCCTGCTCGCGAGCGAACGGCAACCCGAAGCCGATCGCAATACCCTGACGCCACATATCCATGGCGCCCGTCGCGGCGCCGCCGAGCAACGCCCAGATCTCCTGGCGCGCGTTTTTCCGCGCGCGGTCCATGACGTGGCCTTCGGTCGCGTGCGCGATTTCGTGGCCGATGACGGCGGCTAGCGCGTCCGGAGTGTCCGCAACGCGGAGGATGCCGTTGAAGACGCCGATCTTGCCGTTTGGATCTGCGAAAGCGTTCATTTCTTCTTCGTCGAACACGACGACCTCCCAATCGAAGGCCTCGTGCCCAGGCGGCAATTCCGCGATGACTTTGTTGGCTACGCACTGGACGTAGCCGACGATGGCGGGGTTCGGCTCCAGTGGTACGTGGCGCTTCATGGAAAGCCACTCGACGCGGGCCTGGCGCCGTACTTCCTTTTCGGAGACCAAGAACGCGGCGTTGGCGACGCTCGCCACCAACACGAAGGCTAGAGCGATGACCGACCACTGAATCCGCTTCATCGATCGTTCCTCGGACGCACGAAAACCAACGCTTAGAGTCGGGCCGCGACCCATGGTTTCGGCCAAAGATAGCACAGGGAACGCTGAACGGGCCGTGAACGCAGGTCCCGGCCCGCGATACGGCTTTTAGTCGCCTGATTCCCGGGCGAGCCACTGCCGTTGACGGCCGCGGCCGAATCCGAACAGGCTCGCATCGAGCTTCACTTGGAGGAAAAAGACGCCCTCCATGGAGGGATCGTACTTCTTCGAGCTCGTGACGCGGTCGGCGACGCTTTCCGGCAGGTAGGTCACGTTGAGCGCGACGCGCTCGAAGCCGAACGTAGCGGCCGGCAATACGCCCGGGAACGGTTCGTTGTGATTGACGGTCTTGCGCGTCATCAGGAACGCCACGGCGCCCAAATCGACGAAGAAGCCGTCCCTGGCGCCCATGTCGAACCGACGTTTGATGCCGCCGCCGGCCATGTAGGACGCGTCGCCGACGCTGTCCTTGAAGCCATTGGCGACGGCCATTTTGACCCAGGGCCCCGTGGACGCGAACTCACGCTCGATTCCCAAGCCCCAGTTGTCCTCGTTCCAATCGTGCCCGGCATTCATGTGCACGGCGCGGCCGTTCAGAACGACGTCCCAGGATCCGGGCGATTGCGCGCCGGCGGCGTGACAAAACGCGGCAAGGGCCACCGCGGCCGAGACCGTCCATGTCGCTTGTCGCATGGCCAAAAACGAGCAAGACACGTGCCACTGAAGCAAAACAGCGAGTTAGCTGTGATTGCTCGATTGCCTTGTAAATCCTTCCGACGCTCCGCCGAAGCTAAAGAGCGCATAATGTATATTATGTCGCATGCGCGACGCGGAGTTCTTGAGACTCCGGGACGCCAGCGACCGTTCCCCCAGCGCTCCTCGAAGGCGTTTAGCGGCACGCACGGGCGCCAGCCGAAGGCGCGCGCTTGCAGGACTGTCGGACCGGGCTACAGTAGCGGCCTCCCAGCGAGCCGATTCCACGCGCCATGGCATTTCTAGTGCGTTTCGACGCCGTTTCCGTCGCCTTCGGCGAGCAGCGCGTGCTCGTCGAGGCCGACTTTGCGATCGAGCCCGGCGAGCGCGTGTGCCTGATCGGCCGCAACGGCGCCGGCAAGTCGACGACGCTGAAGCTGATCGCGCGCACGCAGGAGCCCGACGACGGCACGGTCGAGATGCCCGCGCGGCTCCGGTTCAGCGTCCTCGAACAGAAGCTCGCAGACGAGTCCGAGGAGCTCGTGCGGGACTACGTGGCGCACGGCATGGCGGCCCAGCTCGCGCGCATTGCCGAATTCGAGCGCCTGACCGGCCAGAGCTCACACGACCGCACGGTCCTTGCCGAGATCGAGGCGCTGCAGCGTGAGATCGAGGCCGGCGGCGGCTGGAACGTCCCCGTGCGCGTCAACACCGCCTTGAGCGAGCTCGGCTTGCCGGGCGAGCGCCGCATGAACGAGCTCTCGGGCGGCTGGCGGCGGCGCGCGGCGCTCGCGCAAGCCCTCGTAGGCAATCCGGAGCTGCTGCTGCTCGACGAGCCCACCAATCATCTCGACATCAGTACCATCGAATGGCTCGAGACGGCCGTGCGCACGTACTCAGGCGCCGTGCTCTTCGTGACGCACGACCGCAGCTTCGTCGAGCGAGTCGCCACGCGCATCGTCGACATCGATCGCGGCAAGCTCAGAAGTTGGCCCGGTGGGTACAAGGACTATCTTGCACAGAGAGCGAAAGCCGACGAAGAGGAAGACCGGCAGAACGCGCTGTTCGACAAGAAGCTGGCCGAGGAAGAGATCTGGATCCGCAAGGGCGTCAAGGCGCGCCAGACGCGCAACGAAGGCCGCGTTCGCGCGCTGGAGGAGCTGCGCGAGATCCGGGCGGCCCGCGTCAAGCGGCCGCGCTCGGCGCGCGTGCAGATCAACGAGTCGGCCGAGGTCTCGGGGCGCAAGGTGATCGAGGTTCGCAACGTCTCGCACGGTTTCGGCGGGCGGCCGCTGCTCAAGGATTTCTCGCTGCGTGTCATGCGCGGCGAGCGCATCGGCATCATCGGCAACAACGGCGTCGGCAAGAGCACCCTGCTCCGAATTTTGCTCGGCGAGCTCGCGCCCGACTCGGGCTCCGTGAAGCTCGGCACGAACCTCGAGATCGCGTACTTCGACCAGCTGCGTCGCGAGCTCGATCCCGCGAAGACCGTGGCCGAGATCGTCGGCGAAGGCCGCGAGTACGTGACGATCGGCGGGAACAAGAAACACGTGGTCGCTTATCTCACGGACTTCCTGTTTCCCGCGAAGCGGGCCATGACGCCGATCGCGGCGCTCTCGGGCGGCGAGCGCAACCGCGTCATTCTCGCGAAGCTGTTCACGCGCCCCGCGAATCTGCTCGTGCTCGACGAGCCGACGAACGACCTCGACGTCGAGACGCTCGAGGCGCTCGAGGACCGGCTCGCCGATTACGACGGCACGCTACTCGTCGTGAGCCACGATCGCTACTTCCTCGACGCGATCGTCACGAGCACGCTCGTGTTCGAGGACGACGGCGTCGTGCGCCGCCACGCCGGCGGGTACAGCGATTGGCTCGAGCGGCGGCGCGCGCTTGCCGTCGTCGACGAGCCGGAGGCCGCGCGTGCGGCGAATAGCAACGACACGCGCGAACGGCCGCCGCCGCGCAAGCTCTCGTACAAGCTGCAACGCGAGCTCGACGCCCTGCCCGATCTCATCTCGCGACTCGAGCAGCGTGTCGCCGAGCTGCGCAGCGCCGTCAGCGATCCCGCGTTCTACCGGCGGCCGCAGCCCGAAGTGCAGCAGCATTTGACCGAGCTCAAGAACGCCGAAACGGAAGTCGAGGCGGCCGTGAATCGATGGGCCGAGCTCGAGGAGCAGGCATCCGCCATCGGCGGCGACGCGCGCTAGTCGTCGTCGTGCAAGAAGTCGAGATTGGCGCCGACACCGACGCCGCGGTCGCGCTGCAAGTCGCCGGCCCGCTGCACGACTCCGCGGCCGAAGCGGTCCACGAGCGCGTCGATCGCGGTTTCGAGGCGGCGGTTGCGCGTGCCGGCCGGCGGCAGCAGATCGAGCTGCGAGCCCGCCGGCGCATCGAGGTCGTAGGCCGCGAGGCCGACGAGCCGGAAGGGGCCGCTCTCGCCTACTTCGCCGAGCAGCTGCGCCGCGCGCGCGAGCAGCACGGCCGCGACGTCCGACGCATCGGCGAGCACGCCTTGGCGCGTGATCACGCGGAAGTCCGTGGTCTTGAGCTTGATGCGCACGCCGCGCGCGAGCCTCTTCGACCGGCGCAAGCGCGCCGCGACCCTATCGGCCGCGAGCCGCAAGTGCGCTTCGATGTCGGAGCGGGCCGACACGTCGACGTTCAGCGTCCTTTCCGAGCCGACGCTGCGCGCGCGCCGCAACCCAACGACCTCGCGCGCGTCGATGCCGTTCGCGAGCGAGAAGAAACGTAAGCCGAGCGCGCCGAACCTCTGCTCGAGCTCGGCCGGAGCTGCGGCGGCGACTTGGCCGATCGTCTCGAAGCCCGCCGCGCGCAGCCGTTCCGTCGTCTTCGGTCCGGCACCCCACAAGCTCGAGACCGGCAGCGGCGCGAGCCAGTCGCGCATCGTTGCCGGCGGGACGATCGTGAGCCCGTCGGGCTTCTCGAAGCCGCTCGCGACCTTTGCGACGTAGCGCGTCCCCGAGATGCCGACCGAGCACGTGAGACCGCCCGTGCGCTCGCGCACCGCGGCCTTGATGCGCGCGCCGATCGACTGTGCGTCGCCGAAGAGCCGCGTCGCGCCCGTCATGTCGAGGAACGCTTCGTCGAGGCTCAGCGGCTCGACGACCGGCGAGAACGTTCCGAGCGTCTCCATGACGAGCTCCGATATTTCCTGATAGCGCTCGAAGCGCGGCGGCACGACGACGGCGTCGGGACAGAGCCGCCGC
>JBBIJV010000107.1:0-11763 GCA_037445815.1 Rhodospirillaceae bacterium
TTGCCGGCCGTTCAGGCCGAGGCCATCGCCACCGTGCCGTCGCAGCCGCTGACTCAGGTCTATCTCGCTCCGCGGAGCCGCTTCTGGGAGAAGGACGGCTACGCGCCGAGCCTGTTCACGGACACGCGCGCCGGCATGCTCGCCGCAGCGCGCAACCGCGACGATCCCACGGAGGTCACGAGCCTCACGGCTTGGATCACGGGCGACGACGCCGCGGCGCTGGACCGGATGCCGCCCGCCGACGCGGGCCGCGCCGTGATCACGGCGATCGAGACGCTGCGGCCCGCGGCCCGCAATCAGCTCGAGCTGATCGGAATGCACTCGTGGGGCGCCGACGAGTTCGCCGGCGGCGCGTGGCTGTATTTCAGGCCGGGCGAGGTCACGCGCTTCGCCGCCGCGCTCGGCCGCCCGCACGGCCGCCTGCACTTCTGCGGCGAGCATCTCGCGACGGCGAGCCGCGGCATGGAAGGGGCGATGGAATCGGCCGAAGAGGCCGCCGCGCAAATCCTCGCTCATTCCTGACACAGCGCCCCAGCTCCTTCGGGGGATTGCTTCGGCGTATATACGCTTGCGTATATACTTGGCCGATGACGAAGTTGCGTAGAACGCCTCGCTCAAAGCGCATCCGGAGCGCGGTTCGCGAGCCGGATCCGCCTCCCTACACCGATTCGCCGGCCATCGCGCGGGTCTTCCAGTCCGGGAACAGCCAGGCCGTGCGGTTACCGAGACAGTTCAGGTTTCGTGGCAAACAGGTTCAGGTATTCCGGCGCGGTCGGGACATCGTCCTGCGCGAGAGCCCGATCAAGCTGAGCGACCTATTGGCCGACCTCCCGCCGCTCGCGGACGACGCGTTCCCGGACGAGATTCCGGACTCACCGCCGGAGCCGATCGAGGCCTTTTGAGGTGGACGTCCGCTATCTACTGGACAGCGACATATGCATCTTCGTCATGAAACGGCGCCCGCCGGCGTTGCTTCGTCGGCTCGATCAGCGCCTCGCGACTTCGGCCATTTCCGTGGTCGCTTACGGCGAGCTGGCGTTCGGCGAGCTCGTCAGCGTGCGGCGCACTGAAGCCGCGGCGCACATCTCGGCCCTGCTCGAGACGTTACGCGTGCTGCCTCTGCCGCTCGACGCGGCGCGCTGCTACGCGCAAATCAGAGCGGAACTACAGCGCGGCGGTGAACCCATCGGCTCGAACGATCTCTGGATTGCGGCTCACGCCCTCGCCGGAGACCTAACGCTGGTCACCAATAACGAACGTGAGTTCCGCCGCGTGCCGGGATTGCGCATGGAGAACTGGGCTCGATAGCCGCCTTCCTAGGCCTGCCTGCTGCTTTATGCGTTTTGGGCATAGCGGTAGAAGAAGTTAACCGTTCAAGTCCACTGAGCCCCCTACTACCTTAACCGTTCGAATACCCATGCCAGGACCGCCGCACGCGGCGAAGCCGGCTTCAAGTTTTCCGACGCTATGAACGCAGCCGCATTGGAAGAAGTCGCCGCAGCCGCCGCCGAGGCCAAGACGGGGCTCGACGGCAAGGCTTACGACGAGGAAACGAGCCGCGAGCACGCGCTCGAGCACTGCAATCGCAAGTTCGCGGCGTTGAAGGCGGATCAGCGCATCGAATGGGCGCTCGAGAATCTGCCCGGCAATCACGTGTTGACCTCGAGCTTCGGCGCGCAAGCCGCCGTCTCGCTGCACCTCGTGACGCAGGTGATTCCGAACATCCCTGTCGTGCTCGTCGACACCGGCTACCTCTTCCCCGAGACGTACCGGTTCATCGACGAGCTCACGGCGCGCATGAAGCTGAACCTCAAGGTCTTCCGTGCAGAGCGCTCGCCGGCCTGGCAGGAGGCGCGCCACGGCCAGCGCTGGAACCAGGGCATCGAAGGGCTCGCCGCCTACAACCAGGAAAACAAGGTCGAGCCGATGCGCCGCGCGCTGCGCGAGCTCGACGTCAGCACCTGGTTCGCGGGGCTGCGCCGCAATCAAGCCGAAAGCCGCAAGCAGATCCCGTATCTCGAGTGGGCCGGCGGCCGCTGGAAGGTGCACCCGATTGCGGAGTGGACCGATCGCGACGTCCACCGCTATCTCACGAAGCACAACCTGCCGTATCACCCGCTCTGGGAGAAAGGCTACGTCTCGATCGGCGACACGCACAGCACGAAGCCGCTGCACGAGGTGGCGACGATCGAGGAGACGCGCTTCAACGGCTTGAAGCGCGAGTGCGGCATCCACGAGATCAATCTCGCCGACCTTTGATCGGCGCCGCGCCCGCCGCCGTTCGGCCGCACGGGGCGCGCGGCTCGACGACCACCGACTCCCGTCCGCTTTGGCTTCACGCCGCGCCGCTCGAGGACACCCAAAGAACCTCGAGCGTCGCAACAAGATTCATCGTGGCGTGCATCAGCACGCAGAGCAGCACGGAACCCGTGACGTAGCGCGCCGCGCCGAGCAGCAACCCGCCCGCGAAGATCGACGCGATGCCGTAGAGATCGTATTGAAGGTGAAGCACGGACCAGGTCAGCGACGTGAGCAACACGGCGCCGACGACCTTCAACCGCGTCTCGAGGAGCCCGCGGAACAGCAGTCCGCGGAACAGCAGCTCCTCGAACAGCGGGGCCGCAACGACCAGAATCGACCAGAACAGGATCGGCACGTCGGCCGATGCGTACTGGTCGCGCATCACGGCCGGCACCACTTCGCGGCCCAACAGTAACGTGAGCCCGTCGCTGGAGGCCACGAAGAGCAGCAGCGCGCCGAGCCAGAAGGCGATCTGCCGAGCCGTCGGCGCCTTCCATCCGAGCAACTCGGCAGCCGTCGTCAGCGTCTGCCGCTTCGCGACGAGGACGATCAGCGGCACGGCGGCAGCAGTGCCCGCCCAACCGGCAATCGACAGGAAATCGGCGTCCGTTGCGGCCCGAGCCGAAAGGTCCGAGACGTCCTCGCCGCGGCGACTGACGATCGCGATCACGGCAGCCGCGATGAGACCTGCTGCCATCGCAACGAGATAGGCGAGCGCGATCGGGATCGAGAGCAACGCCGTCACCCACGGCCGCTTGCAGCGCCGCCGAAGCTCGCTCATCGTCGCGGCCTCGACGAGCGTGGCGCCGGCGCTCAGGCTCGGCGCCGCGGCATCCTCGGTGGCCGGGTCACTTGGCAACGTCCTGCTCGCAGCCGCCCTTGATCGGCAACGGAATCGCCTGTAACAGCTGGTCGACTTCCTCTTGCGATTGCGCGCGCGCGGCATCGCGGATCAGCCGCGGCGAGTAGTGCGGCGCGAAGAGGTGCACGAAATCGACCATGTAGCCGCGCAACACCATGTCGCGCGGGAAACCCAGCCACGTGGTGACGCGCGGGAACAGCTGGCTCGCGTCGATGGCGACGAGGTCTTCGCGGTCCGAGCATTCGAACGCCATCGAGGCGACGACGCCGACGCCCATGCCCATGCGCACGTACGTCTTGATGATGTCCGCGTCGCGCGCCGTGAACACGACGCGCGGCTCGAGGCCCTGCTCGCGGAACGCGCGCTTGAACGACGACTCGCCCGTGCCGCTGAACACATACGTGACGAGCGGATGATCCGCGAGCGCCTTCAGGTCGATCGGCTTGTTGTGCTTCGTGAGCGGATGGCCTTTCGGCACGAGCACGATTCGATGCCAGTGATAGATCGGCAGCAACGTCAGCTGCGAGAAGAGCTCGCGCGAGCCCGTCGCGATCGCGAAGTCCACCTTGTTCGTGCTGATGAGCTCGGCGATCTGCTCCGACGTACCCTGGTGCAGCTCCAAGTCGACGCGCGGATAGCGCTCGCGGAACGCGCGGATCACTTCGGGCAGGACATAGCGCGCCTGCGTGTGCGTCGTTGCGATCGACAGCGTGCCGTCGAGCTCGGCAGTCAGGTCGCTCGCGAGGCTCGAGATGTTGCCGACCTCGCGCAGGATCTTGCGCGCCCGGGCGATCACCTCGCGGCCAGCCGGCGTGATCGCAGCCAGGCTCTTGCCCTTGCGCGTAAAGAGCTGCACGCCGAGCTCGGCCTCGAGCTGCTTGAGCTGCTTGCTGATGCCGGGCTGGCTCGTATAGAGCCGCTCGGCGGCCGACGTGATGTTCAGGCCGCTGTCGGCGATGCCGACGAGGTATTTCAACTGCTTCAAAGTCACGCGAGAGTCGCTCCGGGATCAGATGAAAAGGCCGCTTCCTCGTCCGAGTCGGCGGCCTACGCCGCATATAACCACCGGTTAGATCGAGGTGTCAACGAGGCCCTTGTTATTTCACAGCGCTATAAACCTAGACGGATACGGTGTTGTTGGACGATCTGCGCGCGCGGTATCGTGCCTCGCTCCAAGGCCGTCGCGTCCATGCAGCACCTACCTCTCTTCGCGCAGCTCGAGAACCGCGCCGTCCTCGTCGTCGGGGGCGGAGCCGTCGCCGAACGGCGGGTGACCCTGCTGCTCGAGGCACGCGCGGCCGTCACGGTCGTATCGCCGGACCTCTCGCCGCGTCTCACACAGCTAGCGGCCGACGGCCGGATCCGCCACGTGCCGCGCACCTATGCGGCCGAGTCCCCCGAGGCCTACTGGCTCGTCGTGGCGGCCACGGACGACCGCGAAGTCAACACGGCCGTCGCGGAAGCGGCCACGGCGGCAAGGCGGTTCGTCAACGTCGTCGACGACCCCGCGCTTTGCACGTTCATCATGCCGGCGATCGTGGACCGCTCGCCGGTGACGATCGCGATCGGCAGCAGCGGACTGTCGCCCGTCCTCGCCCGCTCCGTCAAAGGCATCATCGAGACGCTGCTGCCGGCGCGGCTCGGAGCGCTCGCCGACCTCGCGGGCCGCTGGCGGCAGCGCGTGCGCGGGCAGATCGTCGACGCGACCGAGCGGCGCCACTTCTGGGAGCGCGTCGTGACGGGCGTCGTCGCGGAGCATGCGTTCGCGGGCCGCGATGCCGACGCGGAGCGCGCCCTCGAGGAAGCGCTCTCGAGCTGGGCCGGCGACGACGTGGCGCGGCGCGGCGAGGCCTATCTCGTCGGCGCCGGGCCCGGCGGCATCGACCTGATCACGATTCGCGGCCGGCAGCTGCTCGCGACGGCCGACGTCGTGCTCTACGACCGGCTCGTCAGCGCCGAGCTCCTCAAGTACGCGCGCCGCGACGCCGAGCTCATTTGCGTCGGCAAGACGCCGCGCCGGCCTTCGATCTCGCAGCGGCAACTGAATCGGCTGCTCGTGAGTCTCGTGAGATCCGGCAAGCGGGTTTGCCGGCTCAAGGGCGGCGATCCGTTCATCTTCGGCCGCGGCGGCGAGGAGCTGGAAGCGCTCGCCGAGGCCGGGCTCAAGTTCCAGGTCGTGCCCGGCGTCTCGGCGGCCGAAGGCTGCGCAGCGTACGCCGGCATCCCGCTCACGCTGCGCGGCGTCGCGCAGGGCGTGCTGCTGACGACGGGGCACACGCGCGACGACGGCCGCCCCGCCGTCGGCGCATACGAGGCCGGCCGGACGCTCGCGCTCTATATGGGCGTGGCCCAGTACGCCGAGATCGCCGGCGCGCTGATCGCGAACGGGTATCCAGCCGATATGCCGGTCGCCGTCGTCGAGAGCGGCACGACGGACCGCCAGCGCGTGGTCCGCACCGTGCTCGGCCGCTTGGGCGAGGCGCAGGTCGAGCTCGCGATCACGCCGCCGGCGCTTTTGCTCGTCGGCGAGACGACGCGGTACGCCGATCGGTACAGCTGGTTCGCGCCGAGCAAGATCGAACACTTCGGAATCGAATCCGGCGCAGGCAGCGCTCGTGTAAGCTACCGGGAGAACAGCAACAAGGCTGCGCCATGATCTACGAAAGCATCCTCGACACGATCGGCAATACGCCAGTCGTCAAGCTGCACCGCATTCCGCCGAAGCACGTTACGATCTACGCGAAGATCGAGGCGTTCAATCCGCTGTCGTCGGTGAAGGATCGACTCGCGTTCGCGATCATCGACGACGCCGAGCGGCGCGGCTTACTGAAGCCCGGTCAGACCGTCGTCGAGGCGACGTCGGGCAACACCGGTATCGCGCTCGCGATGGTGTGTGCCGCGAAAGGCTATCCGTTCGTCGCCACGATGGTGGAGACGTTTTCCGTCGAGCGGCGCAAGATCATGCGCGCGCTCGGCGCCAAGGTGATTCTCACGCCCGCCGCCGAGCGCGGCACGGGCATGGTGCGCCTCGCGGCCGCGCTCGCCGAGAAGCACGGCTGGTTCCTCGCGCGCCAGTTCCAGAACCCCGCGAATCCCGCTTACCACCGGCAGACGACGGGGCCCGAGATCCTGAAGGACTTCGCGGGCCGGCGGCTCGACTTCTGGGTGACGGGCTGGGGCACGGGCGGCACGCTGACGGGCGCCGGGGAGATGCTGAAGCTCGCTCGGCCCGAGGTGAAGATCATCGCAACCGAGCCGGCCGGTGCGTCGCTGCTCGGCGGCAAGCCGTGGGCGCCGCACAAGATTCAAGGCTGGACGCCGGACTTCCTGCCCGACGTCCTGAACCCGAAGGTGTTCGATCAGCTGATCCCCGTCACGGACGAGGAAGGCAAGGAGATGGCGCGGCGCCTCGCGCGAGAGGAAGGTATCTTTGTCGGAATCTCGGCCGGCGCCACGCTCGCGGCAGCCATGAAGGCGGCCGAGACCGCGAAGCCCGGCTCCGTGCTGCTCGCGATGCTGCCCGACACGGGCGAGCGCTATCTCGGCACGTACCTCTTCGACGACTTGAACGCAGGCTCCGACGACGATTGGCTCGCGAGCCTCGAGAAGCAGTAGCTCAGCGCAGCACGTCGGAAGGGGACGCGATCAGCACGCAGGTGCAGCCCGTCTCGCCGTACACGGTGAAGACCGGCCTTGCCCCGGATCAAGTCCGGGGTACGGCGGGCAGGCGCGGGGCTGAATCCCGGGGGGAAGACCCTTTCCCGCCGCAAATGTAGTACGTACCGGGTTTGCAGCGCGCCGGCCCATCGTTTCAATTGATGTGAAACGACTCCGGCAAGTTCCGGGTTAATCCAGCCCACTCAAAGGCTTAACCATTGGAGCACCGGACATCATATCGTCTCAGCGGCCCGCCTTAATCGTTTCAATAAAATCGAAACGATTTATTGACGTGTTCTATTTATCTATATAGATTAGCAAGATAATCGTTTCACTCTGTCGAGCGATCGTTTCATGGCGATTTCAGACCAGGCCATTCTCGACTATATCGCGGCCAACCCCGGGGCGGGCCGCGAGGATATCCGCCGCCATGCCGCCCGCGACGCCAGCGAGACGACGGTATGGCGCGCGCTCAAACGGCTGGTCGACGACAACCGGCTGGCGGTCACCGGCAAGGGCCCCGCGACGCGCTATAGCCTCGCCGGCGCCGCCGTCCTCCGGGCGTACCTGCAAACCCCGTACAACCGCCGCCCGCCGGTCGGATACAGGAAAGAGTTCGTCGACCAGTACGTCCCCAACAAGACGTTCTATCTGGGCGAAGCCGACCGCGCGCGGCTGCGCGAGGCGGGAGTCCCCGCCAGCGGCCCTCTGCCCGCCGGCACCTACGCGCACCGCATCCTCGAGCGGCTGCTCGTCGATCTCGCGTGGGCGTCGTCGCGAATGGAAGGCAACACGTACAGCATTCTCGACACCGAGCGGCTGATCCGCCTCGGCGAAGAAGCGACCGGCAAGGACCGCAAGGAAGCGGTGATGATCCTCAACCACAAGGAAGCGATCCAGTATGTCGCGGACAATATCCGCGAGATCGCAATCAGCCACGCCGACATCTGCAATATCCACGCGCTGCTCGCCGACGGCCTGCTGATCGATCCCGCGATGGCCGGGCGGCTGCGCCGCCTGCCGGCCGGCATCGGCGCCTCGAGCTATCAACCGCTCAACGACCAGTACCTGATCGAGGAGGAGTTCGGGATTCTGATTGCGAAAGCCGCGGCGATCGAAGATCCGTTCGAGCAGTCATTCTTCCTGCTCGTTCATATCCCCTATCTCCAGGCGTTCGACGACATTAACAAGCGAACGTCGCGCATCACTTCAAACATCCCGCTGCTCAAGGCGGACCTCGCGCCGATGTCGTTTCTGACGATGAACGACTGCGACTATAGCGACGGCCTGATCGGCGTCTACGAACTAAATAACGTTGCGCTGCTGCGCGATGCCTATATCGACGCGTACATGGCGTCGGCGCAGAACTACAAGGCGCTACGCGCCGAAGTCGACACACCGGACAAGGCCGCGATCGCCTACCGTGAATTCGTGCGTGAAGCGGTGCGCCGCGCCGTGCTCGACTGGAAGGAGTACCGGGCCGACGATGTGATGGCGATGGCAGCCGAGGCGGGGATACCGGAAGCGGATCGGCAGCCCGTAGTCGATTACGCGCGGCAGGAGTTCAACGGCCTGCACGAAGGCAACGCCATCCGCTACCGGCTGCGCGCTACCGATCTTGAAGCGATGCGCGGAGAGACGCAGGCATAGCCGCTCGTCGCGATTGTATGGCCAGCTCGTGCGCATTGCTTGTCGACGATATCGACCTCACCGGTCGGAAGGGATTCGTGCGAGACTTCCTGAGCGGGCAGCGCGCGAAGGCGGTATCGGTCTGGCGAACGTGCGCCGTCGATGCCGCAGGAATTGGCGGAGAGAGAGGGATTCGAACCCTCGAAGGGCTTTTGGCCCTTACACCCTTAGCAGGGGTGCGCCTTCGACCACTCGGCCATCTCTCCGGTATGCGGGCTCAAGTTCTGCGCGAGGGTGTGATTCTACTGGCGTGACGCCGGAATCGCGACGCCCGCGGGCCGCAGAGCGCCTGCGAAGATGTGCGACGACGGCAGCAACCGAAGCCGCTACGGATGCACGTTGCTGCCGTTCAACGGGGGCCGTGGTTTTTCGTCGACTTGCTCGCGCTTGATGCGCTCGAAAATTTCTTCGCGGTGGACGGCAACCTCACGCGGCGCATTTACACCGAGCCGCACTTGATTGCCTTTCACTCCGAGTACGGTGACGGTGACGTCGTTGCCAATGACGACCGTTTCCCCCACGCGCCGGGTCAAGATCAGCATAGCCAACTCCTTCTAGGCCTGCTCGCCGGGTCCGGTGCTCTGCTAAGCGGAGCTTTTTGTTGTCGGAGTCCGGCATTCGCCCCTAGCCCACAGTCGGCCCGCTCCGCGCTCGCACGCGGAAAGATCCACTGCAGACGTCCGTGGCTGACCGGCCTGTTCTAATCGTTCTGGCCGGTCCCCCCTTGCTCGCCAGCCCGAAAGGGCACCAGCGAAGCGCGCTCATGGTAGCCGAAAAACCACGGAAGTGTGACGTGTTTCTCGTGCGCGGGGATTTAGACAAAATCCAGGAGGGTCACGCCGCTGCAATGAGCCCGGGCACGAGGGCGAGTGCCGCGTCCACCTGGTCCGGTTTCGTGCCGCCGGCCTGCGCGAAGTCGGGGCGGCCGCCGCCGCGGCCGCCGACGAGCTCGGCGACGGGCCTGATCAGATCGCCGGCCTTGAGGCGGCCCACCAGATCCTGCGTGACGCTCGCGACGAGGAACACCTTGCCGCCTTCGACGGCACCGAGCACGACGACGCCCGAGCCGAGCTTGCTCTTCAGCTGATCGGCCGTATCGCGCAGGGCTTTCGCATCCGCGCCGTCGAGACGCGCGGCGAGCACCTTGATGCCGTTGACGACCCGCGCTTCCTTCAGAATGTCTCGGCCGCCGCCGCTCGCGAGCTGGCGGCGCAGCTTGTCGAGCTCGCGCTCGAGCGAGCGTGTGCGCTCGAGGAGCTGCGCGACCTTGGCTGGGACGTCGTCCTTGCTCGCCCGGACGAGCCCGGCGACCTCGCGCAGCGCCGCCTCGTTCGCGTTGACGAGATCGAGCGCGCCCTGGCCCGTGACGGCCTCGATGCGGCGCACGCCGGCCGCAACGCCGCTCTCGGAGACGATCTTGAAGAGCCCGATGTCGCCGGACCGGCCGACGTGAGTGCCGCCGCAAAGCTCCGTCGAAAAATCGCCGAGCTTGAGCACGCGGACCTTGTCGCCGTACTTGTCGCCGAAGAACGCGAGCGCGCCGGCCGCGATCGCCTCGTCGTACGGCAGCACGCGGATGTCGGCGTCGTAGTTCATGCGAATCTGCTCGTTGACGAGCGTCTCGATCTCCTCGAGCTGCTCGGGCGTAACAGGCTCGAAATGCGAGAAGTCGAAGCGCAGGCGGTCGGGGGCGACGAGCGAGCCTTTCTGCTGCACGTGCTTGCCGAGCACCTTGCGCAACGCCGCGTGCAGCAGGTGCGTGGCGGAGTGGTTCAGCACGATCGCGGCGCGGCGCTTCTCGTCGACGCGCGCCGTCAAGCGGTCGCCGATCGCGATGCGGCCTTGCGTCACTTTGCCGTGGTGGCCGAACGCCTGCCCGATTTTTTGCGTATCGCCGACCGCGAACCGTGCGCCGGCTTTGGAAAGCTCGCCCGTGTCGCCGACCTGGCCGCCGCTCTCCGCGTAGAACGGCGTGCGCTCGAGCACGACGATGCCGGACGCGCCCTCCTCGAGCGACCGCACGCGTTGGCGCGAGGAATCGAGCAACGCGACGACGGGCGCTTCGCTCGCGAGGAGCTCGTAGCCCAAGAACTCCGTGCTCTCTTCGAGCTTCACGTCGGCCGAGAGGTCGGCGCCGAACTGGCTCGCGGCTTGCGACTGGCGGCGCTGGACTTCCATCGCGCGCTCGTAGCCCTCCATGTCGATCGTGAGGCCGCGCTCGCGCGCGATGTCGGCCGTCAGGTCCGTCGGGAAGCCGTACGTGTCGTGCAGCTTGAACACCGTGTTGCCGTCGATGACCTTCGAGCCGCCGAGCTTCGCGATCGCGGCGTCGAGAATCTGCATGCCCGTCTCGAGCGTGCGCTCGAATTGCTCGCCTTCCTTACGGAGCACGTCGCGCACGAACGATTGCTTCGCGACGAGCTCGGGATACGCCTCGCCCATCGCAGCCGCGAGCGTCGGCACGAGCTCGTGGAAGAACGTGGGGCTCACGCCGAACTTGTACCCGTGACGCATCGCGCGGCGCGCGATGCGGCGCAGCACGTAACCGCGGCCCTCGTTCGAAGGCACGACGCCGTCGACCACGAGGAAGCTGCACGCGCGGATGTGGTCCGCGATGACGCGCAGCGACGGGCTCTTGAGATCCTCCGTGCCAAGCAGCCGCGCGGCCTCGCGGATCAGCCCAACGAAGAGGTCGATGTCGTAATTGTTCGCGACGCCTTGCATCACCGCCGTCATGCGCTCGAGGCCCGCGCCCGTGTCGACGGACGGCTTCGGCAGCGGCGTCAGCGTGCCGTCGGCCGACCGGTCGAACTGCATGAACACGAGGTTCCAGATCTCGACCCAGCGGTCGCCGTCGGCATCGGCCGACCCGGGCGGCCCGCCGGCCACGCCGGGGCCGTGGTCGTAGAAGATCTCGCTGCACGGCCCGCATGGGCCCGTGTCGCCCATCTGCCAGAAGTTGTCGGAGCCGCCGCCGGGCTTGTCGCCGATGCGTACGATCTTGCCGGCCGGCAGGCCGATCATCTTGTGCCAGAGGTCGTAGGCCTCGTCGTCGGTCTTGTAGACGGTGACCATGAGGCGCTTCGGATCGATCGCGAGCGTGCCCGTGACGAAGTCCCACGCGTAGCGGATCGCGTCCTTCTTGAAGTAATCGCCGAACGAGAAGTTGCCGAGCATCTCGAAGAACGTGTGATGGCGCGCCGTGTAGCCGACGTTCTCGAGGTCGTTGTGCTTGCCTCCGGCGCGCACGCAGC
>JBBIJV010000108.1:0-11731 GCA_037445815.1 Rhodospirillaceae bacterium
CCCGCCGGGACCGCTCGGCATGGACGGGGCCGGCGCAAGCGACGGCGCCGCCGCGTGCTGGAACTTCAGCGTGCGCGGGTCCGGCGCGGCCGGCTCGACGGCCTGCACGTCCTCGGGCCGGCGAATCTGAATCTTCGAGAGGATGCTGACCGTGTCGTGCTTCACGCGATCGAGCATCGCGCTGAACATCTCGAACGCCTCGCGCTTGTACTCCTGCTTCGGGTTGCGCTGCGCATAGCCGCGCAGATGGATGCCTTGGCGCAGATAGTCGAGAGCAGCGATGTGCTCCTTCCAATGCGAGTCGAGCTGGCGCAGCATGATCTGCTTCTCGACTTCGTGCATGACGTTCGGGCCGATCTCCGCGACCTTCTTGTCGTAGGACTCGGCGACCGCCGCGACGACGAGCTCGCGCAGGCGCTTCTCGTCGATCGTGTGGTCGGCCTCGAGCATCGACGCAATGTCCATGCGAACGCCGAAGTCGCGCTCGAGTGTCTTGCTCAAGCCCTCCTTGTCCCACTCGTCTTCGACGCTGTCGGGCGGCACGTGCGCGGTGATCGCGGCGTTGACCACCTCCGCGCGGATCGCGCGGATAGCGTCCGAGATGTCGCTCGCTTCCATGAGCTCCGCGCGCTGCTGATAGACGACGCGGCGCTGGTCGTTCGCGACGTCGTCGTACTCGAGCAGCTGCTTGCGGATATCGAAGTTGTGCGCCTCGACCTTGCGCTGCGCGCGCTCGATCTGGCGCGACAGGAGCTTGCTCTCGATCGCTTCCCCGGGCTTCATGCCGGCCCGCGACAGCATGCGCTTGATGCGCTCCGGGTCGCCGAAGATCCGCATGAGGTTGTCTTCGAGCGACAGATAGAACCGGCTCGACCCCGGGTCGCCCTGCCGGCCCGAACGGCCGCGCAGCTGGTTGTCGATACGGCGCGACTCGTGCCGCTCGGTGCCGATGATGTGGAGCCCCCCCGTCTCGAGGACCTTCTTGTGCCGCTCCTTCCAATCGGCCTCGAGCGCCGCGAGCTGCGCTTCGGTGGGATTCTCGAGCTTCGCTCGCTCGGCTTCGAGATTGCCGCCGAGCTTGATGTCGGTGCCACGGCCGGCCATGTTCGTGGCGATCGTCACGGTGCCGGGGCGGCCGGCCTGCATGATGATTTCGGCCTCGCGCTCGTGGAACTTCGCGTTCAGCACCTGGTGCGGGATCTTGGCCTTCTTCAGCAGACCCGACAGGAACTCGGAAGTCTCGATCGACGTCGTACCGACGAGCACGGGCTGGCCGCGGCTGTGGCAATCCTTGATGTCCTCGATGATCGCGTCGAACTTGTCCTTCTGCGTCAAGTACACGAGATCCGGCGCGTCGTCGCGGATCATCGGCATGTGGGTCGGGATCACGACGACCTCGAGCCCGTAAATCTGCTGGAACTCGTACGCTTCCGTGTCCGCCGTGCCCGTCATGCCGGCTAGCTTCTTGTACATGCGGAAGTAGTTCTGGAACGTGATCGAGGCGACGGTTTGATTCTCTTCCTTGACGCGAACGCCTTCCTTGGCCTCGACAGCCTGATGCAAGCCGTCGGACCAACGCCGGCCGATCATCGTGCGGCCCGTGAACTCGTCGACGATGATGACCTCGCCGTCCCTGACGATGTAGTCCACCTCGCGCTTGAACAAACCGTGAGCGCGCAGCGCGGCGGTCAGGTGGTGCATGAGCCGGATGTTGGAGGGGTCGTATAGGCTCTCGCCTTCCGCGAGCAAGCCGGCCTTCGCGAGCAGGCGCTCGACGTACTCGTGGCCCTCCTCCGTGAGATGCGCCTGCTTCGACTTCTCGTCGATCGAGTAGTGGCCCGGAACGAAGAGCTGCGCGCGCGGCGGCTTTGCTTCGGGCTCCACTTCGATCAAGTGGTAGCCGCCCTCCTTGGCTTTTTCGAGCGCGGCGGCCGTCGACATCTTGCCGAGCGAGTTGCCCGTGACGCCGAGCAGCTCCACCTGCGAGGCCTCGATCTCGTCGTTGGCCTTGCCGGCCGGCGGATTGTGGATCTTCAGCGACGGAATCAGCTGATTGATCTTGACGTAGAGGTCCGTGCTCTCCTCGGAACGCCCCGAGATGATCAGCGGCGTGCGCGCTTCGTCGATGAGGATCGAGTCCACCTCGTCGACGATCGCGTAGTTCAAGCTGCGCTGCACGCGATCCTCGGGCCGAAACGCCAGGTTGTCCCGCAGGTAGTCGAAGCCGAATTCGTTGTTCGTGCCGTAAGTGATGTCGCAGGCGTAGGCCTGCCGCTTCTCCTCGGTGGGCTGATTGCTCTTGATGACGCCCACCGTGAGCCCAAGAAAGCGATACACGGGCCCCATCCAATCCGCGTCGCGTTGCGCCAAGTACTCGTTCACCGTGACGACGTGCACGCCCTTGCCCGTCAGCGCATTCAGGTACGCCGTCAGCGTCGCGACGAGCGTCTTGCCCTCGCCCGTCCGCATCTCGGCGATCTTGCCCTGGTGCAGCGCGATGCCGCCGATGAGCTGGACGTCGAAGTGGCGCATGCCGAGCGTCCGCCGCGCGGCTTCGCGCACGAGCGCGAACGCCTCGGGCAACAGCGCGTCGAGATCCTGGGTGGCCGCGTAGCGCGCCTTCAACTCGTCGGTCTTGGCGCGCAAGGCGTCGTCGGGCAGTGCCATCAGGCTCGGTTCGAGCGCATTGGCGGCCGCCACGAGCAAGCCGTAGCGTTTGAGCAGGCGCTGGTTGCGGCTGCCGAACACGCCGACCATGAAATTCGAGACGGAACGAAGCACGGCGGGAGGTCCTTGGGGACGCGGTAAAGCCGCCTATTCTAAGGACCTCGGCCCGGTTTGGGCACCGGCCTGAAGTTACGCGGTCTTAATCGACGGACTGGATATAGGTGAGCGGATTCACGGGCTTGTCGTTCAAGAGCACCTCGAAGTGGAGGTTGGGCCCCGTGGCCCGGCCCGTGTCGCCCATCCGCGCAATCACCTGGCCCCGGCGCACGGTATCCCCGACGGCGACGAGGTTGTCGACGTTGTGGGCATAGCGTGTCACGTAGCCGTTACCGTGGTTGATTTCGACGAGCTGGCCGTACCCGTAGCGCTCGCCGGACCAGATCACGACTCCGGAGGCGACGGCGATGACCTCGGCGCCCTCGCGGCCGGCGAAGTCGACGCCCTTGTGGAATGCGCGGCGGCCCGTGAATGGGTCCGTCCGATTGCCGAATTGCGACGAGACGTAGCCGGCCGTCACGGGCCGCCCCTCGGGCCGAACCTCGTCGCTCAGCTTGCGGGTCAAGAGCAGGTCCTCGAGCACCGTGAGCTGCCGGCTGCGGTCGGCGAGCTGCTCGTCAAGGGTCTCGATCGCGCCGAGGACGCCCGAAAGCTGCATGGCCTCCGTCGCCGCAAGCGGCTCCTCGGGACCGCCGAGCGAGGGCGGCGTCGAGAAATCGAACTCACCGTCCTTGAGACCGGCCATTTGCGTGAGGCGGGTGCCGAGCGCGTCCAGACGGACGACGTGAGCGTTCAGTTGACCGATTCGAAGCGCCAGCGCGTCGAGACTCTGCTGCAACGTGCGGCGCGTGCCGTCGACGAGGGCCTGCTGCCGCTCGAGCTCCTGGCGCCAGGTATCGACTTGGGCTTGCGGATTGCTGATGCCGAAGGCGCGTGCCGCGACGATACCCCCGTAGAACGCGGTGGCCGAGACGGTCAGAGTCACGGCGACGATGCCGAGCCAGACGCGGCGCGACGTCAGGCGCAGGTGGCCCAACTGCCCCCGATCCTTCGACAGGAGTATCAACTGCATGCGGTGCCTCAGCTCCTGGCTTCTAATTCTTGGATCCAGCGCCACGCCAGGCGCCGGCATGCAAGCCGAGTATAGAGGCACGTTTTATGAAAAGTCACTCGGCAACCCCGCTATCATTGGAGAAACTCCGGCAGATCGGTGGCTTTGCGTCCCGTCCTTTCGAACGGTTTGCCGCTTTCGAGCTACGCCGAGAATGCCGGGAAACACCGGTTTAGCCAAGCAAATCGCCCTCAAAAATTGACGCTGGTCTCACAGCGATGTCCGACGAGCCCCGGCATTTGTCAGAAGTCCTGAGCGCAAGCCCGCTGAAGCGTCTGCTGCGCGAAGCCGAGCGTCGCCGAATGGAGACAGTGCGCGTCAAGGAGCTATTGCCGGCCGAGGAGGCCGCCCATGTGGTCAGCGCCGCGACCAACGAAGCCGGCGAGCTCGTGCTCGTAATGGATACGCCGAGCTGGGCGGCGCGCGTACGCTACCGCCTCGGGGCGTTACCGAGCATCAAGGCGAAGGTTCGGGTGTTGCCGCGCGGCGGATGACGGCGGTGATGACCTCTGACGCCGTCGCAGCCGTCGGCGGCCGCGCGGAGCCACCGATCACTTGCCACGAGGTAAGCGATGATGCCGCCGGTGGAGTGGATCGACATGGCCCACTTGTTCCCGGCGACCCTCGACCCGGCCACGCCGCCGGCCCATGACTAGTGGCTGGGCGCGAGCTGATACGACACGGGCGAGCGTTTCGAGTCTTCGTCGAAGACGACCTCTTCGCACGCGCTCGGCTCGGCGAGCAGCGCCCGGAGAAGCTCGTTGTTGAGCTTGTGGCCGCACTTGAAGCCCGAGAACTCGCCGATCAACGGCCGCCCCAAGAGGTACAGATCGCCGAGCGCGTCGAGCACCTTGTGGCGCACGAACTCGTCGCGGTATCTGAGACCGTCCTCGTTGATGACGCGGTAGTCGTCCATGACGATGGCGTTGTCCATGTTCGCGCCGAGCGCGCGCTCCCGCGCTCGCGCACCTTCGAGGTCCTTGAGGAAGCCGAACGTACGGGCGCGGCTGATCTCCTTCAGGAAGGCCTGCGTCGAAAAGTCCATCGTCATCGCTTGCCGGTACTTTTTGAGCGCCGGGTGCTCGAAGTCGATCTCGACGTTGAGCCGGAAACCGTCGTAGGGGTCGAACCGCACCCACTTGTCGCCGTCCTTGACCTCGACGCGCTTCAGCACGCGGATGAAGCGCTTCGGCGCGTTTTGTTCCTCGATGCCGGCGGATTGGATGAGAAAGACGAACGGCGCCGCGCTGCCGTCCATGATCGGCACCTCGGCCGCCGTGAGGTCGACGAACGCGTTGTCTAGACCCAACCCGGCCATCGCGGACATCAAGTGCTCCACGGTGCCGACCCGAGCGGAGTTGTTTTCGAGCGTCGTGCCGAGTGTGGTCTCCGTGACGCGCAGTGCGTCAGCAGGTATGTCGACGGGCTCAGGCAGATCGAGGCGCCTGAAAACGATTCCGGAATTGACCGGCGCGGGCCGCAGAGTCATGTAGACCTTCTCGCCCGTATGCAGGCCTATGCCCGAGGCACGGATCGAATCTTTGAGGGTGCGCTGACGCACGCTAGCCGTCGCTCCTTAACGTGGGCTTCGCGCCGCCGGCACGCCGGAGGGCGTAACCATCGACGGCGGCGGGCCGGTTCCGGTCCCGAGAAACGGCGAACGAACCTACCATAGCGCCGTCCCGGGCGGCAAGGAAACACGCCCGTCGCCACCGTATCGCCATCAGTCCGCCTGCCGCCGCAAGAACGCCGGAATATCGAGCAGATCCTCGAGGCTGTCGCTGCCGGTCACGCCGTCGCCGACGGCACGCTTGCGCGCCACGGCCGGCTTCTCGAGCTCCGTGTAGTTCGGCTCCCGGCCGGGACCCTTCGGCGCGATGGGCGCGGCGCGGCGCACGACTTTCATCGGCCGCTCGGCCGTGCCGACGGCCTGTCCGAGGCCCGTGGCCACGACGGTCACGCGGATCTCGTCGGTCATCTCGGGGTCGATGACGGTGCCGATGACGACGGTCGCGTCGTCCGACGCGAACTGCTTCACCGTGTCGCCGACCTCCTGGAACTCGCCGATCGACAGATCCACGCCGGCCGTGACGTTGACGAGCACGCCGTTCGCGCCCGACAGGTTGATGTCCTCGAGCAGCGGGCTCGAGACGGCCGCCTCGGCCGCGATGCGCGCGCGATCCTGGCCGCTCGCGACACCCGAGCCCATCATCGCCATGCCCATCTCCGACATGACCGTACGCACGTCGGCGAAGTCGACGTTGATGAGGCCCGGCCGCGTGATGAGCTCCGCGATGCCTTGCACCGCGCCTTGCAGCACTTCGTTCGCGGCTCGGAACGCGTCGAGCAGCGTGGTCGACGGGCCGAGCACGGACAGGAGCTTCTCGTTCGGGATCGTGATCAGCGAGTCGACGAATCGGCCGAGCTCTGCGATGCCCTGCTCCGCGACGCGCATGCGCTTCGGGCCTTCCATGCCGAACGGCTTCGTCACGACGGCGACCGTGAGGATGCCCATCTCTTTCGCGAGCTGCGCGACGACGGGTGCTGCGCCCGTGCCCGTGCCGCCGCCCAACCCCGCCGTGATGAACAGCATGTCCGCGCCTTCGATGACCTCTTGAATGCGGTCGCGGTCCTCCATCGCGGCCTGCCGGCCGACTTCAGGGTTCGCACCGGCGCCCAAGCCCTTCGTGATGTTGCAGCCGATCTGCAGCCCCGTCTTCACCTTCGCGCCCTTCAGCGCCTGCGCATCCGTGTTCGCGCAGATGAAGTCGACGCCCTCGATCCCCGAGCGGACCATGTGCGCGACGGCGTTGCCGCCGCCGCCACCGATCCCGAGCACCTTGATGACGGCCGTCTGGCTGTATCCGTCCATTAGCTCAAACATATGCCTCTTCTCCCGTGAGTGAGATGTGTAGCCCTAGAAGTTCTTCTGAAACCACGCCTTCATGCGTTCGAATGCATTGCTGAACTTGAGCTTCCCCGCCGTGGCTTCGGCCTTCGCCTCGATGGCCTGCTTGCTGTAGAGGAGCAGCCCGACTCCCGTCGCATGAATCGGATTGCGCACGACGTCCGAAAGACCTTCGACGAACTGCGGCACCCCGAGCCGAACGGGCATGTGGAACACTTCCTCGGCCAACTCGATCGCGCCTTCCATCTTCGCGCTGCCGCCCGTCAGCACGATGCCGGCCGCCATGAGCTCCTCGAAGCCGGAGCGGCGCAGCTCCTCCTTGATGAGCTGGAACAGCTCCTCGTAGCGCGGCTCGACGACCTCGGCGAGCGTCTGGCGCGCGAGGCGGCGCGGCGGGCGATCGCCGACGCTCGGCACTTCGATCGTCTCGTCGGGATTCGCGAGCTGCGACAGCGCGCACGCGTACTTGATCTTGATCTCCTCCGCGTACGGCAGCGGCGTGCGCAAGCTGACGGCGATGTCGTTCGTCACCTGATCGCCGGCGATCGGGATCACGGCCGTATGCTGGATCGCGCCGCCGCAGAAGATCGCGATGTCCGTCGTTCCTCCGCCCATGTCGACCAAGCACACGCCGAGCTCCTTCTCGTCCTCCGTGAGCACGGCGTAGCTCGACGCGAGCTGCTCGAGCACCACGTCCTCGACCGTGAGGCCGCAGCGCTGCACGCACTTCACGACGTTCTGCGCCGCGCTGACGGCGCCCGTCACGAGGTGAACCTTCGCCTCGAGCCGCACGCCCGACATACCGATCGGCTCGCGGATGCCTTCCTGCGAGTCGATGATGAACTCCTGCGGGAGCACGTGAATCACGCGCTGATCCGCAGGGATCGCGACGGCACGCGCGGCGTCGATCACGCGCTCGACGTCGCCGGCGCTCACCTCTTTGTCGCGGATCGCGACGATGCCGTGCGAGTTCAGGCTGCGGACGTGGCTGCCCGCGATGCCGGTGAGCACGCTGTTGATCTCGCAGCCCGCCATGAGCTCGGCCTCTTCGATCGCGCGCTGGATCGACTGCACGGTCGACTCGATGTTCACTACCACGCCCCGCTTCAAGCCGCGCGACGGATTCGAGCCGATGCCGATCACCTCGAGCCGGTCGTCGGACGAAAGCTCGCCGACGATCGCCACGACTTTCGACGTGCCGATGTCGAGGCCCACGATGAGCCGTCGATCGTCCCGTCTACCCACTGCGCACGCTCCGCTGCAACTCTCTTCCTTCCCTAGCCGCGATCCGGCACTGCGGCCACGGCCGCGAGATTCTCCGGGGGACCGTCGCGCCACCCGACGGCGAAGCCGTTCGTGTAGCGCAAATCGACGTACTCGACGCGCTTGAGCTCGGCCGCAAGCGTCGGCGCCACGACGTCGAAAAACCGGTACAGCCGTTCGTCGAGATCGCGCCGCCCGAGCCGAATTTCCTGGCCGCCGCCGAGCACGAGCCGCCACGAGCCGCGCTCGTCGAGCTCGAGGCGCTCGAGCGACAAGTTCGCCTCGGCGAGCTTGCCGCGCACGGCCTGGTAACGGCGCGCGACGTCGCGCTCCGTGCCCGGCGGGCCGGACAGGATCGGCAGCTCGGGGAACAAGTGCTGCGAGCGCTCCGTGAAGAGCTCGCCGCGCACGTTCAGTAGACCGCTCTTTCCCCAGCGCGCCGCGGCCTGATGCTCCGTCACGCGGACGGTCAGCGTGTCCGGCCAACGGCGGCCGACTTTGGCGCGATCGACCCAGTCGAGCCCCTCCACACGTGCGCGCAGCGCGCTCAAATTCACGGTGAGGAATCCCGCACGGAGTCCTTCGGCGACGGCGGCCTCGACCTGAATCGGCGAGACGCGCTGGAACGTCCCTTCGACCTCGAGGTTGCGAATCGGCTGGTCCAGCACGAACACCACACCCCTCGCCGCGCCGTAGACGCCCACGGCCACGATCGGCAACACGAGCGCCGCGCGCAGCCGGCGCAGCCACTTGTCGCCGAGCGCTGACACGCGCGCGCGGGCCGGGCGGCTTTCCGATCGGCGGCGATTCGCCTTGCGCCCGAACATCAGCGTTTCCCCTCGGCCGTCGCGAGCGGCTCGCCGATCACGCGCACCTCGAGCTCGAGCACCACGCCGCTCCTCTGCGCGACCGCTGCGCGGATCTCGGCGATCAGCGCCTCGATGTCCGCGGCCGTCGCATCCCCCATGTTCACGATGAAGTTCGCGTGCTTGTCCGAGACCATCGCCCCCCCAAGCCGGCGGCCCTTGAGACCCGCTTCCTCGATGAGGCGGCCCGCAAAATCGCCGGGCGGGTTGCGGAACACGGAGCCGCAGCTCGGGATCCCGAGCGGCTGCGCGGCATTGCGCCGCGCGAGCAGCGCCTTGATGGCGTCCATCGAGCTCGCGGTGTCGTGCTCGAAGCGGAACGTGGCACCCAAGAACCACTCGTTCGCGGGTCCGCGCACGGTGCGATAGTCGATCTCGAAATCGTCGCGCCGGCGCTGGCGCACCTCGCCGCAGCGGTCGATCGTCGTGACGCTCTCGACGTGCGTCCAAGTCTCGCCGCCGAACGCGCCGGCGTTCATCGCGAGCGCGCCGCCGACGGTGCCAGGAATTCCCGCGAAGAAGGCCGCGGGGCCGAGCTGCCAGCGCACGCAGCGCTTCGCGAGCAGCATGCAGGCAAGACCCGCGCTCGCGCGCACGCGCCGCTCGTCGAGCCGCTCGAGCTCGCGCGGCAAGCTGGCCGTCGCAATCACGGCGCCGCGGATGCCGCCGTCGCGCACGAGTAGGTTCGAGCCGAAGCCGAGCCAATGAACGGGCGTCGCGGGCGGCAGACCGGCGAGCAGCGGTTTCAGCTCCTCGATCGACGTCGGCGTGTAGAACAGGTCGGCGGGGCCGCCGACGCGCCACGACGTGTGCTTGCGCAGCGGCTCGTTGCGCAGCGCTTCCGTCGTCGGCGTCTCGCTCGGCGCGACGTTCACTTCTGCGCTCCCGCCTTGGTCGGCTTGGCCAATGCGCGCGGCAGCGTCGGCGCGACGGCGCCGATGCTGCCGGCGCCGAGCGTCAGCACGACGTCGTCGGCCCTCAAGATCTGCGCGAGCACTTGCGGCAGCTCGCTCAAGTCCTCGATGAAGATCGGCTCGACGGCGCCGCGAACGCGCACGGCACGCGCGAGCGACTTCCCGTCGGCTCCCACGAGCGGCGATTCGCCGGCCGAGTACACGTTCGTGAGAATCAGCGCGTCGACCGTCGACAGCACCTGTGCGAAGTCGTCGAGCAGCGCGAGCGTTCGCGTATAGCGATGCGGCTGGAAGCAGACGACGAGCCGCCGTCCCGGCCAGGCATCGCGAGCGGCGGCAATCGTCGCCGCGAGCTCCGTCGGATGGTGGCCGTAGTCGTCGACGAACGTCACGCGGCCCGCGGCCGTCGTGACGGTGCCCTGAACCTGGAGCCGGCGATCGACGCCCGAGAACTCGGCGAGCGCTTTCAAGAGCGGCTCGTCGGCAATCTCGAGCTCGGCCGCAACGGCGATCGCGGCCAGCGAGTTCAGCACGTTGTGGGCGCCCGGCAGGTTCAGCTCCACGGTCAACGGCGCACGGCGATCCTTCGCTTCGACCTTGAAGCGCGTGCGCTGCCCGTGCCGCTCGAGCTCGGACGCGCGGACGTCGGCGCGCTCGCCGAAGCCGTAGCTGACGACTCGCCGCCCGAGCGACGGAATCAGCTCGCGCGTGTTCGCGTCGTCGCTGCACATGACGGCGAGGCCGTAGAACGGCAGGTTGTGCAGGAAGTCGACGAAGCCCTGCTTGAGCCGGCCGATATCGTTCTCGTAGCTGCCCAAGTGATCGGCATCGATGTTCGTGACGACGGCGATCATCGGCTGCAGATGCAGGAACGACGCGTCGCTCTCGTCTGCCTCGGCGACGAGGTACTGCCCGAGGCCGAGCTTCGCGTTCGCATTCGCGCTCTTCAAGCGGCCGCCGATCACGAACGTGGGATCGACGCCGGCCTCGGCGAGCACGCTCGCGATCAAGCTCGTCGTGGTCGTCTTGCCGTGCGTGCCCGCGATCGCGATGCCGTAGCGAAAGCGCATGATCTCCGCGAGCATCTCGGCGCGCGGCACCACGGGAATTCGCCGGCCGTGCGCCGCGACGACCTCGGGGTTGTCGGGCGCCACGGCGCTCGAGACCACGACGACGTCGGCGTCGCCCAAGTTCGCGGCCGCATGCCCTTCGGCGACGCGCGCACCGAGCGAGCGCAGGCGATCCGTGACGCTCGTCAGCTTCAAATCCGTGCCGCTCACCGAGTAGCCCAAATTCAGCAACACTTCCGCGATGCCGGCCATGCCGGCGCCGCCGATGCCGACGAAGTGGATATTGCGGATGCGGCCCATGCGCGCCGTCATGCGTGCGCCTCCGCGGCGGCAACGCAAGCGTCCGCGATGCGCTCTGCGACCGAGTGCTTGGCCTTGGCGTGCGCGGCTTCGGCCATGCGCGCCAACGCGTCGAGGTCGCCGAGGCACTCCCGCAGCGCCGCCGCGAGCACGCTCGGCGCGAGCTCCCGCTCGGCGATGACGCGTGCGGCACCGCCCTGCGCGAAATGCCGCGCGTTCAGCGTCTGGTGATCGTCGATGGCAGCCGCGAACGGCACGAGTATTGCGCCGACGCCGACCGTCGCGAGCTCCGAGACCGTCAAGGCACCGGCGCGCGCCACGACGAGGTCGGCCCACTGGTACGCGGCGCCCATGTCCTCGATGAACTCGACGATGCGCGCGTCGACTTCCGCAGCCTCGTACGCCGCGCGCGCCTCGGCGAGCCCGCGGCCGGCTTGGTGCCACACCTCGGGCCGCTCGCCCGCCGACAGCTCGGCCAGCGCTTTAGGCACGGTTTGGTTCAACACGCGCGCGCCTTGGCTACCCCCGACGACGAGCAGGCGGCGGCGCGCGCCCTTGCGCGCCGACAACCGCTG
>JBBIJV010000109.1:0-11723 GCA_037445815.1 Rhodospirillaceae bacterium
GGTCGCTCCGCCCGCAGCCGCCGCGCCCGCAGCGCGCGCACCGTCGCAGACGCCCGCCGGCCCTCCCCCGGCCGGCGCGAAGACGGTGCCGTTCACGCGCATCCGCAAGCTCACGGCCGAGCACATGGTGCGGTCGAAGGCCACGAGCCCGCACGTGCTGCAAGCCGTCGAGGTCGATTTCTATCGCGTCGACGTCGTGCGCAGGAACCTGCGCGATGCGTGGAAACAGCGCCACGGCCACTCGCTCACGTATCTGCCCTTCATCGCGAACGCCGTCTGCCGTGCGCTCGAGGACTTCCCGAACTTGAACTCGAGCGTGCACGGCGACTCGCTGATCCTGCATCCGAGCGTGAACCTAGGTATCGCCGTCGATCTCGGCGCCGAAGGCCTCGTGGCGCCCGTCATCAAACACGCGGACCGCATGAGCGTGGCGCAGCTCGCCGACGCGATCGCCGAGATCGCGCAGCGCTCGCGCGCCGGCAAGCTGAAGCCCGACGACTTCCAGGGCGGCACCTACACGCTGTCGAACTCCGGCACTTTCGGCACGTTGATCACGGCCCCGATCATCAATCAGCCGCAGGTCGCAATCCTGTCGACGGACGGCGTGCGCAAAAAACCCGTCGTCGTCGAGACGAGCGAAGGCGACTCGATCGCGATCCGCCCCGTCGGCGTGCTCGCGCAGTCGTTCGACCATCGCGCCGTCGACGGCGCCTACTCGGCGGCGTTCCTGGATCGCGTGCGCAAGATCATCGAGACCAGTCACTGGGTCGTCGAGGTATAAGAGTGGCGCAGCGCACGCTCGGCTTCGTCGGTGCCGGCGGCCGCATGGGCTTCGCGATGGCGAAGCGCCTGCTCGCGGCCGGCCACGCGGTCAGCGTCTACAACCGCACGCGCTCGAAGGTCGAGCCGCTCGCCGAGCTCGGCGCGAAGATCGTCGAGAGCCCGCGCGAGTTGCGCGGCCATGACATCGTTTTTACGACGGTGTCGGCGTCGGACGACTTGATCGCCGTCTGCACAGGGCCCGACGGGCTGCTCGACGCGGGCGGCTCGCCGAAGCTCATCGTCGACTGCTCGAGCGTCTCGGAAGAGGCCTCGGCGCAAGTGCGCGCCGCCGCCGCGAAGCTCGGCACCGCGATGCTCGCGGCGCCCGTCAGCGGCAACGCGAAGGTCGTCGCGGCCGGCACGCTGACGATCGTGGCCTCGGGCCCGCGCGCGTCGTTCGACATGGCCGAGCCGTACCTTCGCGCGCTCGGGCGCGGCGTCACGTACGTCGGCGAAGGCGAGCTCGCGCGCATGGTGAAGATCTGCCACAACCTGCTGCTCGGCGTGATCGCTCAATCGCTCGCCGAGATCACCGTGCTCGCCGAGAAAGGCGGCGTGAAGCGCAGCGCGTTCCTCGAGTTCATCAACAACAGCGTCGTCGGCTCGCCGTTCTCGCGCTACAAGACGCCGGCGCTCGTGAACCTCGACTTCACGCCGACGTTTACCCCCGTGCTGCTGCGCAAGGATCTCGACCTGGGACTCAAAGCCGCGGCGCAGCACGGCGTACCGCTGCCCGTGACGAAGGCCGCGCGCGGCGAGGTCGACAAGCTCGTGCAGGCCGGCCACACGGACTGCGATTTCGCGAAGCTGATCGAGCAGACCGCGCAGGCCGCCGGGCTCAAGCTGACCCCCGAGAACGTCGCCGTCGACGACGGCCTCCAGAAAAAAACCGCTTAGCGCTCCCGCGGCCGCTCGCGCGATTGTCTGCGCGCCTCGTCATAACGCAGGCTCGCCTCGTACCAATCCACGATGGCTTGCGCGAGCCCGAGATTCTCGCGAGCAAGGCGGTTGATTTCGGCGTTCATCTGTTTCCGCCTGATCGGCGCCTCGGCCTCGGCGCCCTGGGCCGCGGAGATTCCGGCAGCGGATGCGTCGCTGAAAATACAGTCCCCCGTTACGCCGTCGGGGCAGACCCAACGTAGCGCGGCGAAGTAGTCCTGCGCCGCAGCGGCCGAGATGCGGTCCTCGAACTGCGCGCGACACACTTGCTGCCGCACGCGCGTCCCCGTCGTCTGCTCGCGCACGCAATGGACGTCGAAATCGTCGTCGCTGTTGATCTCGTTGAAGATGTCGTAAGCACGCACGCGCGCCTGCTCGACCTGAAACCTGAAGTCCGCGAGGCGCCGCCCACGAACGATGACTTCCTCTGGTTGCTGGTTGGCTATTTCCCGCGCGGTCGACTGAACGGCCGCGCTTTGCGCTCCCGCGCCGCCGGCGACCAGCAGTATGAAAAGGCCGATGCTCATAGACCCTCCGGCTACCGGCGCCGAAGATGGTGCCATAGGCGGTAGCTTACAGGCTACCCGCCGGAGCCGATCGTACCGAAGTCGCGTTTGAAGCAAGCGACGCTTCGATATACGCTGCCCTCGTGCTCGCCGCACCACACTCATTCATCGGCCCAGACTCCATCTAAACCATTTGCCGATGACGCCGGAGCACCCGCCCTCGAACGCCGACCTCACGCCGCACGCCGGGGCCGCCACGGACGTGGCGCCGCTCGGGCGCTCGAAGAGCAAGCCGCCGCACGAGCAAACCGCCGACGAGGACCGCGACGTCGCCGACTGGGAACGCCTGGCTGCCACGGCGGAGTTCAAGGCGCTGCTGAAGGCCAAGGGGCGGTTCGTCGTTCCGGCCACGGTGTTTTTCATCGTCTATTACTTCTCGCTGCCGCTGCTCGTCGGCTATGCGCCCGAGCTCATGGCGCGCAAGGTGCTCGGCGTCGTCAACGTCGGCTATCTGTTCGCGCTGTCGCAGTTCTTCATGGCCTGGCTGCTGGCATGGGCTTACGTCCGCGCCGCCGGCCGTTTCGACAAGATGGCGCGCGACGTCATCGATAAAGGCGGCCGCTAGTGTCACCAGCCGTCCTGATGTTTTTGGGGTTCATCGCGATCACGCTGTGGATCACGTGGTGGGCCGCGCGCAGGAGCTCGGGCTCGAGCGCGTTCTTCGCGGCGGGACGCACGCTCAAGGCCTGGCAGAACGGCGTCGCCGTGGCCGGCGACTACATGAGCGCGGCGTCGTTCCTCGGCATCGCCGGCATCATCGCGTTCCAGGGCTACGACGGCTTCATGTACTCCGTCGGCTGGCTCGTCGCGTACTTGACGGTGCTCCTGATCGTCGCCGAGCCGCTGCGCAACGCGGGCAAGTACACGATGGCCGATGTGCTCGCGTATCGCCTCCGCCCGCGGCCCGTGCGCGCGATGGGCGCGCTCTCGACGCTCACCGTGAGCACGTTCTACATGATCGCGCAGATGGTCGGAGCCGGCGCACTCGTGTCGCTCCTGCTGCAAGGCACGGGCATCACGTACACGACGGCCGTCGTCGGCATCGGCGTGCTGATGATCGTGTACGTCGTATTCGGCGGCATGCTGGCGACGACGTGGGTACAGATCGTCAAGGCCGTGCTGCTGATGGCGGGCACGATTCTGCTCAGCTTCCTCGTGCTCGCGCACTACGGCTTCAGTCTGACCGCGTTCTTCGACGCGATCGGGCAGGTCACGTACACGAACGCGCAGGGCCAAGCGGTGACGCAGGATTTCATGACGCCGGGCCTGCGTTACACGCCGCCGTACGGCGCGCTCGATCTGATCTCGCTCGGCATGGCGCTGATCTTCGGCACCGCCGGCTTGCCGCACATCCTCGTGCGCTTCTACACGGTTCCCGACGCGCGCACGGCGCGCAACAGCGTGGTCTGGGCGATGCTGATCATCGGCACGTTCTATATCCTCACCACGTTCCTGGGCTTCGGCGCGGCCACGATCGTCGGCCGCGACTTCATCGCGGCGAACGGCGGCAACAACATGAGCGCGCCGCTGCTCGCACAAGCGCTTGCCGGCGATCTGTTCTTCGCGTTCATCTCGGCGATCGCGTTCGCGACGATCCTCGCGGTCGTCGCAGGCCTCACCATCTCGGCCTCGACGTCGTTCGCGCACGACTTCTGGACGAACGTGCTGCACGGCGGCCGCGAGCGGCGCGAAGGAGAAGAAGTGCGCGTCGCGAGGGTGACTGCGTTCTTCGTCGGAGCGATCTCGATCTTGATCGCGATCCTGCTCGGCCCGAACGCGAACGTGGCTTTCCTCGTGGCGCTCGCGTTCGCGGTGGCCGCATCGGCCAACTTGCCCGTGATCGTGCTGTCGCTCTTCTGGCGCCGCTTCAACACGGCCGGCGCCGTCTGCGGCTTGGCGTCGGGCCTCGTGTCGTCGCTCGTGCTGATCGCGCTGAGCCCGAGCATCATGCGGGCCGACGCCATCTTCCCGCTCGAGAACCCCGGCATCCTCAGCATCCCGCTGGGATTCTTGGGCGCGGTGCTCGGCACGCTGCTCACACGCGAGCCAGCGGCCGAGCAGAAGTTCACCGAGCTCAGCGTGCGCGCGAATACGGGGCTCGGCGCCGAGCGCGCCGTTTCGCACTAGACGCGGGTCCGCGAGTACGTCACGACGCGCTCGAGCGCGCCCAACGGCCGCTCGCGCGGAGCTTCAAACGTCAGATCTTCGGAATGCGGATCCGGCTGATCATCAGCGAGCCGGAGGCAGCGTACGGCAGCGCGAGCCAGTGCAGCCGGAAACCGCCGATCTCGATCTCGCCGAGCCACAACCGCTCGCCGATGGCGCCGAAATAAGCCGCGATCGCGAGCACGCCGACGAGCAAGATCGACGTCGGGATCGGCGTGCCTTCGAAATACGTGACCTTGCCCGTGCCGGCTGACAGCTCGTCGGCCGTCACGTTGTAGCGCGCGAGCCGCGACACGCCGCAGGCCACGAAATACGCGAGCACGACGCGATCCAGAAACCCCTGGATGCCGCAGGCGTACGCGAGCACGGCGGGCGCCACGCCGAACGAGATCACGTCGGCCAGCGAGTCGAGCTCGCGGCCCATCGCCGACGACGTCTGCCGCCAACGCGCGACGCGGCCGTCGAGCACGTCGAGGACGACCGCGCCAAAAATCGCGGCGCTCGCAACATAGATGCGGCTCACGTCTCCGGTTTCGAGATACGTCATGCTCGTGAGCACCGCGCCGAAGCCGCAGACGGCGTTCGCAAGCGTGAACCAATCCGCAAACTGGAAGTCGCGGATCATCGAAAAGCGTCTTGGGCGCGGCTGCTCGCTGTCGAGGCTCAAGTGGATGCTCGCGCGGATACGTGTAACGCACGCTAGCACAGCGCGCCGGCGCGCCGCAGAAAGCCTCGGCACGCAACTTGCACCGAGGACGCCGACGCGTCGGACTACGACGGGCTCGTGCTGCCGGGCGGCGTGATGAACTCCGACACGTTGCGCGCCGACGAAAAAGCCGTCCAATTCGTGCGGCAACTCTTCGAGCAATCGAAGCCCGTTGCCGCGATCTTTCACGGGCCCTGGACGCTCGTCGAGGCCGGCGTCGTGCGCGACCGCACGCTCACGTCATGGCCGAGCTTGAAGACCGACATCAAGAACGCCGGCGGCCAGTGGGTCGACGAGCAATTGCACGTCGATCAAGGGCTCGTCACGAGCCGCGAGCCCGACGACTTGCCCGCATTTTCCGCCAAAACCATCGAGGCGTTCGCCGAAGAGCGGCACGAGCGCGCCGGCCGCCGCGCCGGCGCGGCATAGCTCACTGCGGGTCGGAGCTCGGCGCCGGCGGCTCTTCGGCCGGAGCGTCGTCCGGCGGCAGCTCGGCGGTCGCGAAAGTCACGGCGCGATTGGGGCCGGCGATGAAGCTTTCGGCCTCCTCGCGCGAGACCGGCTCGAACATCCCGAGATCGCAGTTGAAGCCGCGGCCCGTCCGCTCGAGCACCGTGATCGTGTCGGTGGCGCAAAGCCGCGCGTGCCGTGCTCCCGTCTGCACTTGATAGGTGAACTTGCTCGCGCGCGCGAGGCCAACGCACTGCCGCTCGAAGCGATTCACGTACACGCGTCCGCGGCCATGAAAGAACAACACGGTGCTGTCGTCGACGATCTTCGTGGAGCGGATGCTCGCCATCGACAGGCAGCGCACGGGCTCCAAGTCCTCCTCGTCGTCTTGCTGCGCGAACGCCCCGGGCACGGACAGGGCTACCGCGCCGAGCAGCACGGTCGAGTATTTCGTCAGCATGACGCTGTCCCCCGGCTAAGGCGCGAAGTCGCGCGGCTCGAGCGTTACCTCGATCCTACTCTCATCGAACGGAATGGACGAGCGCCTCGGGCGGAAGTCGTCGGCCATGACGATCAACTCCACGGTGCGCGGCGGCCGCCGATCGCAGATGGCTTCGTCGGCCGCGAGCGTGAACCGGCCGTCGCTCGTCGTGCGCGTGCTCAAGCGCTCGTCGAAGTAGGACGCCTCGACGACGGCGAAAGCGACGGGCCGGCCTCGCGTATCGCGCACAGTGCCCGAAAGCTCGTACTGCTCGCACGTCGCGCGCTCGATCCACCGTTCGACGAAGCCGACGCCGGCGTCGAAGTTCGCGTCGACGAGCAAGCTGAGCACCAGGAACAGCAAGGAGGCCACGACGACGCCTACGGCCATGAAGACGAGATACCGTAGGACTGCCATCTTCTCAGCCTCCGATGCGGAGCAACCGCTTCAAGTTGCCGCCCAAAATCGCCTCCTTGTCCGCATTCGACAGGAACGGCGCCTCGGCGATGACGTCGATCGTGTCGGGCCACGAGTACGGCAAGTCGGAGCCGTAAACGACCTGGCTCACACCGGTCTCGGCCACGAGGTGCCGCAGGCCTTCCGACGAGAAGACCATGGAGTCGACGACGATCCGGTCCTTGAAGTACTCGCTCGGCTTGCGCTCGTTCGCGCAGTTCGCTCCGTCGCGCACACAAGCCGCGTCGCTGCGGCCGAGGTACGACGGCAGGAAACCGCCGCCGTGCGCCGCGCAGACGACGAGCTTCGGAAATCGGTCGAGCGTTCCCTCGAAGATCATGCGGCTCAAGAACACGGTGGTCTCGAGCGGATTGCCGACGATGTTGTCCATCCCGCCGCGGCCGCCGAGCGCACCCTCGCGCGCGATGTTCTGCGCGTTGTTCGGGTGCATGAAGACGGGCACGCCGAGCTCCTCGGCCTTGGCCCAGAACGGATCGTATTTTTCGCCGGTCGGCGGCTCGTTGTTGACGTGGCCGCCGATCGACGCGCCGCGCGCGCCGAGATTCTTCACCGCGTGCTCGAGTTGCTCCGCCGCGAGGTCCGGGTACTGCAACGCAGGAGAGCTCAGGCCGACGAACCGCGTGGGGTGCTCCTTGCACCAGACTGCGATGCCTTCGTCGTGTGTCGCGACGACGGCGCGCGCATCGTTGCGATTTGCGGAGTACCACCAGTAAGCGTTGACGCTGAGCGCCTGAACGTCGATGCCGCGCTCGTCCATTGCCGCGAGCCGCTCTGGGCCTAGCACGAGTGTCGGCGGCGCGACGCGCGGCGCGTTGATGCCCGGCACGCGTCGCGACACTTCGGGGAACACGCAGTGCGCGTGAACGTCCACGACCGAGACCCGCCGGCCGCCCACCATCACGCGCTTCGGCGCAGCTTGGCCGAAGGCGCGGGACGCGCCGAACGCGAGCGCCGCCGCGCCCGCCGCCCGCAAGAATGCCCTGCGATTGCTCATGGTTCCGCCCCCTCGAACCAAGCCTCGCCGAACGGGCGGGAAGCGTCAATCGGCCTAAGAATCGAGATTTCTCGATCCTTGACCGTGCTCAGCACGCGGGCTTCGCGCTAAGATTGCCGGCGAAGCCCGCTCGGGCAGGATACGAAGAACGATCGGCAACGCGACTTGCGTTGCCTCATTGATTGAGCGCGGGGGCGCGCAACAAAGGAATCATTCATGAAGGCAACATCGAGATTGGCCACATCGGCTCGCGCGGCCGCAGTATTCGTCGCCACGGCGACGTTCACGGTCTCAACGTCCGTGCTGGCGCAGCCGCCCGGGCCGCCCGGCGAGCGATTCAAAGTCGTGACGGTTGCGGAAGGCTTGCGCAATCCCTGGAGCATGGCCTGGCTGCCGAACGGCGACATGCTCGTCACGGAACGCGTCGGCACGCTGCGCATCATCCGCGACGGCAAGCTGCTGCCGGACCCCGTCCCGGGCGTGCCGGAAGTGCGCGCTCAAGGCCAAGGCGGCATGCAAGAAGTCGCCGTCCATCCGAACTTCGCGCAGAACCACTACATCTATTTGAGCTACGCGAAGCCGCGTAACGGCGGCATGGAAGGCACGACGGCGCTGATGCGCGCGAAGCTCGAGAACGATCGGCTCGTCGACGCCAAAGAAATCTTCGAGGCGAAGGCCTGGAACAACGCGCCGGGGCACTTCGGTGCGCGCATCGCGTTCGACGGTCAAGGCCATCTCTTCATGTCGGTCGGCGACCGCATGGCGGGTCTCTTCCCGCGGCGCCCGGACGGCGCGATGGACCCCGATCTCGCAGGCCATCCCGCGCAGAACCTAGGCAGCCACCAAGGCAAGATCATCCGCTTGAACGACGACGGCTCCGTGCCGAGCGACAATCCGTTCGTGGGCCGGGCCGGAGCGCTGCCGGAGATCTGGAGCTACGGGCACCGCAATCCGCAGGGCCTCGCGTGGAACGCGGAGACGAACACCCTTTGGGAGACGGAACACGGCCCGCAAGGCGGCGACGAGCTCAACCTCATCGAGAAGGGCAAGAACTATGGTTGGCCCGTGATCGGCTACGGCGCGAACTACACGCTCGGCACCGAGATCCACGCCACGCGCTACAAGGAAGGCATGGAGCAGCCGCGGGCGTTCTTCGTGCCGTCGATCGGCATCTCGGGCCTCATGTTCTACACGGGCGACAAGTTCCCGAACTGGAAGGGCAACGCGTTCGCCGGCGGCATGGCGGGCAACTACCGGCAGCTCGTCCGCTTCTCGTTGAACGGCCCCGTCGTGACGAATCGCGAGCCGCTGCTCGCCGGCCAATATCGTATTCGCGACGTGCGGCAGGGCCCGGACGGCTTCATCTACATTGCCGTCGACAACCAGTTCCCGGGTCAGCCGAGCAATATCATTCGGCTCGAACCGAACCCGCAAGGTTAGTCTCTCGAGAAGCGTCGTTGCGCTCGCCGCCGTTACGGCGGGCGCAACGCGCGCTTCGACGCCCAGCTCGAGCATCGCTTCGTCGACGTGAAGCGGGCACCGCTCGGGCGGTGCTTTGCTTTCGCGAGCGTTTCTACTCGAAGTCGAGCGGGCTTCGCACGCCGTGCCCGCCGCGGTTGAGCACGTGCGTGTAAATCATCGTCGTGGAAACGTCGGCGTACGCCGCACCGAGGAGCTCCTGCACCGTGCGGATGTCGTAGCCGGCCTCGAGCAGGTGCGTCGCAAACGAATGACGCAAGGAATGGCAATTCACGTTCTTCGTCAAGCGAGCGGGCACGGCGGCGCGGTGCACTGCCTTCTGTAATCCGTTCTCGTGAACGTGGTGTCGACGAGCCGTGCGGTCTCTCGGGTCGAACGATACGCGGCTGCTCGGAAACACGTACTGCCACACCCATTCTCGGCTGGCATTCGGGTACTTCTTCGCGAGCGCATTCGGGAGATGAACGTGACCGAGTCCTTGCCGGCAATCGTCGTCGAACAGTGCGCGCACGCGCACCAAGTGGGCCCGGAGCGGTGCGATGAGCGTTTCGGGCAACGGCACGACGCGATCCTTGGCACCTTTGCGTCGCGCACTACGATCTGCCGGTAGCCGAAGTCGACGTCCTTTACTCTCAAACGGACGGCCTCCACGAGTCGCAGGCCGGCGCCGTATAACAGGCTCGAAACCGCAGACGCGGGAGCGGCGATTGTGAACGTCTTGTTTCAGTTCAACGACGCGGCCGGCTTCCGGCCCACCGACTTCTCGCGACCGCGGCAACACTACCGACAGAAACGCGCGCTGTACCTTGATATCCTCACGCCGTACGAGGAGGACGATTTCGATGCCATGTGGGAGCGCACCACCGCTGCAGCGCTAAACGGCGTTCCAGTCCGGGTGGCTGCAGCGTCGGATCTTCTGACCATGAAGCGTCGTGCATTTGCGGAGCGAAGCGATGAGAAGGATCGCAGTGATATCGCCCTCTTGCAGGCGGTCGTATAAGCAGTTGCAGCGGACCGTGACACGTCGGCGCGGCGACGGCGCGAGCGCGCCATTGCATTATGCGCTCGCGCCGCGCTTTACACGGCAGCGCGCGGCCGCTGAACAGCGGCGTTAGGCGAGCGTTAGGCGGACAACGACGCCTCATCGCACCTACAGATGTTCGCGAGAATTCAACGGTGGTTTCGTCGACGGCGGTTTCAAAAAGGCACAAGCCTTTCGCGCTTTATCACTACCGACGTTCGTCGGGAGATCCAGATCGTTTCGGCGGAGAGGATCGATGAAGGACTCATCATCGGCCGCGTCCGAACTACGAACCTGCTATATCTTTCTAAGGGTCTGATCCCTGAACCGACGTTCGAACCCCCGAGGGAGCTCAACGTTGACCAGCTGTGGGAGTGGACGGGCAAGAGTTGGGGCGGGCTGCCAGACGGGACGTCTATTGTGGATCGCAGCAACCAAGCGGATGAGTCTCACTAGAGAGCATGTGCCAGCCGCCTAAGCAGTTGCAGCGGACCGTGACACGTCGGCGCGGGCGCGGCGCATGTGCGTCATTTCATTATGCACACGCGCCGCGCTGGACACGTGGTCACTGATCCCATCGGGCTCACCAGTTAGGCGGCGGGCTTCGCTGTCCCCACTCCGTTTCAAGCGGCGCGGGCGAAGAATTTCGCCTGATCGAACGGGACGCGGCGTTTGAGCATCGTGTAGGCTGCCCGCCCCAAGTGAGCGGCGAGGATCGAGAGGGCCTTGCCTTGCCCTTGCCGTGCTTCTTGGCGAGCCGCTCGACATAGCGCTGCCCTCCGGGATTGCCGCGCAGGAACAGTACCGCCGCTTCGGAAAAGGCCCACTTCAGATGCACGTTGCCGATCTTCTTGCCGCTGTGCCGAGGATTTTCCCGGCGGAGCCCTTGTGGTGACAAATTGGGCGGAAGCGCGAGATTTGGAGCATTGACGATCTGGTTCAACCGTTCTACGGTGAATCCATGAAACGCGACCAGGCGAGCGTCGAAGAGCAGGCGGCCCAGCTACCGCAGCGGGAGAGGGCGCGACTGGCGTTAAAATTGATCGAGAGCCTGGAACCCGGCCACGACGAAGACGTGGACGAGCTGTGGTTGAATGAGGCGGAGCACCGCCTTGGAGAATACGACCGGGGCGCTACCCAAGCACGCGATGCCGATGAGGCGGTGTCTGAGATCGAGCGTCAGTTGAAATGACGCGGATGCGCCTCCTTCCAGAGGCGGAGGAGGACCTGCGAGCCGCGGCCCGGTTCTACGAAGCGGAGCAGGAGGGCTTGGGGCGAGCGTTGCTGCATGAGGTGCGCCGTGCGTTTCGATTCATCCGCGAGTATCCGCAAGCTGCCAGCGTCGAGCGCGGCGAAGTTCGAGTCCGAACGATCGCGCGATTCCCATACCGCATTTACTACCGAGCGAGACCGGAAGAGATCTTGGTCATCGCGATCGGCCACCGCCGTCGAAGACCCGGCTTTTGGCGCAGTCGCAGGTAGTCACATAACAAGCGCCCATTAACCAGCCCCGTGCAAGAGCGCGGACGAAACCGTCGGCACATTGAAGGCCGGGGTTAATCGCAACCGACTCCGTCGCGCGCCGTATCTCTCGTTCAAACGTGCTGCATCGACAAGATTGA
>JBBIJV010000110.1:0-11642 GCA_037445815.1 Rhodospirillaceae bacterium
CCGTTGCCGGCGCGCTCATGCATGAAATACCACACGGCGCCTCCACCCAGAGCGAACGCGAGCACGATGAGCAAAGCGTTTTTCATGAACGTCTTCCGGTTCCGTCGAGTCGTGAGCTTGCTTCCGTGCGAGCGTCAGGAGGGGCCAAAGTGCGCGCGCAGGACGCGCGCCAGAAAAAGTATGCCATACGGGTTTTCTGCGCGAGCCTTCGGCTATCCTCTGCATTCCTTTGTTTTGTCATATTTTTTCTAAAGGTTCGCGCGCAATCGCATCGGCTTTCGCCGCAAGGCGGCTCCCACGGCGTGAACCGCGCGGCTCGCGCAGCGCGCGAAGCGACGCTACCATTTGCAGCATGAGCGCCGAAGTCGCAGCGAAAGTCGCCGGCACGCTCGTTTCGCTCACCGCGCACGTGCCGGAAGACGCGATGAGCGCGGGCTTGCTCGGCACCGAGCGCGTCGGCCACGGCGTGCGCATTCGCTCGGACGGCTTGATCGCGACGATCGGCTACGTCGTACACGAGGCGGAGCAGATCTGGATCGGCACGCGCGCCGCGGTCGTGCCGGGATTCTTGCTCGGCTACGACTTCGACAGCGGGCTCGCGCTCGTGAAACCTTCCCTGCCGCTACACGGGCCCGCGATTCCGATCGGGCGCGCGGACTCGCTCGCCGTCGGCGACAGCGTGACGGTGATCGGCAGCGGCGGCAAAGAGCAGCACACGGATGCGCGCGTCGTCGCGAAGCAAGAATTCGCGGGCCGGTGGGAATACGTGCTCGATCAAGCCGTGTTCACGACACCGCCGCACGACAGCTGGTCGGGCGCCGCGCTCGTCGACGGACAGGGCCGGCTCTGCGGCTTGGGCTCGCTCGTCATCCAAGGATTCGAGACACGCGCCGGCACCTGCGACGTGAACATGTTCGTGCCGATCGAGCTGCTCGCGCCGATCGTCGACGAGATCTGCCAGCACGGCCGGCGCTTGTCGCCGCCACGGCCGTGGCTCGGCATGCTCGTGCACGACGACCAGCACGACCTCACGGTCGTCGGCGTCTATCGCAACTGCCCGGCCGACAAGGCGGGCCTGCGCCCCGGCGACGTCATCGTCGGCATCGACGACGAGCCCGTCGTCGGGCTCGCGAACATGTTCCGGCGCGTCTGGAGCTTGGGAAGCGCGGGCGTCGACGTGCCGCTCATCGTCTTGCGCAACGCCGAGCGCATGCAGCTCAAGATCCGCTCCGGCGACCGCGCCGGCTTCCAGCGCAAAGGCACGCTGCAGTAGCCGGCGCGCAGAAACGCGATTCTCGTGCAGTTACTCCGCGGCGCGGCGGCGATACGGCCGATGGCAGCCGCCGCAGGTCTGGCGCACGGCCTGCACCATGCCCTTGGCACTTTCGAAGCCCTGCGTCTGCGCTGCCATCGCGAGCGCGTCGGCGGCGTTCTTGAAATCGGCGGCCTTCGCCTGGAAGTCGGCGTTGTTCGTCCAGATCTCCGGCAACGCCGCGCTGCCCTCGATGGCGCTGTTCGGGATGAAGCCGTCCGTCACCATGCCGGCGAGCGCGGCAACGTCGGCCGCGTGCTTGCGAAACGCCTGCTCGTCGACGGGAATGTCGCCGTCCGCCATGCCGCCCACCTGCGTCATCTTCCAGGCGATGGCTTCCATCAGCGAGGTGCGGAACTGGAACGCCGCGCCTTCGGGCGTATCCGGAATGGTGGGACCGGTGCTACCACCGCCGCACGCAGCGAGCAGGGAAACGAGCGAAGCACCGACGAACGTGGCGAAGAATTTTCTCATTGGACCCCGACCCTTGATGGTTCGCGCAACGAACCCTTCGGGCAGCATAGCCAAATCGCGCAAGCCGCGGCAAGTCGCGAGCAACGTGGGGCGGCAGGATTCTCAGTGCTTCGAGCAACGGCTACGGGCGCGCCTGGCTCGGCTTCAGCGCCTCGTCGACGATGAAGAGATCCGTCAAGAGCGCGCGCACGTGAATCGACGCATTCAAATTGTCGACGAGCTGCGAGCTCAAATCCTCGCGCGCCAGCGCAAGGCGCAAGGCCGCGAGCGTGACCTTTGCGTCCGCGTCGACGGCCGCGAAGAACGCGGCACCTTTCTCCGCCAGCTCGCGACCCTGCTCGTTCGCGCGCGCGGCTATCACGGCGCTCAAGCCCTCGAGCGCGGCAACCATCTTTTCGAGATAATCGCGCACGCTGCGTCCCGCCGCGGCGCCTTTGTCGGTCTGCCGGCCCTGCGCCGCGTAGGCGAGCATGAACTCGTAGCCCGTCTCGATCGCATCGATGCGTTGCTTCAGATCGTCGCTCGTCGTCATCGCTCCACCCGCCAGCGGCTACCATCGTAGTGCTCGTCGAACTCGGTGCGCGTGATCCAGCCGCGAAGCATCGCGCGCGTGAGCTTGAGCTTCTCGGGCCGCAGCGCGAAATAGACGTGCATCATCACCATCGTGACGAGCAAGAGCGCCGCGAGCCCGTGCAGCACGTACACGATACCCCACGTCGAGTCCGCGAGCAGGTACGGATTGCGGCGCCACCATGGCGTATCGATGCGCAGCAGCATCAGGCCGCCGGTCACGAGCGTCGTCAGCACGACGGCCGCGAACGCATGGTGAATCAGCTTCTGCGCCACGGAGTACTTGCCGGGCCGCCGCGTCGGCAGCGCGCGGCGCAGCGTGGACGCCGCAATCTCGAGCGCGTCGCGCAAGTCCGGGCGTCCGATCCACATCGAGGCCCAGGTGCCGCGCACGAGCACGCGCGCGACGTGGAACAGCACGGCGGCCGCGAGCACGACGCCCGCGACCCAGTGCACCGTCACCCACGCGAATTGGACGCCCAGGATGGGCAGGAACGCCGTCCCGAGCAGGGTCAGCACACAGGCGGCCGAAATCCAGTGGAACAGGCGGTCCGGCAGCGCGTGCCGGACGATGCGCTCGGCGGTCGCCGAGCCGCCTTCATTGGCGCGTGCGGGCGTGGTCACGGTCGCGTTATTTTCGCTTTGGAGCGAGGAGCAGCCGATACAAAGCGTGGACCGCGATTAGCGCCAACCCGAGGCCGACGAACACCCAGAACAGATCCCACGACATCCCTTGCAGCGTCTCGCGCCCGTAAACGTCGCGGCTGAAACGAAAGATCTCCACGGGCACTCGCTAGCCGAACGCCGCAAGCGTGCAGCGCACGTCACGCGTCGCGAATGGCGCGCGTGACGAGGTTTTGCAGCAGCGGAATCTTGAAGTGGTTGAAGTTGAGCGGCGTGGCGCCGCGCACGGCGCTCTGCCCCGCGAGCGTGGCCGTCTCCGCGGTCTTCGGTTGGCCGCGCACGACCTCCTCGACGACCGTGAGCCGCCGCGGCACGCACTGCACGGCGCCGGCGACGATGCGGATCTGATCGACGGTCTCGGCGCCGCCGGCGCCGCTCACCTTCATCGCGGCCGCGATGTTGACGAGCGGGAAGTCCCACGTGTTGCGGTCCGCCACCTTCTCGAAATAGAAGCGCGCGCCGCTCCACTCGGCCGGCAGGCGGATCGCGGTCAGCACGTCGCCGTCCTCGAGCACGGTCATGCGCTCGATGTCGATGTTCGGGCCAATGAAAAATTGCTCGGCCTTCACCTCGCGCTGGCCGCCCGGGCCGACGATGACCATCGTGGCGTCGAGCGCCACGAGCGCCGGTGCCGTGTCCGACGGGCTCACGGCCACGCAGCGGTCGGCGCCCCAGAGGCAGTGCTCGCGGTTTTGCCCCTCCGGCGTATCGGCGTAGCACGTGTTGCCGCCGGCTCGATAGCAATTGACGCCGTAGCGGTAGTACCAGCAGCGCGCGTCCTGGCAGACATTGCCGCCGATCGTGCCGGAGTTGCGGATCTGCGGGCTCGCGACGCGACGCGCCGCGTCGGCCAGCACCTTGTAGCGATTCTGGATGACGGGGCTACGCTCCACCTCCGTCAAGGTCGTCAGCGCGCCGATCTCGACGCCGCCGTCTTGCGTCTCGCGGATACCCTTGAGCGCCGCGATGCCGCCCAAATCGACGACGTACTTCGGCCGCTTGATGCGGTCCTTGAACCAATCGAAGCTGTCGTTGCCGCCGGCAAGCGCCCAGCCCTCTTCGCCGAACCGTGCGAGAAGCTCGACCGCTCCTTCCACCGTGTCCGGCTGGTAGAGCTCGAAAGCGCTCATCATGTCTCTGGCCATTGCCGAAACTCCTTCCGTTAGCGGTTACGCCCGCTCAGGCCTGACTCACGCGCTCGCCATTGGCTGCGCGCATCACCGCGTTCAGATAGTGGTCGTACGCTCCGCAGCGGCAGAGGTTGCCCGACAGCGCGTGCCGCGCCTCTTCGCGCGTCGGCGTCGGATTCTCGTTGAGCAGCGCGACGGCCGACATGATCTGGCCCGGAGTGCAAAAACCGCACTGCGGACCGAGCTCGTCGATCATGGCCTGCTGCACTTTGTGCAGCTCGCCGTTCGGCCCTTCGAGTCCTTCGATCGTCGTGATCTCGCGGCCGCGCACCGAGTGCGTCAGCGTCGAGCACGAGTAGTGCGCGACGCCGTCGACGAGCACGGTACAGGCGCCGCACTCGCCGCGGTCGCAGCCGAGCTTCGTGCCCGTGAGCCCGAGCTTGTAGCGCAGCGTCATCGCGAGCGTCTCGTGCGGCAGTACGTCGACGGGCCGCATCTGGCCGTTGACGTTCAGCGTGAGCAGGCGCTCGACGCCGCCGGCCGGGGCGCCTTCGCGCGCGCAGCCGCCGAGCGACAACAGGTACCCGCCGCCCGTGACGGCGGCGCCGGAAAAAATGACACCTTTTATGAACTGCCGCCGCGATGTCGCCTTCGAGACGAAGGTGTCGAACCGCGGTTCCGGGTAATTCCGGCCGTTGGGATTGTCAGCCATAGGGATTTCCCCCCTCCGGCGCGCCGAACGCGCCCAAAATCGAAAGGATGCTAGGTGAAAAGGCCGCCCCGCTCAACAGGCCGGCCGTGCGCGTGCTTGCGTTCATGCCGTGTTGACCTGCAAGGGCTTGTGCGACGGCTCGCGCTTCGCCGCCGCGTTGACGATCATGTCGGGCATCACGGGCGTGCGGTTGAAATAATGGCCGCCGAGCGCGTCCGAGATCGCGCACAGTAAGGCCGCGGCCGCACAGCCCTGTACGGGCTCGCCGATGCCCTTCGCGCCGACGGGATTCTGCGCGTCGGCGATGTCGACCCAGGCCGTCTGCATCGTGGCCGGCACGTCGAGGTACGACACGGGCTTCGCCTGGAGCAGCCCGACGTTGCCGGGCAGCCCGTTCTGCGGGTCGTAGATGTGGCGCTCGGCCACGGCCAGCCCGATGCCCATGACGGCGCCGCTCTTGATCTGGTGGGCGAGACCCTGCGGGTGCAGCACCGTGCCGCAATCGGCGACGCCGACGTAGTCGAGAATCTCGATCTTGCCCGTCTCGATGTCGAGGTCGATCTCGATGAACCCCGCCGCGAGCGCCGGCACCGTGCCCGTGCGCGGCAAGTTGTCCTTCGCGACGCCGACCAGCCCCGAGCCGGCGACGCCGGCCGCGGACGCCTTCGTCATGGGATTCAGGTCGTCCGGCACCTCGTGCGCGTCGAACTTGCCGCCGAGCTCGATCGCGCGCTGCGCGGCCTGCGCGTACGTGAGGCCCTTCGTCGGATCGCTCTTCGCGAAGACGCGTTCGCCGCCGATGTCGTAGTCGTCGGGGGCGCCGCCCAAGTCCATCGCCGCGATCTCCTTGAGCTTCGCGACGGCGTCCATCGCGGCGACGTAGTTCGTGCGCGTCATCGTGAACGACGTGTTGCTGCCGAACTGGCCGAGATTCCACGGCAGGTGCTTGCTGCTGTCGCCGCGCACGACGACGCAATTGTCCCAATTCATCTTCAGCACCTCGGCCGCGACGCGCGACGTGGCCGTGTGCGAGTACGTGCCGAGATTGCCGACGCCCGTGTGGATGTGCAGCTTGCCGTCGGGCGTGATGCGGACGAGGCCGTCGAAGCCGTTGCCGCCCGCCGAGTGGTACGCCGTGCCCACGCCGACGCCGCGCACTTTGGTGCCGTTCCGCCTGCCGCTGCGGGCCTGCCGCTCGGCCCAGTCGAACTGCCGGGCGCCGCGGTCGAGCGCGTCCTTCAGGTACGCGCTCGTGACGCCGCCCTGCATCGGGCCGATCTTCGCCGAGTTGTCGGGTGCGTTGATGCGGCGAATCGCGACGCGGTCGAGCCCGAGCTGGCGGGCCGCCTTGTCGATCAGCGGCTCGACGGCCGCCGCGATCTGGTTCTGGCCCGGGCCGCGCTGCGGGCCGCGCGGCGGCGTATTCGTCATTACGGGAATGCCGCGGAAACGCATGGCCGGCGGCTGATAGACGAGCGAGACGGCCTCGGCGGCCGACATCCAGTCGTTGAACCCTTGGTTCGGACCGTTCTCCTGCACGATGTAGAGGTCGACGGCCGTCACGCGGCCGTCGGCCGCAAAGCCCATCTTGATGCGGCCCTGGAACCCGGCGCGCGCCGAGCCCATGAAGTATTCCTCGTGACGCGATACGCGCATCATCACGGGCCGGCCGATCTTCTTCGACATGAGCGCGGGGATCGCCATCAAGGGATACGCCCCGCCCTTCGAGCCGAAGCCGCCGCCGCAGAACTCCGAGACGTAGACGAGGTCCGCGGGCTCGACGCCGCACAGCTGCGCGATGCCCGGAATCGGGAAGCTCTGGCTTTGCGTAGAGCCGTAGAGGAAACACTTGCCGTTTTGCCAGTAGGCGAGCGCGCTGCGCGGCTCCATCGAGTGATGCGCGAGGCCGGCCGTCACGAACGTCTCGTCGAGCACGAGCTTGGCGGCCGCCAAACCGGCGTCGACGTCGCCGAACGACCATTCGGCGAGCGGCTCGCCTTCCGGCAGTTGCCCCTCGCCCACGGCCGCGAACGCCTGCGCCGACCACTTCACCGTGCGAATCTGCGGGCCCTGTGCCACGTTGCCTTCGCTGCGCGCGTTCGGCCCGCCGGGGAACAGGCTCTGCAGGGGGTCGACCGTGAACGGCAGCTCTTCGTACGTGACCTTGATCTCTTCGATCGCGTCGCTCGCGAGCTCCTCGGTATCGGCCGCGACGGCCAGGATCGGATGGCCGACGAACAGCGGCTCGTCGGTGAGGATGGTCTCCCCCGGCGCCGGCGGGTTGTTGACCTCTTCCGCCCGCAAGATGCCGTGCACGCCGGGCATCGCGAGCGCCGCGCTCGCGTCCACGCTCGTCACGCGCGCGTGCGGCATCGGGCTCGTCAGTAGCTTCACGAACACCATGCCGTCGACGCGGATGTCCTCCGCATACTTGGCCTTGCCGGTCACCTTGGCATGGACGTCGGGCGGCGTGAAATTCTTGCCGAGCAGTTCAGCCATCTCGAGCTCCCCTGGATGTCGCGGACCGGTGATCCCCGCCCATGATACCTCCGGCGGCCCGAGAAGCGGAGCCGAGGTGTGCGAAACTGCCTCGGCGCGCCGGCCGTTTGGGGCCCTGTCTTGCGCGGAGCGCGGGTCATGGACATGCGGATCATGGACATCGAGACGTGGGAGCTCCTGAGCTACGTCGTCACGACGATCGGCCTGCCGCTCGCAATCTTCGTTTTCGTCTACGAGCAGAAGAAGGAGCGCAACAACGAGGACGAGGAGGTGTATCAGCTCCTATCGGACAACTACGAGGAATTTCTGAAGATGGCGCTCGGCCATCCCGACCTGCACCTGTTCACGCCCGAGCAGACGCCGGAGCTCAACGACGAGCAACGCGAGCGCATGTTCATCATCTTCAGCATGCTGATCTCGCTGTTCGAGCGTGCGTACCTGCTGCTCTACGAGAAGAAGATGAGCAAGCGACAGCAGCGCCGCTGGCTGTCGTGGGAGGACTACATGCACCAGTGGTGCCGCCGCGAGGACTTCCGCGCGCTGCTGCCCCTGCTGCTCGAGGGCGAGGACCCCGAGTTCAGCGCGTACATCCGCGCGCTCGCAGCAAAGGTCTCGCCCACCGGCTCGCTGTTGCTGTCCTCCTGACCGGCGCCGCCGCGCGCGGCCGCCGCATCATTTCTTCGCGAGGTGCTCCGCGAGGAACGCGTCCAAGGCCCTCAGCGTCTCGAGGCGCGTTTTCGCGCCCGACAGCCAGTGGTCCTCGCCTTCGAGCTCGACGAGCTGCACGCTCTTGCCCGCGCCCCTGAGCGCGGTCTCCATGAGCCGGCTTTGCATGATCGGCACGACCGTATCGTCGCGGCCGTGAATCAGCAGCACGGGCGCGCGAACCTTGTCGGCGTGCAACGCCGGCGAGGCGGCCTCGAGCCGCTCGTCGGCGGTGTTTTTCTCGTCGACCCCCATGGCCCGGCGCCAATAAGCGATCGTCGGGCTCGAGAAGCCGGTGCGCCCTTTCTCGAACGACAGCATCTGCTTCAAATCCGCGACGCCGGCGATCGCGGCAGCGCACTTGTAGAGCTCCGGCGTGAACGCGGCTCCTGCCAGCGCGGCATAGCCGCCGTAGCTGCCGCCGACGATGCAGACGCGCTCGGGATCGGCCATGCCGGCCTTGATCAGCGCCGCGACGCCGTCCGTGAGGTCGTGCTGCATCACGCCGATGCCCCACTCGCCGTGTCCCGCCTCTTCCCATGCCTTGCCGAGGCCGGCCGAGCCGCGGAAGTTCGGCTGGAGCACCGTATAGCCGCGCGACGCGAGGAAGTGCGCGAGCCAATCGAAGCCGCCGACCTCGAGCGAGGCGGGGCCGCCGTGCGGCAACACGACGAGCGGCGTGGCGCCCTGCGCCCCGACCGGGCGCGTCAGAAAGCCCGGAATCTCGACGCCGTCGCGCGCGGTATAGCTGTACGGCGCGCGCGACGCGAGCTTGAATCTGTCGAGCACCTGGTTCGCGCTGCCGATCTGCTTGGCCGTGGCCGCTTTCGCGTCGTAGAGATAGTACGCAGGCGCGTGGTCGGGGCGCTGCGTGGCCAGGACCACGCGCGTGCGGTCCGCGGACCACGACGTCATTCGCGGCGACTCGCCGGCAAACGCTTCGTTCAAGTCCGCCTGATGCTTCGCGAGCTCGCCGTCGAACCACACGGGCGGCTCGCCGGCGACTTGCGCGCCGACGACGAGGTTCGTGTATGGGTCCCGCATTACGCCGGAGACGTCGAGCTTCGGGTGGGTGAACAGCGCCCGCTCGGTTTTACCTGTTTCGGCCGACATGATGTAGAGGCCCAAACGGCCGACGTCCTTCGGCCGCACACCGACGACCAGCTCGCCGTTCGCGTCGAGGCCGTAGACGTTCATCTCCGGAAGCTCTGTGATCTCCGTCAACAACACTTCCCAGGCCCGCTCGCCGCGACGCAGGATCGTGAAAGCGTCGCGCTCCGCGTTGTACTCGACGCGGAATTTGGGGCGCCCTTCCCGGTCGACGACCCAGCCTTGCGTGGCATGCGTGCCTTCGTCGATGCGGCTGCGGCGGTCGTTCTTCGCGTCGACGGCGTACAGCACGCGTCCTTCCTGCTCGCGGCGCGGGAACAGCGCGAGGCCTTTCGCGCGATCGAAGCCGAGGAGCTGCGCGCCTTGCAGCGCGATGATGCCGCCGAAGGTTCGCCCGGCGTTGCGCTGGATGCGCTGATCCGCCAGCAGCAGCTGTTGAATCTTGAGCTCGCCGGCGAGGTCGATGCCGTACGGAGCGAACGACTCGACCTGACGCCCCTGCGGCCCGAAGTTGACGGTCTGGCTCGCGAGGAGGAGCAGCGTATCTTGGTTGGCCCAGGTGACGTCGCGCGGCTTCATCACCGAGACGTCGACGGCCGCGCCGACGGCCATCGTCTCGAGATCCGATACGAATACGAAGCTGCCGGCCTCCGCCTGCGCGATGAACGCGAGCTTCTTGCCGTCGGGCGAGATCGTCGGCGATTGCATCGCGGGCAGGGAGGCGAATGCCTCGAGCGGCGGCTGTTGTGCGACGGCGGCCGGCGAGCAGAGACAGAGCAGCAACGAGCTGGCGACGGCGGACGCGGTCTTCATGACTCGGTTCCTCACTCCAACATGAACGGCACCCGCGCGCTTCACGCGGCGCGCTCGCGCGCGCGGCCGGCGCTCGGGAGCGTGCGGCCGTGCGAGGCTTCGGTTGTGGCGACGAAGGAGACTGCGCCACGCGCAGCCCCGGCGATCGATCGATCGTCGATCATGCCCTTCCCCCCTCGAGCGCAATCGTACTGCGCCGCGCGGCCCGCGCCATAGCCCCTCGGGGCCGCTGCGAGCGGCCGCGCCCCGTCAGGCCGAGAGCAGATAGGCGAAGCCGCCCTCCTTGATATACAGCACGCAGCCCTCGGCCGTCGACGGCGAGTGCGCTGCGCCGGGCGGCAGCCGCAGCCATCCGCCGCGCCGGAAGCGGCCCTCCGCGTCGTGAAACGAGCCCTCGAGGACGAGCAGCTCCGCCCCGTTTGGGTAGACGACGGCTCCGAGCTCGGCGCCCGGAGACCAGCGCTCGAGCCGCGTCGTGTCGGCGAAGCCGGCTTGCGCGTAGAGCGGCTTGAAGGCAACGCCCGCGCGCGCGGCCGGCTGCCACTCGAGATTGTGCGTGCGCAGCGCCACGTGCTTGCGGGCACGCCCCGGGAACTGCCGCAGCTTCACGAACAGCACGCAGCCGTCGTGCGAGAACGGCGAGTGACGAAAGCCCTCGGGATTCAACAGATACGTGCCCGCCGGCCAGTCGCCGTGCTCGTCGGAGAACACGCCTTCGAGCACGAGAATCTCCTCGCCGTCCGGATGGCCATGGGCGTGGAACGTCGAGCCCGGCTCGTAGCGCACGATCGACGTCACCTGCCCCGACTCGGGCGGACCGACGAGGTGCACGCGCTTGCGCCAGACCGTGCGGCTCGGGCTCGGAGTCCACTCCATCGACGCGGTGTCGGCGGAAACGCGCTTGCCGAGGTCGCCGTTGATGGCCGAAGCAGCCTCCATCCCCGCTAAGGTACGCAGGCGCCGGCTCGAAATAAACACGACGCCTGTCTCGGGATCGATCTGCTTGCAAATCGTGGAGTATTTGAGATAGTTCGGCGCGGGGCCTTCCCTCCCCGGGGCACGGCGTCGGGGCCTTTTGCCCTTGAACGGAGGAACAACGATGACCCGGATTCACTTCACGCCGGTTCTGGCGCTGGTCGCTTCCTTCCTGCTCGCTCCCCCGCTATCCGCGCAGGTCACGTTCGATCCACGGATCGATCAAAGACGGGACAACTGCCAAGCCGTAGGCGCCAGTCGCACGAGGTCGAGACGGGCGAATTGCGAGGCGCGAGACACTGAGGCCGCCGAACCGGCGCCGGCACCGGCAACGGTGCAGCAAGAGCTCAGGATAGCCATCGACTTGCCCGCAGTTCAGAGCTCGCAATGCGAGGCCACGAGCTCGACGGAATACCAGCAGCGCAACACGGTCGCGCGCGTCAATACCACCATCGCGACTGCGAGCTGCATCGCAGCCTCCGGCGAGCTCACCGTCGTTGCAAGGATTCGTGACGAGAGCGGCGAAGTGAAGCCGCTCGAGTTCGCCGAGACGTGGCAGCGCAGCGATGGCCAGGACGTGAAACTGACGGGCGATTACCCGATCGGCGAAAACGTCGACCTCGTCAACGTGCGCGTGCGCGGACTCACCTGCACGTGC
>JBBIJV010000111.1:0-11640 GCA_037445815.1 Rhodospirillaceae bacterium
TCGTCGGCGCGATGGCCGCCGACCCGGCCGTTGCCGCGACGGCCGCCGCCGCGTGGCTCGCGATGGCGGCGGCGTACCTGCCCGTCGTCAGGTTCTATCGCTTGCCGGCGCCGTGGGCCGCGACGTTGCCGATCGCGACGGCGCTGTTCCTCGCGATGACGTACGACTCGGCGATCCGCTACTGGCGCGGCACGCGCGCGAGCTGGAAAACCCGCGATTACGGCCGTCTGCCCGACGCAGCGCGCCGCTGACGACGGCACCGGCGCGCGGCGCTTGAACGGCCGTTGACGCTCTTGTAGTTTCGAGCAAGATCGGTCCGGGGACGAGAGGGCCTGCCGCAATGAGGGGGGTCTCGAATCGCGTGCTTCGCGCGCGCTCGACGCGGGCGGCGGCGCTTTGCGGCGCGCTTGCCGTCAGCGCCGCCTTCTCCGTCGTTCCGGCGGCCGCGGCGGCACAGCCGGAGCCGCCGGCGCGCGGCGCCATCGACGAGCTGACTCGCGTCACGGAGCCGCTGCTCGAGCGCATCGAAGAAGAGGAGGCGCGATACGGGCTCTTTTCCAAGGAGCTCATCGAGCCCCTGACGGCGCTCGGTCTCGCCTACCAGGAGCTCGGCGAGCACGAGCTCGCCGTCGGCGTGCTCGACCGCGCCTTCTATCTGCAGCGCTTCAACTCGGGTTTGTACAGCCTCGATCAGGTGCCGCTCGTGCGGCGGCTCATCGAGAGCTCGCGCGCCGTCGGCCGCTTCGGCGCGGCGGCCGAGCTCGAGCAACGGCTGCTCGAGCTCGCGCGGCGCAATCCCGAGGACGCCCGCAGCGTGCCGATCTTCCGCGAAGCGGCCGAACGCGAGCTCGACTACTACGAGCGGTACCGCAACGGCGAGCTGCCGTTCACGCTGTCCGTGAACGACACCGACAGCCCGGCACGCGCGGCGGCGTTCAGCCTCTATCGGGCGCGCCGGCACTACAACGAGGCCATTTCCGCGAGCCTGCGCGGCGGCGCCGCCGCATACGACGACCTCGCCGAGCTCGAGGAAGGGCTCACGCGCACCTACTATCTCGAGGCGCGCACGTGGCGCGCCACGTCGCTCGACCCGAACGACTCGGCCACGGTGCGGCGGGCGAGCCTGTACGGGCTCGGCCGCTCGAGCTACGAGCGCCGCGTGGGCTATGCCGCGCTGCGCGCACCGACGGTTTACGAGGCGGCGCGCGCGCTCGTCGAGCTCGCGGACTGGTCGATCGTATTTTCGCGCAACGGCACGGGCGTGAGAGGCTACGAGCAAGCGCATGCGCTGCTCGTCGAGGCGGGCGCGCCCGAAGCGGCCATCGAGGATCTGTTTCCGACGGATGTGCCGGTGTTCCTGCCGGAGTTCGCGGGGAGTCCGCTCGCGGAGCGGGCGAGCGCGGCGGCGTCGGGCCACGTCGACTTCGACGTCGAGATCGGCCGGTACGGCCAGCCGCGCAAGATTCGCGTCGTCGAGGTGGCCGGCGACGGTGCGGCGGAGCACGCCAAAGCGGTGGTGGGCGCGATCGGCCGCAGCCGCTTCCGGCCGGCCCCCTTCGCCGAAACCGCTCGCGCCACGACCTACCGCCTCCGCTACTCGCTAGCCGACGGCCGCCTCACACCGCGCTCCTGACCCGCTAATCGCACGCTCGCGATCGGGCTCATCGCATGTCCGCGATCGGAGCGCATCGCGCAAACCGGCCGCAAAGGACCGCGCCCGGGAAATGTCACCGGCTCGTTACCGGGTCAATACCGACAATGTCACCCGGGCGCCCGTACCATTCGCTGTCCAGGGTTGCCGGCTTCCCCACGCCCCATCATGTCTATCGTTCTCGAGCAAGTATCGAAGGATTTCAGCGGCGCGCCCGCCGTCAACGACGTCAGCGCCCAGATCGAGGACGGCGAGCTGTTCGTGCTGCTCGGCCCTTCGGGCAGCGGCAAGAGCACGCTGCTCCGAGCCATCGCCGGGCTCACGTCGATCGACCACGGCCGCATCGTCCTGCACGGCCGCGACGTCACGAACGTCGGCGCGCGCCAGCGCGAGGTCGGCTTCGTGTTCCAGAACTACGCGCTGTTCAAGCACATGACGGTGGCCGACAACATCGAGTTCGCGCTGCGCGCCCGGCGCGTACGCCGCGCCGAACGGCGTCGGCGGCGGGCCGAGCTGCTGCGGCTGGTGGCGCTCGAAGGCTACGACTATCGGCTGCCGAGCGAGCTGTCGGGCGGCCAACAGCAGCGCGTCGCGCTCGCGCGCGCGCTGGCCCACGAGCCGCGCGTGCTGCTGCTCGACGAGCCGTTCGGCGCCCTCGACGCGAAGATCCGCGAGGAACTGCGGCGCGGCATCCGCGAGATTCAGCGCGCGGTCGGCATCACGACGATGCTCGTGACGCACGACCAGGACGAAGCGTTCAGCATGGCCGACCGCATCGGCGTCATGGACCGCGGCCGGCTTCAGGAAGTAGGCGAGCCGCGCTCGCTGTACCAGCGCCCCGGCACGCGGTTCGTGGCCACGTTCCTGGGAGGCGCCAATTTGCTGCTCGGTCCGTACGGCTATCGCGACGTGCGACTCGGCGAGTCCTACTTCGAGGTCGATCGGTGGTCCGACGCGCTGCGCAGCGGCGACGAGGCGGCCGTCGTCGTGCGCCCCGAGGACGTCGTGCTCGCGCCGATGCGCGACTTGTTGAGCGTGCCCGTGGTCGGCACGGCAAAGATCGTCGACCTCAAGTTCGTGGGCTCGAACGAGCGGCTGCGGCTCGAAATGAATGCGACGGAGACGCTCGCGAGCGCGCAGCGTCCCGGCGCGTCGATGTTCACGATCGAAGCCGTGCGCACGGCGAGCGACGTGGATGCAATGCCGCTCTCCGTGGGCCAGAAGGTCTACGTGGGGTTCAAGCACATGCATGCGCTGCCAACGCCGATCAGCAGCTTGCGCATCGTCGGCAGCGGGGGCCGAACGGCCGACAGCATCGCGGGAATGCCGCTCGTGCAGGAGCTCGCCGAGCGCATGCACATCGAGCCGCTGTATTACGACGACGCCAACTCACTGCCCTTGCACGTTCGCGGCCTGCCGATCGTCTCCGCCGGCTCGGACGCCAGCGTGGCCGCGGCGCTCGATCTGCTCGAGCGCGGCGCGCGGCAGGTGTTGATGCTCGCGTCGCCGGAGCCGCGCGTCGAGCGTATGCTGATCTACGTGGAGCCGTCGTCGTTCGGCCGCGACAGCGTGCTCGCGGCCGCCGCGAGCCTCGCCCGCCACCTCACGATCGACGTCAGCATGCTCGTGCGCGATACGGAGGACGACGGCGCGGGCAGCTATCGCGACCTGCTCGATTTGCGCAACCTCTCTCTGAACCAGCACGGGCTCGACCTGCGCACCGAGACGTTCCGCGGCAGCCCAGCGCAGGCGGTACGCGAGCGCCTCGTGACGTCGGACGAGCCGACGTTGCTCGTGATCGGTTTGAGCGCGCCCGAGCGGTGCAGCGACCTCGTCGACGACCTGCAAAGGCTGCTGCGCGAGCAGCCCCCCGCGGCCGTGCTGTTCGTCAGCGGGCGCGATCGAACCCAAACCGACTCGCAGTCTCAGGCTGCGGCGTTCTCGCTCTGAAGGCTGCGCCGTGATTCGAGCGCAAGTCCTGGCGTTTGCCGCGGCACTGCTGCTCGCGGCGTGCGGCGGGCAGGACGCGGAAGACGGCGACCTTCGGCTGCTCAACGTGTCGTACGACCCGACGCGCGAGCTCTACCGCGAGCTCAACGAGCGGTTCGCGGCGCATTGGCTCGAGGAGACGGGCCAAAGCGTGACGATCCAGATGTCGCACGGCGGCTCGGGCAGCCAGGCGCGCGCCGTCATCGACGGCCTCAACGCGGACGTCGTCACGCTCGCGCTCGCATGGGACATCGACAACATCCAGCGCATGAGCCGGCGCCTGCCGGCCTCGTGGCAAGAGCGCTTGCCGAACAACAGCTCGCCGTACACGTCGACGATCGTGTTCCTCGTTCGCGAAGGCAATCCGAAGAACATCCGCGACTGGCCCGACCTGCTCGGCGAAGGCATCGAGATCATCACGCCGAATCCGAAGACTTCGGGCGGCGCGCGCTGGAACTACCTCGCGGCATGGGGCTTCGCGCTCGAGCGTGCCCTGGGCGGCGATCTCGACCGGCTGGCGTCGCTGCCGCCCGACGAGATCGCGGCGGCGCAGGCGGAAGCCGAAGCGTTCGTGGGCGAGCTGTACCGGCGCGTGCCCGTGCAGGATACCGGCGCGCGCGCCGCGACCAACACGTTCGTGCAGCGCGGAATCGGCGACGTGCTGCTCGCGTGGGAGAACGAGGCGCTGCTCGCCGAAAGCGAGATGGGCACCGGCGCGTTCGACATCGTCCTGCCCTCCGTCAGCATCCTCGCCGAGCCGCCCGTCGCTCTCATCGATTCCGTCGTCGACCGCAAGGGCACGCGCGCGGTGGCCGAGGCCTACCTCGAGTATCTCTATTCGCCCGAGGGGCAGGACATCGCCGCGCGCAACTTCTTCCGGCCGTTCGACGCCGCCATCGCCGCGCGCTACGCCGAGCAGTTCCCGCCGGTGCGCCTGTTCACGGTCGATCGGGTATTCGGCGGCTGGGAGCGCGCGCAGGCCGAGCACTTCGCCGACGGCGGCGTCTACGATCGCCTGTTCCAAGACGGGGCGGGTGCGCGCCGGCGATGAGCATGCCGCGCACGCGCCGCTCGACGAGGGGTTGAAGGTGGCCACGGCGAGAGGATGGGTCAGCCCCAGCGTGCTGCCGGGCTTCGGCTTGACGCTCGGCTTCGCTGGCCTGTTCTTGACCTTCATCGTGCTGATTCCGTTGGCCGCGCTCATCATTCGCGCCGGCAGCTTGCCGCTCGACGAGTTTTGGCGCATCTCAACGGAGCCGCGTGCGCTCGCCTCGTATCGACTCACGTTCGGGGCGTCGCTGCTCGCCGCGTGCGTCAACGCCGTGTTCGGCTTCATCGTCGCCTGGACGCTCGTGCGCTACGATTTTCCCGGCCGCCGCATCGTCGACGCCATCATCGACTTGCCGTTCGCGTTGCCGACGGCCGTGTCGGGCATCGCGCTCGCGACGGTGTTCGCGCCGACGGGCTTCCTCGGCGCGCACCTCGAGCGGCTCGGCGTGCAGGTGGCCTACACGTGGGTCGGCGTCGTCATCGCGCTGACCTTGATCGGCCTGCCGTTCGTCGTGAGATCCGTGCAGCCCGCGCTCGAGGAGGTCGACGTGAGCCTCGAGGAGGCCGCGGAATCGCTCGGCGCGAGCCGCTGGATGGTGTTCCGCCGCGTGATCCTGCCCACGGTGCTGCCGTCGCTCGCCACGGGCTTCACGTTGGCGCTCGCGCGCGCGATCGGCGAGTACGGCTCCGTGATCTTCATCGCCGGCAACCTGCCGATGCGCACGGAGATCACGCCGCTCTTGATCGTCATCAAGCTCGAGCAGTACGACTATCTCGGCGCCGCGGCGCTCGGCCTCGTGATGCTGTGCGTGTCGTTCGTGATGCTGCTCTCGATCAACGCGCTGAACGGCTGGCGCATTCGCCGCATGGCAGGGAGGCGCTGATGGCGGCCGTTGGTCACGTCGCTCGCAAGCAGGAAAGCGTGCTCGTGCGCGCGCTGCTGATCGGCGTGTCGGTGATTTTCCTCGGCGCGATCCTCGTCGTACCCGTTCTATCGGTGCTCGGTTACGCGTTCTCGGAGGGGTTCGACGTCTACCTTCGAGCGCTGCGCGCGCCCGATACGATCGCCGCGATCCGGCTCACGCTGACCACGGTGGCAATCGTCGTGCCGCTCAACACGATCTTCGGCGTCGCCGCGGCCTGGGCCATCGCGAAGTTCGACTTCCGCGGCAAGCAGGTGCTGATCACGCTGATCGACCTGCCGTTCTCGGTATCGCCGGTCATTGCTGGCCTCGTCTTCGTGCTCCTATTCGGCTCGCAGGGCTGGTTCGGGCCGCTGCTGCGCGATTGGGGCATCCAGGTTGTGTTTGCCCTGCCCGGCATCGTGCTCGCCACGATGCTCGTCACGTTCCCCTACGTCGCGCGCGAGCTGATTCCGATCATGCAGCTCCAAGGAAAAGAGGCCGAAGAGGCGGCCGTCAGCTTGGGCGCGGGCGGCTGGATGACGTTCTTCCGCGTCACGCTGCCCAGCATCCGCTGGGGTCTGCTCTATGGCGTCATCCTCTGCAACGCGCGGGCAATGGGCGAGTTCGGCGCAGTTGCGGTCGTTTCGGGTCACATTCGCGGCCTCACGACGACGATGCCGCTGCAAGCGCAGGTGCTCTATGACGAGTATGATCTCGTCGGAGCGTTCGCGGTCGCTTCGTTATTGATGCTGCTCGGCTTGCTGACCCTCGTCGTCAAAACCCTCTTGGAGGCGCTAGGCGCACGGCGCCGCCGCGCATGAGCGCCTTGCCACGCCTGAACAAGCTCTACGAGCCCGTCGCGGCCGTAGTGCAGCGGCGCGTACGGTTGCACGCGCCGGGCTTGGCCGGCCGGCTGGCGCTCGCGACGGGGCTGCTCGTCGCGCTGGCCGTGGGCGCGATGTCGATGTTCGCGATCGGCGCACTGCGCGGCCTCGCCGAAGCGGAGGGCCTCACGCGCGTCGAGCTCGCCGTTTCTTCGGCGCGCGAAGGCATGCGGCAAAGCACGGAGGACCTGCTTACGGCCGCACGCATCCTGGGTGAGCGGCCCGCGCTGCAGCGGCTGCTGCGCGGTCCTGTGCCCGAGACGCTTCAGCCGTTTCTCGCGCGCTATTGCGAGAGCGTGGCGCTCGACGCGTGCGCGCTCGTGCGCGGCGACGAGCTCATCACGACTACGCCGGGTGAAATCGACTGGGATCTCGTGCTCGCGGCCGCCGACGAGCAGGGCGAGCGCTTCCTGATCACCGGCGCGGCGCCGAAGGTGGCGGTGTCGGGAGCGCAGGCAGCGGTTGCTGAGCACGAGGGAATCACCGTCATCGTGCTGCGCAACCTCGACGACCGCCTTGCGGCGCGGCTCACGGAGCGGACCGGCGTTCCCGTGTCGATCGTCGACTATGCGTCGTTCGAGCCCGGCGAAGGGCCGCTCGCGATCCTGAACACCGACGCGCTGTCGAGCGGCGGCACCGTGGCGGCGTACGTGGAGGCCATCGATTCGTATGCTGCGAGCCTGCCCGTGGCGTCCGCGAGCGGCGAGACGATTGCGCTGCTCGAAGCCCGCTTGCCGGTGTCGGAGGTCATGGAGACGGCAAGCGACATGCGGCGCAACATCCTGATCGTCGCGCTCGTGATCGGCGCGCTCGCGATCGGTGCGAGCATCTACATCGGCCGCTACTGGATCAGCGCCGTCGAGCGCTTGACCGACGCGGCGGAGCGGCTCGGCTCCGGCGATCTCGCGGCGTCGATTCCCATCGGCGGCGGCAAAGAGCTCACGATGCTCGGCAACACGCTGGAGCGCATGCGGCGCAACCTCGTCGATCTCACGGCAAACCTGCGCCGCAGCGAGCTCGAGGCGAAGGCCGTGCTCGGCGGCATCGTCGAGGGCGTCTATTCCGTCGACGAGGACCGACGCATCCGCTTTCTGAACCCGCAGGCCGAGCGGCTCTTGAAGGTGCCGGCCTCCGAGGCGCTCGGCCGATTCTGCGGCGACGTGCTGAAGCCCGCGCTCGACGCGCACGGCAGACGGCCTTGCGAGCACTCGTGCCCGATCGTCGAAGCGCGCCGCGGCGGTCCGGGCCGCGCCGTCGAGCACGTGGCGCCGCGCCCCGATAGCCCGCGCCGCGTCGTCATCGCGAGCGCGCCCCCGGCCGCCGACGGCATGCAGGTGCAGGTGCTGCGCGACGAGACGGAGCTCGAGGGTGCGCGCCGCACGCGCGATACGGTGCTCGCGAACATCTCGCACGAGTTCCGCACGCCGCTCGCCGCTCAGCTCGCGTCGATCGAGCTCCTGCGAGAAGGCATCGGCACGATGAACGTCGAGGAGCAGCGCGAGCTCGTCTCGTCGCTGCACCGCGGTACGCAGCGGCTCGCGTGGCTAATCGACAACCTGCTCGAGAGCGTCCGCATCGAATCGGGGCAGCTCGCGATCCGCCATCAGGACGTTGCGTTCGAGGAAGTCATCGTCGCCGCGCGCGAGCTCGTCGAGCCGCTGATCGCGCAGCGCGGCCAGCGCATCGAGGTCGAGACGGCCCACGAGATTCCCGTGGTGCGCGGCGACCAGCAGCGCTTAACGCAGGTGCTCGTGAATCTTTTGGCCAACGCGAACAAGTACGCGCCGGCCGACAGCACGATTCGGATCGGCGCGTACGCCACCGAGACCGGCGGCCTCACGTTCTTCGTCGAGGACGAGGGCATATCGTCGCCGAGTATCGACGACGCGCGGCTGTTCGAGCCGTTCCGCCGCGGCACCAGCGAGGCCGACCGCGACGAGAGCGGCATCGGCCTCGGGCTCTTCATCGTGCGGTCGATCGTCGAGCGGCATGGAGGCTCGGTGCGCCTCGAGCGCACCGCCGAAGGGCGCACGCGCGCGACCGTCGAGCTGCCGCAGGAGGCGCCGGCATGAAGATCCTGCTCGCCGACGACGACCCGGATCTCTTGGCCGTCACGGGGTTCGCGCTGCAGCAAGCCGGCTTTCTCGTCGTGAAGGCCGCCGACGGCGTCGCTGCGCTCGAGGCGTTCGAGCGCGAGCAGCCGCATCTCGCCATTCTCGACATCAACATGCCGCGCATGAACGGTTTCGATCTCGCACGGAAGCTGCGCGAGCGTAGCCGCATTCCCGTGCTGATGTTGACGGCGCGCAGCGAGGAGGCCGACGTGGTGCGCGCGCTCGCGCTCGGCGCCGACGACTATCTCAGTAAGCCGTTCAGCCCGAAAATTCTGATCGCGCGCGTCAAGGCGCTGCTGCGGCGCGCAGGGGCCGAGGCTACCGATGCCGTCGAGGTCGGCTCGCTCTCGCTCGACCTGCCGGGCCTCTTGCTGTTGGGTCTGCCGCGCGGGCCCGTGCGGCTCACGCCGCTCGAGGCGCGATTCCTGCAGCTTTTGTTCGTGCACGCGGGCCGGACGGTGTCGACGGATCGGCTGTTGATCCACGTGTGGGGCAACCGCGCGGGGGGCAACCGCCAGCTCTTGAAGCAGCTCGTGCACCGCCTGCGGCAAAAAATCGAGGACGATCCGGCCGAGCCGAAGCTCGTGCGCAACGTGCCGAACGCCGGATATCTGCTCGATCCGCAGGCGGCGCCAGAACGCCGCGAAAGCACCAGCCCTTGACCGGCCAACCAGAGTTTTGGCGCGGCTTCCGCGAGATGGTGCCGCCGTCGCTCGGCATGGCCGCGTGGGCCGTCGTCACAGGCGTGGCAATGATCGACAGCGGTCTGTCCGCGCCGCTCGCCGTGGCGATGACGCTGCTCGTGTATGCCGGAAGCGCGCAGCTCGCGGCGCTGCCGCTGCTCGCGGCGGGCGCGCCGCTCTGGGTGCTGCTGACGACGGCGTTCTGCGTGAACCTACGCTTCGTCATCTACAGCGCGCATTGGCACAAGCACTTTCGCCATTTGCCGCGCTGGCGGCGCGTCGTGCTCGGGTACTTCGCGGTCGACCTGAGCTACGTTCTCTTCGCGCGCCGCTTCCCGGATCTTGAGCCCACGCCCGAGCAGCTGCCGTATTTCGCCGGCGGCGCGGCCTGGAACTGGCTGAGCTGGCAAGGTGCATCATTGCTCGGAATCGCGCTGGCCGGCAGCGTGCCGGCCGAGTGGGGGCTCGGCTTCGCCGGCGTGCTGGCGCTGCTCGGCGTGACGTACACGCTGCTCAAAAGCGCCAAGAGCTGGGCTGCGGCCGGCGTCGCCGCATGCGCAGCGGTCGCGGCATTCGCTTTGCCGCTCAAGCTCAACATCATCGTCGGCATCGGCTGCGGCGTTGCGGTGGGCTTGCTGCTCGACCGGCTGTTCCCGGATCCCGCCGTGGAGCGCGCTTGATGGAAGCCTGCTACGCCGCCGTCGCGATCGCGGGCCTCGCGATGGTCACCGTGCTGACGCGCAGCTTTTTCCTGTTCGCCGATAGCGATCTCGATTTGCCGCCGTGGGCCGCGCGTGGCCTAAAGTACGCGCCGCTCGCGGCGCTCGTCGCCGTGATCGCGCCCGAGATCGTGCTGACGAACGGCGCACTGCTCGCGACGTGGCAGGACGCGCGGCTCTTCGCCGTGCTCGCCGGCAGCGCGTACTTCTGGTGGCGGCGCGGTATCCTCGGCATGATCGTCTGCGGCACGGCCGTGCTGCTCGCGCTGAAGCTCGGGCTCGGCTGGTGAGCGACGCGCTGCGGCGCGGCGCTCCTCGCTCGCCGTGAGTAGAATGAGAGCCATGGTGCGACGAACGCTACTTGCGTCTTGCGCGGCAGCAGCAAGCCTGCTCGCCGCGTTCGGCCCGGGGGCTGCCGAGATCGCGACGGATTCCCCGGTTGCGACGGTCACGACGCTACAGCAGGGATTGATCGAGGCCGCGGAGCTCGGTGGAACGATCGAAGAGCGGTATCGCGCGCTCGAGGCGCTGATCGTCGCTACGCATGACTTGCCTTACATAGCGGAATTCGCGCTGCGGCGCCAATGGAGCGGGCTTGCCGAGGCTGACCGGCAACGGTTCGTCGTGGCGTTCCGGCGCTTGAGCGTGATGACGTATGCCGCGCGTTTCCAAGCGGTGGGCCGCGGCACGTTCCGGCCGATCGAGCAGGGAAACTCGCTCGACGCGTCGGGCCGCGCGCAGGTTACGACGGCCGTCGCGCGCGCCGACATGCCCGACGTATCGCTCGAGTACCTGCTCCACGAATCGCAAGAGGGCTGGCGCATCATCAACATCGTTGCCGACGGCGTCAGCGATCTCGCGCTGAAGCGCGCGGAATATCAGCGGCTCTTCGCGAACGGCGGAATCGACGCGCTCGTCGTGGAGCTCGAGGCGCAGACGGAGCGGCTCGTTCGCCTGTCTATCCCGCAGAAGTAGTCATGCCTTCGCCACCACCGGGCGGCGGTTCGTCGTCGCATAGCGCGCTGCTGGACACAGCGGCGATGATTTGGTGGCGTTTGCTCCCAGGGTGATGTGCGGTGGGAGCGCGGGGCCGCTTGTCCTAAGAGGCGGTGCAAAGATCCTGAGGTTCAGGCCGTCATCGCGCCTGGCACGCAGGCGGTGGAATGGGTGGCAAAGGAGCTCTCCGGCGCCGATCTGCGCGGGATCGTGGTTTGATCAAGGTAGTAGAACAACTGGCCCGCTCTCCTACGTCGCCGATCAATGAAGCATGCGGCGATTGGGCGAGCACGCACGCGGCGTATCGTCTGTTCGACAACGCCAGGGCGAGCCCGGAAGCGATTCCAAAAAGCGCATACGACGGAGACTGCCAAGCGAATTCGTAGGCGGCTGAACTGAGGGTGCGCGAACGGACGACCCAAAGACATAAGTCGGTGTCTGGTGTCGCTGCTCATGCAAACCGACGGTCTCATTGAGACATGCTGGCCGCGTTTTCCTATTCGCCGAAAGCGATCGTCAAGACGCATGTCATCATCGGCCTTGGAAGCTCTGTCGCAAGACGCGTGGAATAGACAGGCGGATTGACGCCTAACTCGGGAAGTGCTCTAGTACAAACAAGCACATATGCAGCAACCAATCGCGATATCCG
>JBBIJV010000112.1:0-11595 GCA_037445815.1 Rhodospirillaceae bacterium
GCGCGTCGTGCGGCCCGACACCGGTGCCGGCCGCGAACGCGGCGCCGGAGCCGATGTTGATCAGCTTGCGGCTCGTGCCGGCGCTGCCGACCACGAGGTCGTCGAGACCGTCGCCGTTGAAGTCCGCGGCCGCGGCCGCGCTTGCGCCCGGAAGCTCGACGCGCTGCGCCGCCGCGCCGGCAATGCGTTGCGCGACGCTCAACGAGGCCGCCGCAGTATCGTTGCTCTGCATCTCGTCGAGCGCGCCTCCGCCCGTGACCGCGACTTTCGCGGCAGCGAACACGTCGCCCGCGACGCTGCCTCGGCCCGTCAACGTGACGTTCTCGGACGCGCCGCCGGCCAGTGCGCCGAACGAGCACTCGAGCCGAGACGCGGTGCCCACAGGCGTCAGCGTGCAGGCCGACGACGCCGGCGGCGGATCGAAGACGAACGGAACCTCGCCCGCGAACGATACGTCGAGCGACGCGCCCTGAGCTTGGACTTGCGGCGCGCGGTTGGTGACGGTCGCGGTCCACGACACCGCAGTCTCGAGCGGCACCGGATTCGGCGAGGCGCTCATCGTCACGGTCAAGTCGACGCGGCCCGCTGGCAGCACCGCAAGGCGGAACTGGCCCGGCACCTCGGTGTTCCCATCGGCCACCGTGAAGCGGAGGGTATGCGTGCCGACGCTCGCGCCGGCTTGCGGCGTGCCCGCGAGTACGCCGGCGGCGCTCAGGGTCAGACCGGCCGGCACTCCTTGCGTTGCGGCGTACTTCAGCGCCGCCGGCTCCGTATCGTCGTCGGCGACGAAGCGCTTCAAGTCGAGCTCGAACGGCGTGTTCTCCGTCGCGGTTTGCTCGGGAATCGCCGCAACCGACGGCGCGTTGTCGACCGCGGTGACCTCGACCTTGAACCGCTGCTCCACGGCGGGCGCCGTGCCGTCCGAAACCGTCATCGTCACGTCGTGCGAGCCGGCGTCGTCCTCTCCCGGGGTGCCGGAGATCGTCGCCGGCGCCTGGAACCGGAGCCACGCGGGCAACTTCGGCGCCGTGATCGTCGGCGTCGTGCCGTCGGGATCCGCCGCCGTGAGCGTGTAGCGGTACGTGACCCCCTCGGTCGCCATCGTCGGCGGCGAGCTCGAGACGAACGGGGGATCGTTCACGGCCGAGACGCCGATCGTGACCGTCGCCGCCGTGCTATCCGAGGCGCCGTCGCGAGCGCGATAGGTGAAAGTCGTCGTGCCGCTGAAGTTCGCCTGCGGCGTGTAGACGAACGAGCCGTCGGCATGGAGCTCGAGCGACCCGTTCGCCACGCCGCGCGCGAGCACGGCCGTCAACGAGGCACCCTCGGGATCGGAGTCGTTGGCGAGCACGCCGCCGCCCGCGCCGACGGTGAGCGGCGTGTCCTCCGTCGTCGAATAGCTGTCGGGTTCCGTCGCCGGAGGATCGTCGACGGCCGCGATCGCGAGCGTCACGGTGGTGGTGTTGCTGCGCGCCGCTCCGTCGTCGGCCTGGTAAGCGAACGTCGCCGAGCCGTTGAATTGCGGCGGCGGGGTGTAGCTGAACGAGCCGTCGGAATCGAGCGTCAGCGAGCCGTTCGTCACGCCCGTGATCAGGATCGCGGTCAGCGGATCGCCGTTGGCGTCGGTGTCGTTCGCGAGGACGCCGTTCGCCCCCGCGACGTTCAGCGTCCGACCTTCGTTCAGCGAGTAGCTATCGGAGCGGGTCGCCGGCGGCACGTTGCCGCCGCCGGGCGGGACAACGCTGATCGTCGCCGTCGCGGTGTTGCTCGTGGCGCCGCTCGCCTGCGCCTGATACGTGAACGAATCGTTGCCGCCGAAGCCGGGGTTCGGAAGGTAGAAAAACCCGCCGGCCGCGTTCAGCAGCAGCACACCGTTCGCGGCGGTCGTGACGAGCACGGCGCTCTGGGCTCCCGAGTCGTTCGCGAGCACGCCCGACTGCGCGGCGACGCTGAGGGGCGCGCCGGCGGGAGTCGAATAGATATCGTCCAGTGCCACGGGCTGCGCGAGCATCGGCGACGTAGCTGCCGCGATCGCCCAACCGAACAAGAACCGCGTACATCGTTCGGACAACGTGCGCGCCGCCCCCTACGAGATACCTCCCATTGCTCGAACTGATGCACGATCCATGCCGCGCGCTTTCTCGCGCGCGACGGCACGCTGCGCAGCAGATTCCGCCCAGTTCTTGAGCGCCGTTCACAAGACGATGAATGGAGACCCGGCGGCGCACGCGGCCGCTCGAGCGCACCTCAAATCGCGCTTCGCGGCGGTGCGAGCGCGGGCAGCTCGACGGTGACGACGAGCCCCGGCGCGTTGTCGCCGAGCGTGAGCCGCCCGTGATGTTGGAGCGTGACGGCGTTTACGAGGGCCAGGCCGAGCCCGTTGCCGGGCTGCGAGCGCGCGCGATCGAGCCGCATGAATCGCTGCAGCACGCGGCCCCGATCCTCGGGTGGGATGCCGGGGCCCGAGTCCGCCACGCGCAGCACGGCACGGTCGCTCGCGCGCTCGAGCTCGACGCGAACGACGCCGCCCGGCGGCGTGTATTTCACGGCGTTGTCGACGAGGTTCGTGAGCACTTGCGCGAGCAGCTCGCGATCGCCGTGCACCTCCACCGACTGCGGCGCCTCGGTCTTCAGCGAGACTTGCCGGTCCTCGGCCGCAGCTTGGTACAGCTCGCAGACGTCGCGCACGATCGGTTTTAGGTCGACGGTCGTGAACGCGCTGCGATACGCACCGGATTCGACGCGCGCGATGCGCAGCAACGCGTTGAACGTCGCGAGCACCTGGTCGAGCTGACTGACGCATTCGGCGAGATCCTCGCGGCTCGGGTTCTCGGCCGCCGCGACCGTCTCGAGGCGATTGCGCAGGCGCGTGATGGGGCCGCGCAGATCGTGCGCGACGCTGTCGCCGACATGCCGCATGCTCTCGAGCAAGTTCTGGATCTGATCGAGCATGGCGTTGATGTTTTGCGCGAGCTCGTCGTGCTCGTCGTTACTGCCCTTGAGCGGCGCGCGGCGGCTCAGGTCGCCGGCCATGATCTGGCGCGTCGTGCGATTGAGCTCGGCGAGGCGCCGCTCGGCGCCGACGGCGAGCAGCAAGCCACCGATGAACGCGAGCGCGAGCGTGAGCGTGATGCCGTAGAACGACGCCCGGCGCAGCACCTGCCGGATCGCCGTGAGCTCGCGAATGTCGCGGCCGACGAGCAAGCGGAAGCTGGGGCCCAATCGCACGAGCAGAGCGCGCACCGGAGCGCCCGTGTCGCTCTCGACGAAGTCGATCCATTGCCTGCGTCCGCCGTCCGCTGCCACGGGCCAAGAGGAGACGCTGACGTTGAAAATCAACGGCCGGCCGGCCCCGTCCGTCAAGAGATAGAACGAGCGCGTGTCGCGTTCCATGCGCTCCTGGATCACGGCGCCGAGTCCCCGTAGGCCGCTGCGCTCGTACTGCTCTACGAGCCCGTTCATTTCGGCTTCGATGATCGCGTCGGTCTGCGTATCGAGATAGCCGAGGGTCGCCCAATAGATGAATGCCGACAGAGCGCCGACCGACAGCGCAAAGAGCGCCATATAAGCGAGCGTCAGCCTGAAGACGCTGGTGCGAAAGAGGCGCGGCAAGCGCATGCGGGCCGGCTCAGCCGTCGAGCCGATAGCCGGCGCCGCGCACGGTGTGCAGCAGCGGCCGGTCGAAGCCCTTGTCGATCTTCGAGCGCAAGCGGCTGATGTGCACGTCGATGACGTTCGTTTGCGGATCGAAGTGATAGTCCCAAACGCCCTCGAGGAGCATCGTGCGAGTGACGACCTGACCGACGTGGCGTAATAGGAACTCGAGCAGTTGAAACTCGCGCGGTTGCAGATCGATCGGCTTGCCCGCGCGGCGCACCTCGCGGCGCAGCAGATCCATCTCGAGATCGGCGGCCTTGAGCACCGTCGCCGGCGCGTCGGCGCTCGCCTTGGCGCGCCGAGCGAGCGCCTCGAGTCTCGCGAGCAGCTCGCTGAACGCGAACGGCTTCACGAGGTAATCGTCGCCGCCGGCTTTGAGTCCTTTCACGCGGTCGTCGACCTCGCCGAGCGCGCTCAGGATCAACGCGGGCGTCGTGTTCGCCGACGCGCGCAGCGTGCGGATCACCGTGAGTCCGTCGATGCCGGGCAGCATCCGGTCGACGACGAGCGCGTCGTAGCTCTCGGTCGTCGCCAGAAATAAGCCGTCCCTGCCGTTCGCGGCATGGTCCACGTTGCAGCCGGCTTGCACCAAGCCGTTACGGATGAAAGAGGCGACGTCCTTGTCGTCCTCGATGACGAGAATTCGCACTTCGTTACCTATACGCTCGACGTGCGCCCGAGCGTATCGCGGACCCCGGCCCAAGGGGGGGGAGGCCGGGGCCCGCTTTGACTCAGGTGCCGCGCGTGAGATTGCGCGCCTCTTCGCGCGTCATCTTATAGATGCTGTCGATAGGGTAGCGGAAGCCGGCCACCTTGACCGCATCGAATTTGGCATACACCCGGCTGCCGAACTGCGTGATGCCGATGGCATGCGCAAATTTGAGGTCGGGGCTTCGAAACGCGAGCTCAACCAGGTAGGGATCGAACGGCGTCGCCCAGACGATGACGGTGTCTTCGTCGATCACGCTCCAGCTGTGCGGCCGCCGCAGCATCGGAATGCTATCGACCTCCTCGTAGGCCGGCGCGGTTGGCAGGGCCGTATTTCCGGCCTGCACGGCGACGGACGCGGAGCTAGCGCCGGCGCCAATCGTCAAACCCACCGCGAGGCCTAGGCCGGCCAGTCTGCGGACGATTGACGTGTTCATGACTTTCTCCTCATTGCGTAGCGTTTGACCGTGGCTAGAGATTAGGTTCGGCGAGCTGAACGGAAACTTAACGTTTCATGAGGTTCGGCGCGCTTCATTACAAATCGGTAGGGAACCGTTGAGATCGGCGTAAGTCCTCCGCATTTAGCGTGTCAGCCATGATCCAACAACGCATTTCAGGAGTAGTCCGATGACCGAACAGTGGAAGAACACTTCCGCGCGCTTCGGCTGGGTCGCCGGTGCGGTCGGCGCGGCGGTGCTGTCGTTCTCGTTGCTGACCTTGAACGATGGATTGGACGCTCAACCGGCGAAGCCGAAAACGCCGGCGACGCCCGCGGTTTCGTTCGCAGACGTCATCGAGGCCGTGAGCCCCGCCGTCGTCAACATCGCCGTCACGAAGGTGGAGTCGGCTCCGACGACGTGGGAGTTCTCGACGCCGCGAGGGCCGCAGCAGTTCCAGTCTCCGTTCGATTTCTTTCAGCGCTTCTTCGAAGGCGATCCGCGGCAGTTCCAGCGCCGCAGCGAAGGTCAGGGCTCCGGGTTCCTGATCAGCGCGGACGGCTACATCGTGACGAACAATCATGTCGCCGGCGACGCGGACGAGATCACGGTGACGTTTCAGGACGGGCGCAAGTTCAAGGCGGAGCTCGTCGGCAACGACGCGCGCACGGACTTGGCGCTGCTCAAGATCGAAGGCGGCAACCTGCCGTACGTCGAGCTCGGCGATTCGGACAAGGCCCGCGTCGGCGACTGGGTGGTCGCGATCGGTAATCCGTTCGGGCTGGGCGGCACGGCCACGGCCGGCATCATCTCGGCGCGCGGCCGCGACGACGTGCGCATCAACGAGTGGAACTACACGGATTATCTGCAGCTCGATGCGCCGATCAATTTCGGTAACTCGGGCGGCCCCGTGTTCAACACGGCCGGCGAGGTCGTCGGGGTGAACACCGCTATCTTCACGCCGAACGGCGGCAACGTCGGCATCGGCTTCGCGATTCCGTCGAATCAGGTTAAGGACATCGTCGCGGAGCTGCGCGAGAACGGTACCGTGGAGCGCGGCTATCTCGGCGTCAACATCCAGAGCTTGGACGAGGATCTCGCGAAGTCGCTCGGGCTCGACGACGCGAAAGGCGCGCTCGTCGCCCAAGTCGTCGAGGGCAGCCCCGCGGCGGAAGCGGGCGTGCAGCCGGGTGACGTGGTCACGCGCTTCAACGGCCAGGAGGTCAAGGACGCTACGGCGCTCAGCCGCATGGTCGCGGCCGAAAACCCGAGCGAGTCCGCGAAGCTCACGGTGTGGCGCGACGGCCGCAGCCGCGAGATCACGGTCAAGCTCGGCGAAGCGCCGAACGAGTCCGTCGCGTCGAATCGCGGCGGCGGCCCGGGCGCACAAGGCCCGGCCGCGGCGGGTCTGACGCTCCAGGCGCTGACGCCGCAAGAGCGCGCGCGGCTCGGCCTGCCGAACGACGTCGAAGGCGTGCTCGTCACGGGCGTCGCCCCCGACAGCCCGGCCGCCGACAAAGGCATTCGCTCGGGCGACGTGATCACGCGCATCAATCGCAGGCCGGTCACGAGCGTCGCCGACGCCGCCGCGGCGCTGAACGAGGCGCGGCAAGAGAACGGCACGGCGCTGGTGCTCGTGCGGCGCGGCGACGCACAACAGTTCGTCGCTTTGAATTTGCGGTAGCGGCACAGCTTGGTTTTCGCAGGGTCCCGGCCAGCTCCCTCCCCCCTCGGCCGGGGCCCTTTTTTTGGAGGTGCGGGAGCCGATTTACGGCTCTCGCTGCTCCCGGTGCTAGACTCGTCGCCCGCGCGACCACTGAACGAGCCATGAAGGTGGAGTCATGAAGCCCTGGAGCTTCGCGTGCGCGTTGGCGGCATGCTTCTCGTTCGCTCCGCTCGAGGCGGAGGAGCCGGGGCCGCTAGCGACGCCGACCGAGAAACTCGACTATCTCCTTTCGCGCTGGCGCGGCCAGCCCGTGGCACACGTGCGCGACGTCTTTGGCCGCGAGGACGATATCGAAATGCGCGGCAGCAATCCGGTGCTCGTCTACGAGAAGCGCGTGAAGGTGCGCGCGACGCTCGGCGGCATCGCGGTGCACCCGAACGGCGGCCTGCGCTGCGTCGTGCGCTTCCTGATCAGCGACACCGAGGAAGTGTCGCGCGTCGCCCGCCAGGGCGGCGGGGCCGAATGCTGGAACGCGTGGCGCCAGTACGAGCCCTGAGCCGACTGCGGCCGCGCCTTGTGAGCCCGCGGCAACGACGGCGATAATTCCGCTCCTTCTCGTCGCACGGTCGTCCCATGCCGAGAGCTCTCAAGGATCCGCTCGTTCACTTCCTGGCCCTCGGCGCGCTGCTGTTCGCAATCTCGGCGTGGCGTGGCGACCCCGTCACGACGGGCGGCGAGCGCATCGTCGTGACGGCGGAGCAGGTGGCGCAAGCGCGCGCGGCGGCGACGGCACTCCAGGGGCGCGAGCCGACGGACGAGGAGCTCGAGGCTCTGCTCGAGCCGACGATTCGCGATGAGGTTTTGTACCGCGAGGCGCTCGCGCTCGGCCTCGACGTCAACGATGACGAGGTGCGCCGCCGGCTCGTCGAGAAGATGAGCTACTTGACGCAGGACCTCGCGGACCCCGAGCCGGGATCGGAGGAGGAGCTGCGGCGCTTCTACGAGGCTTCGCCCGAGCTTTTCACGGTGCCGTCGCTCGTCAGCTTCGATCAGGTGTTCTTCAGCCCCGGCGCGCGCGGCGCCGCGCTCGAGGCGGACGCCGCAGCGGCGCTCGCGGAGCTCCAGGCCGGGCGTGCACCCGCCGATGTCGGCGACCGCACGCCGCTGCGCGACTCGTACGACGACGCGCCGCGCGAGCAGGTGGCCGTGCTGTTCGGCGATTCGCTCGCCGACGCGCTGTTCGCGGCGGAGCAGGGCGGATGGATGGGGCCGTACCGCTCGGATTTCGGATTGCACTTGGTCCGCTTGCGCCGCCGCACCGAGGCGCGGCTGCCGCCGTACGACGAGATCGCGGAACGCGTCGCGCAAGAATTCGGAGCGCAGCGCCGCCGCGAGGCGAACGAGCGTGAGTATCGCAAGATGCGCGCGAAGTACGACGTCGTCATCGAGCGGCCGGAGGACTCCGCGTCGCCGCGCGGAACGCCGCCGTGACGCGCCGTGCCAACCGCACGCTGCTGCTCGTGACGCTGCTCTGCGCGGCTCCGGCGCTCGCGCACCGGCTGAGCCCGGCGTTTTTCGGGCTCACGGAAACGGCGGCCGACGTCTTCGACGTGCAGTGGAAGGTATCGATCTCGGGCGGACTTGCCGCGGTGCTGGAGCCGCAGATTCCCGATGGCTGCTCGTTGATCGAGCCCGTGCGGACGTACGTCGTGGACGACGTTCGCCTGCAGCACGGCGCCGTGGCTTGCCCGGGCGGGGTGGCCGGCAAGTCGTTCACGGTCGACGGCCTTGCGCAGACGCAAACGGACGTGCTGCTGCGCGTCGACTACCTGGACGGCACGGCGTCGAACCAACGGCTGACGCCCGATGCGCCGCAGGTCACGATCCCGGAGCGCGCGAGCGCGCTCGAAGTGGTGCGCACGTATGTCGTGCTCGGCGTCGAGCACATCTTGCTCGGCATCGATCACTTACTGTTCGTGCTGGCGCTGCTCTTGATCGTGAACGGCGTCGGCCGGCTCGTAGCCACCGTGACGGCCTTCACCGTGGCTCATAGCATCACGCTCGGCGCCGCGACGCTCGGCTTCGTTCGCATGCCGTCTGCGCCCGTCGAAGCCGTCATCGCTCTCAGCATCTTGTTCCTCGCCTCGGAGCTCGCGCGCCAACGCGCGGCGGGCGGCAGCGAACGCACGGCGACTCTCACACGCCAGTTTCCGTGGGTCGTTGCGTTCGCGTTCGGCTTGCTGCACGGCTTCGGTTTCGCCGGCGCTTTGAGCGAGGTGGGCGTCCCGCAGCATGCCGTGCCGCTCGCGCTGTTGTTCTTCAACGTCGGCGTCGAGCTCGGGCAGCTGCTATTCATCGGCGCCGTGCTCGGGCTCGCGTGGCTCGTGCGGGCCTCGGCCGTGCGCGTGCCGGCGCTTTGGCCGCGTGCGGTGGCGTACGGTATCGGCTCCGTGTCGGCGTTCTGGGTCATCGAGCGCACGCTCGGCGTGTTCGCCTAGCGCGCGTCGGAACAGGGAGCTCGAGCACAAGCGCAAGCCGTTGCTGTGACCGGAGAACCGGTACGCGAGGCCGACGGCGCGGCTCGAACGTCGAGCTCGAGGCCGGCCCTCAGGCGCAGCGGCGTCGCCTCAGAGCAGGCGCTCTTGCGCGGGCGGATAGGTGACGCGCGTGCCGCGGACGCGCGCAAACGGCGTGAGCGAGTGCTCGCGGTAGCTCGTCTCGCTCAGAATCTCGACGACGTTGATGCCGCGCACGGCGAGCGCGTCCGCCACGAGCGACCGATGGCAGCGCCACGGCACGGCCTCGGCGCACATGATTGCGGTACGCCGTTCGCCTGCGAGCTCGACGAGCCGCGCGATCCCGTCCTCGAATGGTTGCGTCTGCATGTAGTCGGCGTAGCCGCGGAAGCTCTCGTTGCGCCACCCCGCATTCGGCGAGTCGCGCACCGGTTTGCGCAGCCCGCCGAGCTCGCGCATCGGCACGTAGACGATGCCGGCGCCTTTCAGCGACTCGCCGAGCGTGTCGGCGTTGAACTGCGGATTGCGCCGCGAGCGCGGCACGGTGCGCACGTCGGCGAGCTGCTCGATGCGATAGGTTGCGAGCAGCTGCAAGAAGCGCTCGATGGGCAACGTCGAATGGCCCACCGTGAAAACCGTATCAGCGGGCCGGGCCGCGTTCCGCGGCGGTGGGTGCTTGCTCACGGCGCCTCCTTGCACGTTCGGACTGCGTCGCGAGCCAAAATACCACGGGACCGAGAGCTGCACGGGCGGGGCTCCGAAGACCCTTCGGCCGGTTTCGTCAGCGCTCTAAAGGTGGTGGCGTTCGGCGCGGTTGCGCTAGAGTGCCGTCGGACGATTCGGCCGCGGAGGCGGAATGAGTAGTAGCCAGGATCTGCGCGCATTGCTTGCCGAGCTGCACGGGCGGCTCAAGGACGCGAAGTCGCTCGATCCAGAATCGCGCAGGCTGCTCATGACCGTCGCGCACGACATCGAGACGGCGCTCGCGAAGGACGATGCGGGCGCCGTTGCCCCCGAGCCCGTCGAGGCGCTGGCCGTGCGCTTCGAGGCCGAGCACCCGTCGCTCGCCGGCGTGCTGCGCCAGATCATGGACACGCTCGGCAAGGCCGGCATCTGAGCGCCTCGAGCCGCACGGCTGCGGCGCCTGCTATAGTTCGAACTGCTCTAGGACATATCAAAAACGCACGAGCGAGGTCCGTCATGAGAACGCCCCTGATCGTCACCGCATTTGCAGTCTTCGCTGCGGCCGCAGCCGCTCGAGCGGCGGAGCCCGTCGTGGCGGCGACGCCCGAACAACAACGCGCCATGCTCGAGAGCAGCGACCCGCAGCTCGCGGCGAACAAGAAGCTCGTCTGGGACATGTGGCGCACGTTCCTTCAAGGCGGCGACATCGACGCCGCCGACAGGTACCTCGCACCCGAGTACCACCAGCACAACCCGAACGCCGAGACCGGCCGCGAAGGGGTCAAGGCCTACTTCCGGGCGCAGGGCCGGCAGGCGACGCCGCCGAAGGACTACATCGACCGGTTGGTCGCGATTACCGCCGAGCGCGATCTGGTGACGCTTGCGCTCGTCCGAGAAGGCACGGACAAGGACGGCAAGCCCTACACGACGACCTGGTTCGACATGTTCCGCGTCGCGAACGGCAAGATCGTGGAGCACTGGGACACGGCCACCAAAGAGTAGCCGAGCGTTTCCCGCGAGGCCGTCGTCGCCGACGGCGCGGGCGTCATCTTCTGTCAAACCGAAGTTGTGCGGCGCCTCGCGCGCGCCGAGACTAGCCGTCGTGTCAAGGGCAAACCCGTCGCGAGGCGGGGACGCAAAGCTTCCGGTCTCCCGAAGACAGCGGGGTCGCCACGATGGAACCGATACCGACGCCTCCGAACCCGTTCCTCAGCGACGCGGGCTCGTTCGCGCTCCCGTCGCCGGCGGAGTGGTTCTTCCTGCCGGGCGACTGGCTCATATATTGGCTCGCGAGCCGCGCGCCGGCCGTCGCCGCTGCGCTCGACCTGGGTCCCCCCGACTACGGCGGCTCGTTCTCGGGATTCTTGTCCTGGGCGTTCTGGGTGGGCGCGCCGATCGCGTCGATCGCCGCGGCCGCCGCGGTTCGGCGCTTCGACGAGCACCTCACCCGACGTATTGCGCACGCTGTCTCCGAGCTCAAGCGCCGCGTGCGGATGGCGATCGCAATGGCGCGCTATCGTCGCGGCCGCAAAGCTTCGCGGCAGGAGCCTTCGTTCGACGTCGAGGAGTTGCCGAGTCTCAAGCGCGACGACCTTCGCGCGCTCGCGCTGCACGCGAAGCTCGCACCGGGCTTCGCGCTCACGGCCGACGACGTCGCCGAGGAGCTCGACCGGCGCGTCCACGAGATCCGCGCCGTGCTCGAACGCCTGAGGGAGCTCGAGCTGCTCCAAGCGACCGTGGGCGGCCTCGAAGGCGAGACGGCGTACACGCTGACGGCCGCGGGGCGCGCGGCGCTGCGGCTCCACCACACGAGCCCGCGAACCGCCTGAGCCGCGCGGCTCAGGCTTTCGCCGGCCGCTTCGCGAGCTGTGCAGACCTGCGAGGGTTCGCCGCCGGCGCCCGCTCAGCCCGCGGATGCGAGCGGCGC
>JBBIJV010000113.1:0-11571 GCA_037445815.1 Rhodospirillaceae bacterium
CTCGCGCAACAGCCCCGGCAGCGCGTGGCTCAAGACGGCGCCGAGCGGATGGTGGTAGTACTCGGCCGCCCAGCGCAGCGACTTGAGCAGCTCGTCGCCGAGCGCGGGGCGGGCGTCGAGCACGGCGCCGATCGGTTTCAGCCGCGCGGCCGGAACGTCGGTGGCGCCGGGATGCTCCACGACGATGCCGATCCGCTCGCCGCGGCCGAACGGCACGCGCACGCGGCAGCCGATCGCAGGGCGGGGGACTCCGCCCGGCACGGCGTAGTCGAAAGCCTCGGCGAGCGGCACGGGCACCGCGACTTTGACGAGCTCGAGGCTTGAATTCATGGGGGCGCGATTATGTGAACAGAAACGCTCACGGGGTCAATGAGTTAAGCGAGGCTGGCCGCTGTCAACCGCCTCCGGCGCCCGGGCGTTGTGAGCAGCATCGATCGGCGGAAGGCGCGAAACGTTTACCTTACGAGCCCCGCCACGGAGTGGCGACAGTGGAGTTAGCATTGAGCATCGCCGAGCGCGAAGCGAGCCTCGAGAGGGAGGGGGCTCTGATTTCCGGAGCGCTGATGGAGGCTTTCCTGCGCGAGGTCGAAGGGCGGGCATTTCGCATCGCCGTCGTGCAGATCCGCGACCGCGACGAGGCGCTCGACATCGTTCAAGACGCGATGATTCGCCTGGTGCGGCGCTACGCGAATCGACCGCGCGAGGAATGGCCGCCGCTTTTCTACCGGATCTTGCAGAATCGGATCCGCGACGTGCAGCGGCGTCGCGCCGTGCGCTCGCGGGTGCTCTCCTTCTTCGGCGGCACGGGGTCCGACGAGGAGCAGGACCCGCTGCTCGAGGCTCCGGCGCCCCGGGCGGAGAATCCGGTTGCGCAGGTCTCGGCCGACGACGCGATGCAGGCGCTCGAGCGAGCGCTCGATGCGCTGCCCGCGCGGCAGCGCGAGGCATTCGTGCTGCGCAATTTCGAGGGGCTCGACGTGGCGCAGACGGCGCTTGCGATGAGCTGCACCGAAGGCAGTGTGAAAACGCATTACTCGCGCGCCGTGCACCGGCTGCGCGCAATGCTCGCAGAGCATGGCGAGGAGCAATGGGATGAGTGACGAAAGAGGTTCCGAATTCGAGCGGCGCACGAAGCGCGTGTTCGACGGCAGCGTGGCCGCGCTCGACGCGGCGACGCGGTCGCGGCTCACGCAGGCGCGCGTCCGCGCGCTGGAGGAAAGAGCCGAATCGAAGCCGAAGCTCGGCTTCGGCGGATGGTTGTTGCCCTCGGGCACGGTCGCCGCGACGGCGCTCGTGGCTTGGCTCGTCGTGATGCAGCCGGCGCCACCCTCGGCCGTGGACGTGCAAGCCGCGGCGCTCGGCGACCTCGAGATCCTGCTCGGGGAGGAGGATCTCGAGATGCTCGACGAGGAGCTCGAGTTCTACGGCTGGCTCGAGGAGCAGCCGGAGTTTGCCGATGTGGGCGATAGCGTCGGTTGATGAAAAGAGTCGCCGCAGCGGCGCTGGCGATCGGCTCGGTGGCCGTCGCGAACGCGCAGGAGCCCGAGGCGGAGCCGGTGCCGGACTTGGAGTTCTTCGAGTACTTGGGCGCCTGGGCCGGAGACGACGACGAATGGCTCGCGATCGAGGAGTGGGAGAACGACGGTAGCGCGGAGCCCGAAGAGGATTCCGAAGAGTCGGAGAGAGAACGAGAGGACGACGATGAAAGCGAATAAGCTCGTGGCGACGGCCATCGCGTTGTTCGCGCTGCTCGCGACCCCCGCTCGCGCGCAAGGCGTCGCCTGGGAAGACTTGAGCGAAGCGCAGCAGCGCCTGCTCGCGCCGCACCAGGAGCGCTGGGCGGACCTCGATCCGGCGCGGCAAGAGCAGATCGCGCGCGGCGCGGAGCGCTGGCTCAACATGAATCGGCGCGACCGCGCTGCGGCGCAAAGCCGCTTCGAGATCTGGCGCGGCATGACCGACGAGCAGCGGGCGGCCGTGCGGCAGCGCTATCAAGAGTTTCGCCGGCTGCCGCCCGCCGAGCGCGCCCGGCTCCTCGACACGTATCGGCGCTTTCGCATGCTGCCGCCGGAGCGGCGCATGGAGCTGCGCCAGCGGTTTCGCGAGCTTTCGCCCGAGCAACGGCAAACGTTGCGCGATCGGCGGCTGCGCGCGCCGCGGCGCTGAGCGAGGCTAGAGCGCCTTGACGGCTTGCACGAGCTCGGCGGCCTTCGCCTGCCCGTCGCCGTACAGCATGCGCGTCTGGTCGAGGTAGAACAGCGCGTTCTCTATCCCTGAGAATCCCGCGCCCTGGCCGCGCTTGATGACGATGACGTTCTTCGCCTTGTCGGCGTTCAGGATCGGCATGCCGTAGATCGGGCTCGACTTATCCGTGCGCGCGACGGGGTTCACGACGTCGTTGGCGCCAATGATCAGCGCGACGTCGGCGGTCTCGAACTCGGCGTTGATCTCGGCTTCGTCGTAGATCAGGTCGTACGGCACGCCGGCCTCGGCAAGCAGCACGTTCATGTGGCCCGGCATGCGGCCCGCGACTGGATGGATCGCGAATTTCACCGTGACTCCGCGGGCCGTGAGCGCCTGGACGAGCTCCCAAACCTTGTGCTGCGCCTGCGCGACGGCCATGCCGTAGCCCGGCACGATGATGACTTTCTCGGAGAAGCCCAGCATGACGGCCGCGTCCGCCGTCTCGATGGCCTTCAGCGTTCCGGCCGGGCCCGTCGCGCCGCCGGCGGCCGTCTCGCCGAAGCCGCTGAAGAGCACGTTGCCGAGCGAGCGGTTCATGGCCTTCGCCATGAGTTGCGTCAGCAGCGTGCCGGCCGAGCCGACGACGGTGCCCGCGATGATCATCGCGGCGTTGTTCAGCACGAAGCCCTCGAACGCAACGGCAAGGCCCGTCAGTGCGTTGTAGAGCGAGATCACCACGGGCATGTCGGCGCCGCCGATCGGCAGCGTCATCGTCACGCCGAGCACGAGCGCGAGCGCAAACAAGAGCGCCACGTGGCCCTCCATCGCGCCGCCGTGCACGACGATCGCGGCGCCGGCGAGGAAGGCGCCGACCAGGATCGCGAGGTTCACGACGTTCTGGCCGCGGAACCTGAAGCTGCGCTTGACGAGGCCCTGGAGCTTCGCGAACGCGATCAAGCTGCCCGTGAACGACACGGCGCCGATGATGCCGCCGAGCACGCCGAGCGTGAGCACTGTGACGCCGTGCACCTCGCCGGCGAGCAGCTCCACGGCCGCGATCGCGCCGGCCGCGCCGCCGCCCATGCCGTTGTAGAGCGCGATCATCTGCGGCATATCCGTCATCGCGACGCGCCGCCCGGTGACCCAGGCGGCGATGCCGCCGACGGCGATCGCGACGGTCATGAGCCCGTAGTTGCCCATGCCCGGCGTCAGGAACGTGATCAGCGTGGCCACGACCATGCCGACGCCGGCCCACACGATGCCGCTCCGCGCCGTGACGGGCGAGCTCATGCGCTTCAAGCCGAAGATGAAGAGCGCGGCCGCGACGAAGTAGCTCGCCTGAATCGCCGTGCCGGCGCCTAAGCCGCCCATCAGCGTTTGCCCTTGCTGCTCTTGAACATCTCGAGCATGCGCTCCGTCACGGCGTAGCCGCCCACGGCGTTGCCGGCCGCGAGCGCGACGCCCAAAAACGCGATCGCGAGCTCGAGCGGCGTGTCGGCGCGGCCCATCGCGACCATCGCGCCGACGAGCACGATGCCGTGGACGAAGTTCGAGCCCGACATCAGCGGCGTGTGCAGGATCACGGGCACGCGCGAAATGACCTCGTAGCCCGTGAACGCCGCGAGCATGAAGATATAGAGCGCGATGAATCCGTCGATCATCTAGCCTCCGAGCAGCTTCGCCGTGGCCGCGTGCCGCACCTCGCCGCCGTGCGTCAGCACGGCCTGCGCGAACACCTCGTCCTGCCAATCGATCGCGAGCTCGCCGTTTGAGATGGCGGGCGTCAGGAAATTCAGCAGATTGCGCGCATACATCTGGCTCGCGTGCCGCGCCAGGTCGGACGGCAGATTGCGCGGCCCCAGTATCTTCACGCCGTTCGCCGTGACGACCGTTTCCCCCGGGACCGTGAGCTCGCAGTTGCCGCCGCTATCGGCGGCGAGATCGACGATGACGGCGCCCGAGCCCATGGCCTCGACCGCCTTCTTCGAGATGATGCGCGGCGCCGCGCGGCCCGGGATCGCGGCCGTCGTGATCACGGCATCGGCCTTCGCGATGTGCCGGTCGAGGACCTCCTGCTGCTTGGCCTTCTCCTCGGTCGTGAGCTCCCGCGCGTAGCCGCCCGTGCCTTCGGCCGCCAGACCTACGTCGACGAACTTCGCGCCGAGCGACTGAATCTGCTCCTTCGTGGCGCTGCGCACGTCGTACGCCTCGACGATGGCGCCGAGCCGGCGCGCCGTGGCGATGGCCTGCAGCCCCGCGACGCCGGCGCCGATGACGAGCACCTGCGCGGGGCGGATCGTGCCGGCGGCCGTCGTCAGCATCGGAAAAAACTTGTCGAGCGCGTTGGCCGCGAGCAGCGCCGCCTTGTAGCCGGCGGCCGCGGCCTGCGACGACAGCGCATCCATGGACTGGGCGCGCGAGATGCGCGGGATCAGCTCGACGGCAAAGCTCGTGATCTTGCGGTCGCGCAGCGCTCGGACCATGTCGAGCTCGCGGTGAGGCTGAAGAAACCCAATGACGACGGCGCCCTCGCGGAGCGCCTGAACCTCGGCGACCGAGGGCGCCTGCACTTTGAGGAGCACCTGCGAGGACTTCAGCACGGAGGCGGCGTCGGCGTGGAATTGAACTCCCTTGAACGACGCGTCGCCAAAGTGACTACGCTCGCCGGCTCCCCGTTCCATGTGAACCGCCGCCTGGAGCCCGGCCAACTTGGCCGCGACATCGGGCGTCAAGGCGACCCGCGCCTCGTAGGCAGAGGTTTCCTTCAGCACTCCGATACTGAGTGGCATCCGACGCTCCGAGCTCTTGGGGTTTTTACGATCGGGCGTTGCTCGACGGCAACGCACGCTGCGGAAAAGGCCGGTCCCGTCGGCGTGCGATGATGACACAAAGGTGCTTCGTAGGCCATTGAATATTGGCGACCTCTCGGAGAAACTTGGGCCGGTCTTCAGGCTGGCCGGACGCGAAAAAACACGTGTACGCCCTGACTCAAGAAGTTTTGCGCACTGATGTCGCGGGAATGCCACTCGAGTGGATCGACTACCGCGTCGCCGCCGTGCTCTATCACAGCGGGCAGGTGGCGTACGCATGCGGCTCGCCGCTGTACCGCATCCGCGGCGGCTATAGCGCGAAGTCCGGCTCCCGCAGCATCATCGAGGTCAACTCGATCATCGCGACGCACGGCGACACGCACACGCTCGAGCGCAACCGCGAGCGCTACACGCCGCCTTTGAACAATCGGACGTTGTTCCGGCGCGACGCGAACCTTTGCATGTATTGCGGCCTCCAGTTCCGCGCGAGCGAGCTCACGCGCGATCACATCACGCCGATCAGCCGCGGCGGCCGCGACGCCTGGACCAACGTCGTCACGGCGTGCCGGCGCTGCAACAATCACAAAGGCGGCCGGACGCCCGAGGAGGCGCGGCTGCAGCTCATGGCCGTGCCGTTCACGCCGACATACGCCGAGTACATCTACCTGAAGGGCCGCCGTGTGCTCGCAGACCAGATGGAGTATCTGCTCACGCACTTCCCGCGCTCGAGCCCGCTGCACGCGCGCCTGCGCGACGCGCTGGCCGAGGCCGCCCGGGGCGCGTCGGCCGCGGCGTAGCGGCCGTTACTGCGGGCCCTTCTCGAACAGATAGAGATCCGTTCCGGCGAGGCCCGTCAGCGTCGCCGACGGCTGTCCGCGGTCCGCGAGCGGCGTGCCCATGCGCGTCGCGAGCCCCTTGGCGTTCAGGAACGCGACGCGCGCCTCGAGATCCGAGCAGCGGAAGCTCAAGCCCGGCCGGCAGTGGACCTCGTGCAAGCCGAGCGTCACGCCGTGTCCGGCAAGCCGCCGCCAGCGGTGTGGCGTGTCGCCGGCCGCGACGACCGTGAGCCCGAGCGTCTCCCAGAAACGGCTCGACGCGTCGAGGTCCGCGGCCGGCACGCTGAGCTCGAAGAAATCGCCGCAGATCGCCACGCTCGTGGGATCCCATTCGCCGGGTGGGAACGTCCGCGCTTCGAGCAGCACGACTTCCTGACCGCCGGGATCCGTGAAGCCGATCGAGTTGAACTCGTTGTCGCGCAGATGCTCGTGGGAGAGGGTCAGCCCAAGGCGGCGCAGCGCCCGCGCGTAGTCGCGCAACCCGGGCCGCACGAACGTGACCTGCGGGCCCCGTTGGTCGCGGTCGTGCAGCCCGATCGCGACCGTGCCGTCGAAGTACACGAGATAGGGGTCCGGCAGCGTGTCGCCGACGGGAAGGCTCTTGAAGCCGAGCGTCTCGAGCAGCGCGAACGACGCGGCGAGAGGACGGGATGCGACCGAGTACTCGAGAAACCGACCGAGCATCGTGAGCTTGAGCGCCGTGCTTGAGACTTGAGCGCGCCATTCTGGCAGACTTCGCCGCGGCGCGCCGAAGCCGACCCCCCAACGAACGCATCGTGTATCCACCGCCGTGATCGCCGAAGTCGCCGCCGTTCTCGCGCCGGTCTTCGTGCTCGCCGCCATCGGCTACGGCTGGCGCCTCACGGGCGCGCCGTTCGACATGCCGTTCGTGACGCGCATCATCATGTACGTCGCGGGCCCGTGCCTCGTGTTCTCGAGCCTGTCGCAGCTCACGCTGCCGCTCTCGCAGTTCTGGCAGATGGTCGGCGCCATGATCGTCGTCACGCTCGGCGTCGCCGCCGTGTCCGCAGCGCTGATCAGAGTCTTGGGCTTGTCGCAGCGCTCGTTCCTCCCCGCGCTCACCCTCGGCAATACCGGCAATCTCGGGCTGCCGCTCTGCTTGTTCGCGTTCGGCGAGCAGGGGCTCGGGCTCGCCGTCGCGATCTACGTGACGAACTCGCTGCTTCAGTTCACGTTCGTGCCGCTCTTGCACGCGCGCGTGTCGCCGGTGAAGACGCTGCTGTCGACGCCGATGCTGTACGGCGCCGTCGCAGGGCTCGCCGTGGTCAGCGCCGACGTCGAGCTGCCGGCGTGGCTCGCGGCCACCGTCGAAGCCATCGGCGACCTCTTGATCCCGCTGATGTTGATGGCGCTCGGCAACACCGTCGGCGGCTTGAAGACGCACAATCTGCCGCAAGCGTTCGTGCTCGGCACCGCGCGGCTCGTGATCGCGTTCGCCGTGGCGGTCGGCGTCAGCTTCGCGCTCGGGCTCACCGGCGTCGCGCAGGGCGTGCTCGTGCTGCAGGGCGCGATGCCGGCCGCCGTCTTCAGCTACCTATTCGCGGCTCACTACGAGCGCGATGCCGACGCCATCGCGGGCATCGTGCTCGTCTCGACGCTGCTCGCTGCGGTGAGCTTGCCGTTCCTCGTCTCCTACGCGCTGTCGCTCGCCCGGTGAGCGGTAGATTTTCGCGAGCCGTTGGCATCGCTCTTGCACTTCTCCACTCGAAGGACCGAATCGGAGGCGCATACATGACGACGAAGCCTCGAATCGCCATTGCCGCGCTGCTCGGCGCGACGCTCGCCGCGTGCGCCGTGAGCCCCACGGGCCGCCGCACGCTTTCGCTCGTGTCCGAGGACGCGGCCATCGCGGCCTCGGCAGAAGCCTATGCGGCGCAGATCGGCGAGCTTCGCAGGGAGGGCAAGATCCTCCCCGAGTCGTCGAGCGTCGCACGGCGCGTCAACGCGATCACGGAGCGGCTCGTGGCGCAGGCCGTCGCGATGCGGCCCACGACCGCGGACTGGAATTGGAGCGTCGAGGTCATCGACGACCCCGAGGTCGTCAACGCCTGGTGCATGGCCGGCGGCCGCATGGCCGTGTATACGGGGCTCATTCGGAAGCTCGACCCCACCGACGACGAGCTCGCGCAAGTGATGGGGCACGAGATCAGCCACGCGCTCGCGAATCACACGGCCGAGCGCATGTCGGTGGCGATCGCGACGAATGCCGGCGTCGCGCTGGCCGGCGTGCTGTCCGAGGACTCGCAGCGCGCCATGAGCAGGGCCGCAATCGCAGCCGCGCTCGCGATTGAGCTGCCGAACAGCCGCAGCGCGGAGTCGGAAGCCGACGAGATCGGCATCGAGCTCGCGGCGAAAGCCGGCTACGACCCGAACGCCGCCATCAGCCTTTGGCAGAAGATGGCGAACGTGTCCGGCGGCGGACCGCCGCAGTTCTTGAGCACGCATCCGAGCCCCGCGAACCGGCTCGAGCGGCTCGCCGAGCTCGCGCCGCAGATGATGGCGTACTACGAGCAGGCGCGCCGCAACCCGGCGACCCGCTCCGTCGCGAGCGCCGACTAAGCGGCTTCCAAAATCGCCGTGACGCCCATGCCGCCGGCCGTGCAGACGGAGATCAAGCCGCGGCCGCGGCCGCGCTCACGCAGGAGCTTCGCGAGCGTCGCGACGATGCGCGTGCCCGTGGCCGCGAACGGATGACCGAGCGCGACGCTGCCGCCCTTGACGTTGAGCTTGCTGCGGTCGATCGAGCCCATGGCGCGGTCGCGGCCCAGGCGCTCGCGGCAGAACTTCTCCGACTCCCAGGCCTTCAACGTGGCGAGCGTCTGTGCGGCAAACGCTTCGTGGATCTCGTAGAAATCGAAGTCCTGGAGCGCGAGGTTGGCCTCCTTCAACATCGCCGAAACGGCGTAGGCGGGCGCCATCAGCAAACCCTCCTTCGCGACGAAATCGACGGCCGCCTCTCGCGCGTGGGTGAGATACGCCGAAATGGGCAAACCCCTCTCGCGCGCCCACTCTTCGGACGATAGCAGCACGGCCGACGCGCCGTCCGTGAGCGGCGTGCTGTTGCCGGCCGTCAGCGTGCCGTTCGGGCCGCGGTCGAACACGGGCTTGAGCTTCGCGAGCTGCTCCATGCTCGTATCGATGCGAATGTTGTTGTCGCGCTTGACGCCCATGTACTCGACGACGAGGTCGTCGTAGAAGCCCTCGTCGTACGCGCGTGCGGCGTTCCGATGGCTCGCGAGCGCGAGCTCGTCCTGCTCTTCGCGCGAAAGCCTCCACTCCTTTGCCGTGATCTCCATGCTCTCGCCCATCGACAGCTTCGTGCGCGGCTCCATGACGTCCGGAAAGATCGGCTTGAAGTGCTTCGGCCGCACCTTGAGCCAGGGCGCTAGGCGTGCGCCGAGCGTGCGGCCGCGCGCGCTCTCGAGCAGCAGCGCGCGATAGGCGTCGGGATAGACGAGCGGCACGTCGCTGATCGAGTCCGTGCCTCCGGCGATGCCGGCCTCGATGAGGCCCGTCGAGATCTTCGCGCCGATGATGATCGAGGCCGAGAGGCTCGTGCCGCACGCGCGCTGAATGTCGAAGGCCGGCGTCTCCGGCGCCAGACCCGAAGACAGCGTGGACTCCCGCGCCAGGTTGAAGTCGCGCGAGTGCTTCAGAACGGCGCCGAGCGACACGTCGCCCAAGCGCTGCCCGGTCAGCGAATACCGCTTCACGAGGGCTTGAAGCACGGCCGTCATCATGTCCTGGTTCGAGCAGCGGGCGTAGGCCGTGTGCGCCCGGCAGAACGGGATTCGAACGCCGCCGATGACTGCAACACGGCGGGCCTTGAGATTGCGCATAGGCGCTCCGTCGAAGCGAGTGGCTCAGTATAAATGTGCGTGACGCGGTACGGCGTCGTGTTTTTGCGCGAACGGGCACTCTACAATCGCAGCCATGAAAGCATTGCCGGCCGCCGTGTCCGCCCTCGCGTTGTGCGCCGGCTGCGGCACGGGCACCCCGGAAGCGGAGATCGCCGAGCTTCTCGAGGCGGCGGAGGAGGCGGCCGAGGCGCGCGACGCCGGTTTCTTCGCCGACCTGATCGGCGAGGCTTATCGCGACGCGCGCGGCAACGACCGCGACGCACTGCTCCGCGCCGTGCGCGGCTATTTCCTCGCGAACCAGCGCATCGAGGTCGTGAGCCTCGTCGACGAGATCGTGCTCGAGGGCGCGGACGCGGCGCGCGCCGTCGTGCACGCCGGCATGGCCGGGCAGCGGGCGGGAGCCGCGCCGCTCGGCGGCATCGACGCCGAGCTCTATCGCTTCGAGCTCGAGCTCGTGCGCGTGGACGGAGACTGGCGAATCATCGCAGCTCGTTGGAGCCGAAGCTCGGGAGAATGACATGCGCCTAGCAGCGACGATCATCGTGGCCGTCGTGCTCGCCGGCGTCCCGCTGGGCTGCTCGCACGCGCAGCGCGGCGTTTTGGCGCCGCGCATCACGGTGCAGAACGTCGAGCCATTGCCGCCGAGCGCGGGTGAGCAGCGCTTTCGCGTCGCGTTGCTCGTCGACAACATGAATACCACCGCGCTCGAGCTCAGGGCCATCGACTTCAAGCTGCGGCTCGCCGATCAGGGCATCATCGACGGGCGCACGGGCCCGCTCGCCATCGAAGCGCTCGATCGGCAAACCGTGACGGTCGAGGTCGGCAGCGAGATCGTGTCGTCGGTGTCGCGGCTCCTGTCGTTCGTGCAGGGGCCGAAGAACTCGCTTCCGTACGAGATTTACGGCACCGTCGAGCTCGATCGCCGAATGCGCGAGCCGCTGCCCTTCAGCGCGAAAGGCGAGGTGCCGCTCGTGATGACGGGCACGCGCTGACGAGATAGCCATGTCGCTGCGAGTGCAGTTGCTCGCCGTGGGTCTGTTGACGCTCGTGCTGCCCTGGATGGGCCTCCGCTACGTTCAGGAAATGGAGTCGGCGCTGCGCGCGGCGCTCGAGCAATCGCTGCTCGCGCGAGCGGCTACCGTGGCGACGGCGCTCGAAGGGCAAAGCTCCGCCTTCTGCACGCCGCCCGACTGCGACCCGCAGCGTGCCGGCGGCACGATCTATGCCACGACGCTTTCGCGCGAGCCCGAGCTCGACGGCGTCCGCGACAGCCATTGGAACACGGCGCCGGATGCCGGCCTGCCGATCGAAGGCGGCCATCGCGTCTGGGCCGCCACGTACGGGCGGTTCGTCTATCTCTACATCGCCGTCGCGGACCACGACCTCGTCTATCAACCACAGGCCGGTCAGCCGCCTTACGGAGATCGCATCGTGATCGCGACGGAGGCCGGCGCGCCGCGCTGGTGGCTGCTGATGACGGCCGCGCCGGGACAGTTCCGCTCGCAGACGACGGCCCCCGACGGGTTCGAGCCCAGCCAGGACTACGACGCCCGCATCATCGGCGTGTGGCAGGAGACGTCGGGAGGCTACGCGCTCGAGGTCCGCATACCGCTCACGCTCGTCGGAGCCGCGCTCGGCGTCGGCGTGATCGCTGTCGACGAAAGCGGCGCCGAGTACGGCGAGCTCAACGCGACTTGGGACGCGGCGACGGGGACCATCGGCCGGTTCATCCGCCAGCGCCCCGAGCTCGACGAGCTGCTCGCGCAATTCGGCGCCGCGGGCGGCCGCCTGCGCGTGCTCGACAGCGACGGTTGGGTGCTCGCGGCCACCGGCGGCGTCGCGCCGGGGGCGACGGCCGAG
>JBBIJV010000114.1:0-11445 GCA_037445815.1 Rhodospirillaceae bacterium
GGCGCCGACGGCGACTTCAGCTTCCCGAACGGTACGGTGCTCATGAAGCACTTCCGGTTGAACGGCGCGCTCGTTGAGACGCGGCTGCTCATGCGCCATCCCGACGGCGACTGGGCCGGCTATACGTACGAATGGAACGCGCAGCGCACGGACGCGACGCTCGTCGAAGGCGGGAAGACGGTGCGCATCGGGTCGCCGGCGCAGGATTGGATCTTCCCGAGCGGCAGCGAATGCCTCACGTGCCACACGCCCGCGGCGGGCTTCTCGCTGAGCCTAGAGGCGGCACAACTGAACCACGACTTCACGTACGCGGCGACGGGTCGCACGGCGAACCAGCTTCGCACGCTCGACGCGATCGGCGTATTCGCGACGCCGCTCGGCGACGCGGCGCTGCAGCCGACGATGCCGGATCCGTTCGATGCCGCCGCTCCGCTCGCGAATCGTGCGCGCGCCTACCTGCACACGAATTGCGCGCAGTGTCACCGGCCCGGCGGCGTAGCGCAGGTCTCGATCGATCTTCGCTATTCGACGCTCCTGTCGAGCACCAATGCCTGCGGTGTGCCGCCGCAGGCGGGCGACCTCGGGCTCGGCGCCGGGGCGCGAATCATCGCGCCCGGCAGCGCGGCGAGCTCGGTGCTCGTGGCCCGCATGAGCACGCGCGACGCGAACGGCATGCCGCCGCTCGCATCGAGCGCCGTCGACGGCGCGGGCGTCGCCTTGGTGCGGCAATGGATCGACGGCCTCGCCGGGTGCCAGTGAATTGAGTTCGGCCGCGAGCTTGAACGACAATGCGCGGCCATGACACCCGAAGAAAGCACGGAACCCGCGCGCGGGCGCGACTTCATCAGCCAGGCCGTCGCGGAAGACGTTGCGGCCGGGAAGAACGGCGGGCGCGTGCAGACGCGATTCCCGCCCGAGCCGAACGGCTATCTGCACATCGGCCATGCGAAGGCCATCGTCGTCGACTTCGGCGTCGCGCAAGAGTTCGGCGGAACTTGTTACCTCCGCTTCGACGACACGAACCCCGAGCGCGAGACCGAGGAGTTCGTCGAAAGCATCAAGAACGACGTGCGCTGGCTGGGCTTCGATTGGGGCGACCGGCTGCGCCACGCCTCGGACTATTTTCAGGGCATGTACGACTGTGCCATCGAGCTGATCAAACGCGGGCTCGCGTACGTCGACGATCAGAACGCGGAGGAGATCCGCAAGAACCGCGGCACGTTGACGCAGCCGGGGAAGAACAGCCCGTACCGCGACCGCTCCGTCGAGGAGAACTTGCGCCTGTTCGAGGCCATGCGCCGCGGAGAATTCGCCGAAGGCGCCTGCGTGCTGCGCGCCAAGATCGACATGGCGTCGCCGAACATCAATCTGCGCGATCCGACGCTGTACCGCATCCGCAAGGTGCCGCATCAGCGTACCGGCAACGAGTGGGTGATCTATCCCATGTACGACTACGCTCACACGCTGTCGGACGCGTTCGAGGGCACGACGCATTCCTTGTGCACGCTCGAGTTCGAGGACCATCGGCCGCTCTACGACTGGTTTCTCGATCAGCTCTGGCAGGGCAAGCCAAGTCGGCCGCGGCAGATCGAGTTTTCGCGCGCGAACCTCATGTACACGGTGACGAGCAAGCGCAAGCTGAAGCAGCTCGTCGACGAGAACCACGTCGAGGGCTGGGACGACCCGCGCATGCCCACGCTCGCCGGCATTCGGCGCCGCGGCTACACGCCGGAGTCGATCGTCGAGTTCGTGCGCCGCATCGGCACCACGAAGAAGGAAAAGGTCGCCGAGCTCGGTCAGCTCGAGGGCTGCGTGCGCGAGCACCTGAACGAGACGGCGCCGCGCCGCTTCGCCGTGCTCGACCCGCTGAAGCTCGTCATCGAAACGTACCCGGAAGACAAAGAAGAGTGGCTCGACGCCGCGAATCATCCGAGCAAGCCGGAGCTGGGCAGCCGCAAGGTGCCGTTTGCGCGCGAGATCTTGATCGAGCGCGACGACTTCATGGAGAACGCGCCGAGCAAGTTTCACCGCTTGAAGCCGGGCGGAGAGGTGCGGCTGCGCTACGGCTACATCGTGAAATGCGAGCGCGTCGTCAAGGACGCGGCCGGCAACGTCGTCGAGCTGCGCTGTAGCCACGACCCGTCCTCGCGCAGCGGCTCCGATGAATCGGGGCGTAAGGTCAAGGGCACGATCCACTGGGTGTCTGCGAAGCACGCGCGCTACGCGCCGGTGCGGCTCTACGATCGGCTGTTCTCGGTGCCGTTCCCGGGCGACAACGTGGCCAAAGAGCTGAACCCCGACTCGCTGAAGATCGTGACGCGCGCGGCGCTCGAGCCCGCGCTCGTCGACGTGCAGCCCGAGCAGCGCTTCCAGTTCGAACGGCTCGGCTATTTCGTGGTCGACCGCGCGCTCTCGCGGGCTGGGGCGCCCGTGTTCAACCGAACGGTCACGCTGCGCGACTCGTGGGCGAAGCTCGAGCAGGAGGCGCTCGCAGGATTGGTGCGCGGCGAGGAGGAGCGATGAAACCGGCGTTGCTGCACGGTCTCGTGTGCCTGGTGGTGTTCTACGGCGTCTCGCTCGAGGCGAGCGCCGAAGACACCACCCGCTGCCGCAGCGGCCGGCTCGTGAGGGTCGGCATGATGGTCGACGAGATCGTCGCGCGTTGCGGCGAACCGAAGAGCCGCACCGGAGAGGACGTCCCGATTCGAGCGCGCACGGCCGCCGGCGGCACGACCGTGATCGGCACGACGCGCGTCGAGCGCTGGACCTACGAGCGCGGCCAGGGACAGTTCGACGCCGTCTTCACGTTCGAGGACGGCAAGCTCGTCGACATCGAGCTGCTCGTCGATCCGTAGACTAGGCCGCTTCGCCGGCCGGCGCGTCGAGCGTCTCGGCGTGCGTCTCCGCAACGAGCCAGTCGGCGAACTCGCGCACCTGCGGCTTCAACCGTGCCGCCGGCGACTCGACGACGTAGTAGGCACGCGACGACGCCACCTTTTTCTTGAACGGCGCCACGAGCTTGCGCTCCCGTAGCAGGCGCCGCACGAGCGGATTGCGCCCGAGCGCCACGCCGTGCCCGTCGATTGCCGCCTGGATCAGCTGGTCGTAGTGGCTGAAATGCAGCTTGCCGGCCGGCTCGAAGTCGCGGAGCCCGAGCGCGTGAAACCAGAGCTCCCAATCGAGCCAGGCCGCGCGCTTATGCTCGAGATACAAGAGCACGTGGTGCTGGAGGTCGGCCGGCGTCACGAGGGGGGGCGCGGTGTTGCCGGCGAGCTCGGGGCTGCACACGGGGAACACGGTCTCGCCGAACAGGAGCCGCCCGTGCGTGGCGCTGCCTTCGGGCACGTACCGCACGGCGACGTCGACTTGCGCCTGCTCGAGATCCTCGATGACGCCGTTCGTCGCCGAGATGCGCACGTCGACGTGCGGATGGCTCTGAATGAACCCGGCCAAGTGCGGAATCAGCCATAGCGACGCGAACCCCGGCGTCGTCGAGACGACGACGGTGTTCGGCGCGGCAGGCGCGCGCAATCGGCGTGCGGTGTCGTGCAACCTCTGCAAGACGTCCTGCGCGGTCCGATAAAAGAGCTGGCCGCTCTCCGTGAGCAGCAAGGCGCGTGCGCGCCGCTCGAACAGCTTCGCGCCGAGCCCCTCTTCGAGCTGTTGAACCTGGCGGCTGACGGCCGACTGAGTCAGGTGCAGCTCGGCGGCGGCCTTCGTGAACGACAGGTTGCGGGCCGCCGCCTCGAACGCGAGCAACGGGTCGAGCGGAGGGACCGCGTAGCGCTGGTTACGCATGCGTAGAAATCATGCAAAGGATGCAGAAAGACCGTTTGTGTCCACGTGCGGAGGCCCCCATTATGCCCGTCAACGGATTGAGAGTGCCAGCGAGAAACAGGACTCGGTCGAGCATTCGAAAATCGCATGAAAGTAGGAGGCAATATGGCTGTTCGAACCACCCCCCGCCGCAGGGTCGTGCGGCCCGCCGGTAGGGCGATCGCCAAGTCGCGCTGGCTATTCGGGGAATCGCTGCCCGAGCTGTTGCTCGTGACGGCCGTGGTGGCCGGCGTCGTCAGCGGCGCCGTGGCTTTGGCCGCGGGCTAACCGCGGTCTTCAAGTGGCGTGTACGCCGCCGCCAGGCGGGCACGCCGGGGCACACGGACGGTGCCCTTCGGGCCCTCGATCGGGGCGTCTTCCCCCCACGCCCCGATCGATGGCGCCCGGCATCGAGCGGCCCGCCGGCTCATAGGGCTCGTAGAATGAACGCGCGAACCCGAGGAGACGGCCATGTCGGAACATCGAGCCACGATCGATTGGCGGCGCAGCAGCACCGATTTCACGTACCTTACCTACAACCGGGCACACGAGTGGCGATTCAACGCCGTCATGGTACCGGCGTCGGCGACGAAGGAGTTTCGCGGCGACGAAGATCGCGTGAATCCCGAGGAGGCGCTCGTCGCTGCGCTCTCGTCCTGCCACATGCTGACCTTTTTGGCCGTTGCCGCGAAGCGCAAGCTATCGCTCGATTCCTACCACGACGAGGCCGTCGGCGTCCTCGAGAAGAACGCCGAGGGAAAGCTGGCGATCACGCGCGTGACGCTGCGGCCGAAGGTCACCTGGACCGGCGGCGCAACCGTGTCGCGCGAGGATCTCGACAAGATGCACCACGACGCCCACGCCGGGTGCTTCATCGCGAATTCCGTGAAAACCGAGGTCGTCGTAGAGCCGCAACCCTAGGCCGCGCTCGAGACTCGGCCGTCCCCCGGTCAGGGCGCCGGATCCGGCGAACCGAGAGCCGCACGGGCGCGAACGGCGCCCGCCGGTTCCCGTAGGCGCACTCACGGCCGAATCGAGGCACCCATGCCTCGACTTTTGGTAGGGTGGCGCCGTGGTCAGCCATCCGATGGCGGTGCTGGGCGTGCTGCTCGGGCTGCTTGCTCTGCTCTTCACGGTCGCCGGGCACGAGCGCTACGGCCGAGTTTTCAAGGTCGTCCCTCTGCTCGTCTTCGCGTACTTCGTTCCGGCGCTGCTCTCGAACCTCGGCGTGATTCCGCTCGAGTCGCCGCTCTACGCGTTCATCCGTAGCTGGCTTCTGCCCGCGAGCCTCGTGCTGCTCGTGATCTCTGCCGACGTTCCCTCGATCTTGCGGCTCGGCCGTCCGGCGGTGATTCTGTTTCTGATTGCCACCGCGAGCATCGTGCTCGGCGGTCCCGTAGCGTATTTCGCGCTCGGCTGGCTCGTGCCGGCCGAGCTCGGCGACGAGGCGTGGAAGGGGCTCGCCGCGCTCAGCGGCTCATGGATCGGCGGCGGGGCCAATTTCATTGCGGTCGGCGAGTCCTAGGCCGCGAAGAACAGCACGATCGCGATGATGGTCATCGTGGACGTGGCCGTGGCGAACGTCTGGACGGCCGTGCTGCTCTACTTCTCCGGCCGTGCCGAGGCGATGGACGCTCGTATCGGCGCCGATCGAAGCTCCATCGATGCCGTGCAAAAGGCCGTAGCGGAGTTCCAGGCGGCGGTCGCGCGCCCGACGAGTCTGAAGGACCTGCTCGCGATCTCGTTTCTGGCTTTCGGCATCACGGCAGGCGCGACGGTGCTCGCTTCGGTGTTCCCGGACGTCGGCACGATCGTCAACGGCTTCACGTGGGTCGTTCTGCTCGTCACGACCGTGGCGCTCGCACTGTCGTTCACGCGGCTCCGCAGGCTCGAGGGGGCCGGCGCGAGCGCCGTGGGTTCCGTCTTTCTTTACCTTCTGATCGCGTCGATCGGTGCCCAGGCGCAGTTTTCCGAGGTGGTGGGGGCGCCCGGGATGGTCGCCGTCGGAGCGCTCTGGATTGCTCTGCACGGGCTCGCGATCCTCGGCGCGAGGCGTTTGCTGCGGGCGCCGATCTTCTTCGCAGCCGTGGGCTCGCAGGCGAACGTCGGCGGTGCGGCCTCTGCGCCGATCGTGGCAGCCGCGTTCCATCCCGCGCTGGCTCCCGTCGGCGTCTTGCTGGCCGTCGGAGGCTACGTTCTCGGAACGTACGGCGGGCTGCTCTGTGCCGTGCTCCTAGAGCTCGTGCACGGACTCTGACGATGGAAGCCGCGCGCTCGCAAGGGTCGCGTGTGGAACCGCCGCGTCCGCGGCGCCACTCGTTCGTCGAACGATGTCAGCGCGGCGCCAGCGCCACCTTGTTGTACAGCGTCTGCGCGTTGCCTTCGGCGTCGTACTTGGCCTTGAGCTTCTTGTAGGCGGCCCCGTTGTAGAGCGCGTCGAACTCGGTTTCGTTCAGAAACGTCGAGGAGTAGAGCATCTTGATGCCGCCGAGCTCGAAGCACTTCTCGTCGAGAATCTTCGTGTAGTGGTACGGCTCCATGCCTTCGGGCCGCTGCACCTGGCAATAGCAGCCGAGATTGAAATAGAGCTGGTTCGGAGAAATCGGATACAGCGTGGGCTGCCGCGGCGTCTTGATCGGCACGGCGGCCCAGGGCCGCGCGCCGAGATCGACGTTGTCGATCGCAAAGCGGATCAGCTCCTCGCCATGCCGCCACGGCACCTCCCAGTCCTGGATCAGCGGCTCGGTGCGGTCGTCGCGGATGCCCAGCTTGCCGAGCGCCTTGCGCTTCATGGCGACATACTTCGTGTAGAACGCCGAGTTGCGCCATTGCTCGGGCGCGTAGCGCCGGAACAAGTCGTAGAACCCCGTCTCCGGCACGTTCCAGAACCAGTCGGGGTCGTAGCGGAAGATGTAGTCGAAAGTCTTGAGATAAACGTCGCGGCGCGTCTCGACGAGGCGGTAGAACACGTTTTGGCGCACGATGTCGTCGCAGTGCGGCACCTTGTCGACGAACCGGCCCGTCATCAAGTAAAAGCGGCGGTCGCCGAAGAACAGACCTTCGACGAACGTCAGGTCCGGCGATTCCGTCGCGACGCGCATCGCATCGAGATAGGCCGCCGCGTCGCGGTATTGCTCCATGTGCAGGTGCACGTAGGGGCCTGCCGCGTGCAGCGCGATTTTCGCGCGCAGGATGTAGCCGAGCGTGCCGTACGAGTTCGGCAGCGCGTCGAAAAGATCCGCGTGCTCGTTGTCGGCGCGAGCCGTGACGATTCTGCCGCCGGGCAGCAACACGTCGGCCTCGCGCAGACCGTCGTGCACGAATCCGTGGCGGAAGCACGTCGACTCGATGCCGATGCCTACCGTGGCGCCGCCGACGGTGATGTGCTTGAGCTCCGGCGCCACGAGCGGCAAGAAGCCGTGCGCGAGGCAATGACGCACGACGGTCTCGTAGGTGGTGAGCCCTTCGACCTCGACCATGTGCTCGGCCTTGTCGATGCCGAGAACGTTGTTGAACTCGCCGAGCGACAAGCCGCGCGCGGCGGCGCCGCGCGGCTGGTACCGGAAGAGATTCGATATCGTCGACTTCTTCAGGCGCAGCGGCCCGCCGCCGCTTTGCCAATTCCTCGTGAGCCGAGCCGCCTTCTCTTCGTAGCGTTCAGGGGTGATCGCGGTAGACATGCGCGCGCGTCCACGGAACGTTTTTCGCGCCGGTGCGCGCGAACAGCACCTGGAACAGCTGCAGCTTGCCCGCGAGGAACGCGGCGATCGAGCCGACGAGGTACAAGCGCCACGCGCGCACGAAGGTCTCGTCGAACATCGCGCGTACGGCCTCGACGTTCTCCTCGTAACGCTCGAGCCACCACTCGAGCGTTTTCGCGTAATGCAGGCGGAGGTTTTCGACGTCGAGCACCGAGAGCTTGTGCGGCTCGAATAAATCCATCATCTCGCGCAGCGTGGGAGGATACGCGCCGGGGAAGATGCGCTTGTCGATCCACGCGTTCATGAGCGCGGGAGCGTCGCGGCCGATGCTGTGCACGAGCCCGCGGCCTTCCGGCGTCAACGCCCGGCTCATCAAGGCGCCCAGGTCCACGTAGTTGCCCTTGCCGACGTGCTCGAGCATGCCGATCGAAACGAATGCGTCGTACGTGCCCGTCAAGTTGCGGTAGTCGTCCTCGATGAACTCGACCTGTCCGTCCAATCCCAAGCGCTTGGCCCAGTCGCGCGAGTACGCGATCTGCTCCTTCGAAATGTTGAAGCTGCGTACGCGCGCGCCGTAGTTCTTCGCCATGAACAGAGCGAAGCCGCCCCAGCCGCCGCCGGCTTCGACCACGCGCTCGCCGGCTTTGAGCTGTAGCTTGCGGCATACGTGGTGCATCTTCGCTTGCTGCGCCTGCTCGATCGTCATAGCCGGATCCGCGAAATAGGCGCACGTGTATTGCAGCGCTTCGCGGTCGAGCCAGAGCTTGTAGAAGTCGTTGCCGATGTCGTAGTGGTGGTGAATGTTCCGCTTCGAATCGTGCAAATCCGGCGCGAGCTTGCGGCCGCCGCGTGCGAGCAGCGCGCTCACGCCTTTGAGCTTGTCCGTGTAGCGATAGGCCTCGAGCAGCAGCGTCAGCAGGTCGCCGCGCACCTCGATGCGGCCCGCGCTGTAGAGGTCGCCGAAGTGCAAATCGGGATGGACGACGAGCTGCCAGAGGGCTTTGCGATCCCTGATGCGTACGCGCACCGTGCCGTCGCGCGGCGCGACGTCGGGCTCGTCCCAAAGGCTCGCGCGCACGACCGAGTCCGGCCCAAGCCTGTCGACGACCTGCTTCAGCAGCCAGCGATCGAACGCGCTCGGCTCGTGACGGGGGGGCGCCTCGTCGAAAGAATAGCCCGACCCAGGAACACCCAACGGCTCCAAACGACTCCGGTCCATCGTTGATACTCCGCCTGCTACTCCAACGCTGCGGCATCGAGCTTTGGCCGTTCGGTTGAGCGGCCGAGCGTCGCACCGCGGGTGGGCGCCGGCAACGTCTCCACAATTGCCGAGCCTGCGCTTCATAGGCGCGGCTCGGTCCGTTCTTATAGCGTAGGGTACTATAGCGGCACTCAATTCGGCACCCTTGTCCAATGCTGTGACCTTTCCGTATACGACGAAGATGGCTCATACAGTCGCTCATTGGCAGAACCAGGCCGCCGTGAAGGATCGGCTGATGCGCCCGTTGCGGGACCTGCGCATCTCGGTCATCGACCGCTGCAACTATCGCTGCCCGTATTGCATGCCCGCGGACTTGTTCGGCGAGAACCACCAGTTCCTGCCGCGCGCGCATTGGCTCACACCCGGCGAGATCAAGCGCGTCGCGAGCGTGTTTCTACAGCTCGGCGTCAAGAAGCTGCGGCTCACGGGCGGCGAGCCGCTGCTGCGCCGCGATATCGTCGATATCGTGGCCGGGCTCGCGGAGCTCTCGGGCGCCGAGGATCTCGCGATCACGACGAACGGCTCGCGGCTGGCCGAGCACGCCGAGGCGTTGAAGCAGGCCGGCTTGAAGCGCATCACGGTGAGCCTCGACAGCCTCGACCCCGAAGTTTTCAAAGCGATGAACGGCGGCCGCGGCGAGCTCGACGTGGTGTTGAGAGGCATCGAGGCCGCGCGTGCGGCGGGGTTTCCGATCAAGCTCAACACGGTCGTCGAGCGCGGCAAGAACGATCATACGGTGCTCGACCTCGTCGAGCGCTTCCGCGGCACCGGCATCATCGTGCGGTTCATCGAGTACATGGACGTCGGCACCGTGAACGGCTGGGAGCCGAAGCAGGTGGTGCCGTCGAAGGAGCTGCTGGCGCGTATTCGCGAGCGGTGGGCGCTGTCGCCCGTGGGCAGCAATTATCGCGGCGAGGTCGCGAAGCGCTACTTGTTCGACGACGGGCAAGGCGAGATCGGGTTCATCTCGTCCGTCAGCGAGCCGTTCTGCGGCGACTGCCACCGCGCGCGATTGTCGGCCGACGGCACCCTCTACACCTGCTTGTTCGCGTCAACGGGCACGAACCTGCGCACGGCGCTGCGTGCCGGCGCAAGCGATGCCGATCTAGTCGGGCTCCTCCAGAACGTCTGGCGCAACCGCACGGACCGCTACAGCGAAATTCGCGGCCGCCTGCTCGAGCACAAGCCCGACGGGGTCGAGAAACCAGCGCGAGTCGAAATGTACCGGATGGGCGGCTGATGCTGTCGCACGTCGATTCGAAGAACAGGCCCACGATGGTCGACGTCGGCGACAAGGCCGTCACCACGCGAACGGCCAAGGCGCGCGCCGTAGTCGCGTTTCCGCCCGACGTCGTCGTGCGCTCCGGCGAAGCGTTGCGCACCAAGAAGGGCCCGGTGTTCGACACGGCGATCGTCGCCGGCGTCATGGCGGCGAAGCGCACGTACGAGCTCGTGCCGTTCTGTCATCCGATTCCGCTCGAGGATTGCAAGATCGCGATCGAGTGGGGGCAGGGCAATGAAGTCGTCATCGAGTGCGCCGTTCGCGCCACGCACAAGACCGGCGTCGAGATGGAGGCGCTGACCGGCGCCGCGGTGGCCGCGCTGACCGTGTACGACATGTGCAAGGCGCTGACGCACGGCATCGCGATTCGCGAGGTCGTGCTGCTCGAGAAATCGGGCGGTAAGCGCGACTACCGGGCAACGGCCGAGAAGACGGCATGACGATCGAAGTCACGGCTCGCTACTTTGCGGCGTTTCGCGAGCGCGCAGCACGCGACAGCGAGAGCGTGCGCACGCAAGCTAAGACGGCCGCCGAGCTCTACGGCGAGCTTGCGCGCCGGCACGGGTTCGCCGACTCGATGGCGCGCTGCAAAGTCGCGATCAACGACGAGCTCACGGATTGGAACACGGCGCTTTCGCCCGGCGACGAGGTGCTGTTCTTCCCGCCCGTCGCGGGCGGCTAGAGCCCATGTCGTTCAGGATCACGTCCGCCGTCATCGACCCGGCCGCGTTGAAGCAGGAGCTTACGCGCAGCACGGCCGGCGCCTGCGTCACGTTCGAAGGCTGGGTGCGCAATCACAACGACGGGGAGGCCGTGCAGGCGCTCGAGTACGAAGCGCATGTGGGCGTCGCGGAAAAAGAGGGCGCGCGCATCGTCGCCGAGGCGCTCGAGAAGTTCGCGGTGACGGCCGTGCACTGCGAGCACCGCGTCGGCATTCTCCAGATCGGCGACTGCGCCGTGTGGGTCGGCGTCAGCGCCGACCATCGCGGCCCGGCGTTCGACGCGTGCCGCTACGTCATCGACGAAACGAAGACGCGCGTGCCGATCTGGAAGAAAGAGCACTACTTAAGCGGCGCCTCGGGCTGGGTCAACTGCGCCACGAAGGTGTCCGCCGGCTGACGCTCGCCGCCGCAGCTCGAGACACAGCGAGGCGTCGAACGTCGGCCGGCGTATCGACGTCGACTCCCGCTTCGGGTATGTCGACTAACGTCGGTTTCGCCAGGCCCCGCAACAGCGCGCGGGCGCCCTCGTCTCCGCGTAGCGATGCCAAAGCGCGCCAGCTTCGGCGCGGCAGCACGGCCGGCACACCGGCGCGGCCGCCATACCGAGCCGCCGCGGGCACTCCGCGCCGTCGACGCCAGGCTGCGAGGAGACGCTCGAGCGCC
>JBBIJV010000115.1:0-11310 GCA_037445815.1 Rhodospirillaceae bacterium
CGCCGTCGCCGACCTCGGGATACGCGCCGAGCGCGCCGCGCCAGCGCGTGCGTATCTCGGCGAGCGCGGGTTGAACCGCCGCGACGGGGCTGTGCATGACCGCGACGGCCTCGAACGCGGGGTCGAGCAGCGCGTCGAGCGTTGCCGCAAGCGGCACGAGCGGAAAGTCGAAGCCGACGAGCGTGCCGCCCTCACCGATGCGGCAGCTCACGCCGAGCCAGACGGGCAGGCCGACGCTCACCGCCGCGGCGCAGGCGAGCGGGGCGTGCCGCGTCTCCTGCATCATCTCGAGCAGCAGCACGTCGACGCCCAATTCGGCGAGCGTCTCGGCGAGCTCGAGGTACGCGGCGCGCTCGACGCGCTCGGCGGGGTACGCGTGCACGTCGAACTTCGGCGGCAGGCACGAGATCGAGCCCGCGATCAGCACGTCGCGCCCGCTCGCGTCGCGGGCCTCTCGTGCCGCGGCGACGGCGCGCTCGACGATCGTTGCGAAATCCTCGCCGCGTCCCGCGGCCTCGAGCACGAAGCGGCTCGTCGCGAACGTGCTCGTCGTGACCACGTCGGCGCCGGCGGCGATGTAGTCGGAATGAATTTCGCGCAGCAGCTCGTAATGTGTCAGCGGCGCCAGCGCGCTCCAAACGGCGGCGTCGAGTGCCATGCCGCGCCGGCGCAGCTCGGTGCCCGTGCCGCCGTCGACGAGCACCGTGCCGCCGCCGGCGAGGAGGCACTGCAATCCGTTACGAGCCCCTTTCATGACTGATCGTTCACGACGTCGCCGATCAACGCGTCACGTGACGGATTCTGCACCAAAGTTGTGCGGCGACGCGGCGTGCGGTATACCGAGCGCTGCTCGAGAGAGTTTAGCTCTGCACGTAACCGAGATTGCGACTTGGGGGATTCGCATGACGCACGACGCGACGCCGCAAACGGCGCCGGACGACGACGCTTTGTCCGGCCGGCCCGAGCCCTGGGAACGCTGGGAAACGAATCTCGTGCTGGGCAGCATCGGATTGGGCTTCGCGGGTCTCGTGCTGCTCGGCTGGCTCGTCGCGCGATTCATCCTGCCATGACGGCGGTGAAGCTCGTGCTCGAGTTCGAGGGCGATCGCTGGCGCGCGCGCGGCGACGGCGTCGAGGTCGCGCATCGCGAGCTGCGCGGCCTCGAGACGCTGATCGAGGCGAGCGTGGCCGGCGAGCGGCCCGTCTACGTCGAGCTCGCGTTCGACATGATCTCGCTGCCTCGCTGGCTCCACCAGTATCAAGCGCATTACTGCAACTACACGCTGCGCGTGCCGCCGCGGGGCGCTCCGGCATGACGACGAATCGGAGCTGGTCGAGCGGCATTCTGCGCACCGAGGACTGGTGGGCCGTCTGGATCGGCTTGGGCGTGTACGCCGCGAGCCTGTTGTCGCTCGCCGGCATCGACCTCGTCGGCTGGATGGCGCGGCCGCGCGCGTGGGAGTGGACCGACGTTACGGGCACGTTCGCCTGGAGCCAATTCTTCGCGCCGGCCGGCGCCGAGTACGCGGGCTGGCACGCGCTCGCGTCGTTCTTTACGACCTACGCCGCGTTCACGGCGCTGTTCGCGGTCGGCGCGCGGTTCTTGCAGCTCGACGTGCGCCGCTTCGTGCTCGCGTTCACGGCGTTGTTCCTCGTCACTTGGGCCGCGTGGATTGCCGGCAACGAGCTGCACCTCACGATGGTCGACGCGACGGTCAACGGCCGCAACCGCTATCGCGAGGCGGGGCTCTCGTGGGGCTTGCAGCTCGGCGAAGGCGCGCCGTATCTGCTCGCGCTGATCGCGGGCCTTGCGATCGGCAACTTCGCGAAGGGCCTCGCGGCGCGCCTCGCCGAGGCCGCGCGCCCCGAGTGGTACATCAAGACGGCGATCGTGTTCCTCGGCGTGAATCTGGGCTCGCAGACGATGGAAGCGAGCAGCTTCGCCGTCGAGCTGATCCTGACCGGTGCCGCGGCAACGTTCGTCGCGTATCTCTTCTTCTGGCCTATCGTCTACGCGGCCGCGCGCAGGCTGTTCGGCTTCAAGCGCGACGTGGCGGCCGTGCTCGCGTCGGGCATCTCGGTGTGCGGCGCGTCGGCGGCCATCGCCACCGCCGGCGCGATCCGCGCGAAGCCGATCATCCCCGTCACGGTGTCGATGATCGTCGTAATCTTCGCGATGATCGAGCTCATCGTTCTGCCCGGCCTTTATACGGCCGTGGCGCCCGATCAGCCGATCGTGAACGGGGCCGCGCTCGGCATGACCGTGAAGACCGACGGCGCCGACGCGGCTGCCGGCGCGCTGCTCGACGAGCTCATGATCGCGCGAAACTTGCAGCTCACGGGCGAGCAGTGGCAGCAAGGCTGGATCCTGAGCGCGTCGCTGCTCACGAAGATCTGGATCGACGTGTTCATCGGCGTCTGGGCGTTCGTGCTCGCGATCCTCTGGATCCGCAACGTCGAGAAGCGCGACGGCGCCGTCTCCGTGGGCCCGATGGAGATCTGGTTCCGGTTCCCGAAGTTCGTGCTCGGCTACTTCGTTGCGTGGGCCGTGTTCTTCGGCATCGCGACGACGTGGCCGGCGCTCGCGCCGACGCTCGACGAGGGCACGGCCGTCGTGCAGAGCCCGATGCGCACGATGCTGTTCATGATGACGTTCGTCGCGATGGGCACGATGACGGACTTCTCGAAGCTGAAGGGCATGGGCAAGATCGCGCTGCTCTACGGGCTCGCGCTGGTCATCGTCATCGCGCCGATTGCGTACGGTGTTGCGTATCTGTTTCATCGCGGGTTGGCGCCGCCGCTGGTTGCGCCGTGAGGTCGCAAAAGCCATGAGCCAGTACGTCGGCGCAATCGATCAGGGCACGACCAGCAGCCGTTTCATGGTGTTCGACGCGAACGGCGGCATCGTCGCCGTCGCCCAGCGCGAGCACGAACAGATCTACCCGAAGCCCGGGTGGGTGGAGCACGATCCCGTGGAGATCTGGCGGAACACGGAAGCCGTGATCGGCGAAGCGCTCGCGCGCGGCGGCGTTCGCTTGAGCGACCTCGCCGCAGTCGGCATCACGAATCAGCGCGAGACGACGGTGCTCTGGGACCGCAACACGGGAGCGCCGCTCGCGAACGCGCTCGTGTGGCAGGACACGCGCACGGCTGACCTCGTCGCCGCGTACGCACGAGACGGCGGGCAGGACCGGTTCCGGGCGCGCACGGGCTTGCCGCTCGCAACGTACTTCAGCGGGCTCAAGCTCAAGTGGCTGCTCGACAACGTGCCCGGAGCGCGCGCCAAGGCGGCAGCCGGCGACGCGCTGTTCGGCACGATCGACACCTGGCTCACTTGGAACCTCACGGGCGGCCCGGCGGGTGGCGTGCACGTCACCGACGTGACGAACGCGAGCCGCACTCAGCTCGTCGACTTGAAGACCCTCGATTGGGACGATGAGCTGCTCGCCGAGCTCGACGTGCCGCGCGCGCTCCTGCCGCGCATCGCGCCCTCGAGCGCGACGTATGCGGCCGCCACCGTGCCCGTTCTCCAGGGCGTGCCGATCGCGGGCATCTTGGGCGACCAGCAGGCGGCGCTCGTCGGCCAGGCGTGCTTCGAGCCGGGCGAGGCAAAGAATACCTACGGCACGGGCTGCTTCATGCTCATGAACACCGGCGCGGACCCGGTCCCGTCGACGGCCGGGCTCGTCACGACGGTGGCCTATCAGCTCGGCGACGAGCCGCCGTGCTATGCGCTCGAAGGCTCGATCGCGATCGCGGGCGCGCTCGTGCAATGGCTGCGCGACAACTTGGGGCTAATCGCGACGAGCTCGGAGGTGGAGGCGCTCGCTCGAACGGTAGCGGACAACGGCGACGTCTATATCGTTCCTGCTTTCTCGGGACTGTTCGCGCCCTATTGGCGAGAGACGGCGCGCGGGGTGATCGCCGGCCTGACGCGCTACGCGAATCGCGGCCACATTGCGCGCGCAGCCCTCGAGGCGGTTGCCTATCAGACGCGCGACGTGCTCGAAGCGATGGAAAAGGATTCGGGCATCGCGATCAAGGAGCTGCGGGTCGACGGCGGGATGGTCGTGAACGAGCTCCTGATGCAGTTCCAAGCCGATCAGCTCGGCGTGCCCGTCGTGCGGCCGAAGGTCGCGGAGACCACGGCGCTCGGCGCGGCGTACGCGGCCGGACTCGCCGTCGGCTACTGGTCGACTCGCGACGAGCTCGTGCGCAACTGGGGCGTCTCGCGGCGCTGGCAGCCGGAGGCGGCCGGCGCCGACCGCGCGAAGCTCTATGCCGCTTGGCAGAAGGCCGTACGCCGGTCGTTCGACTGGGTCGACCGGCCCAATTGACTTTTCCGGGGAGGAGGTCGACGTGCAGGGGTTCTTCGGGGAGCTGTTTGGGACGATGACGTTGATACTGCTCGGCAACGGCGTCGTGGCCGGCGTATCGCTCAAGGGCTCGTACGCCGAGAACGGCGGCTGGATCGTGATCACGACGGCGTGGGGCCTTGCCGTGACCGCGGCCGTCATCGTCGCGCTCGCCGTCGGCAGCAACGCGCATCTGAATCCGGCCGTCACGATCGGCGTCGGCATCGCGACGGGCGAATGGAGCCAGGCTCCGGCCTACATCGCCGCGCAATTTCTGGGTGCCTTGCTCGGGGCCGTGCTCGTCTGGCTGCACTACCTGCCGCTGTGGAAGCAGACGGACAACCCGGACGGCAAGCGTGCCTGCTTCTGCACTTCACCGGCGGTGCGGCACGCGCCCTCGAATGCGCTCTCCGAGATCATCGGCACGTTCGTGCTCGTATTCGTGGCCGCGGCGATTTCGTCGGACAACCTTTCGCCGAACGGCCTCGCGCCGGGTTTCGGCCCGTTCCTAGTCGGCTTGCTCGTGTGGGGCATCGGCTTGTCGCTCGGCGGGGTCACGGGTTACGCGATCAACCCGGCGCGCGACTTGGGCCCGCGCATCGCGCACGCGCTCCTGCCGATCGCGGGCAAGGGCAACTCCGGCTGGGACTACGCGCCGATCCCGATCCTGGGCCCCGTCCTCGGCGGTGTGCTCGCCGGCCTCGCCGTCGTCGGGATCGGCATCTGACCGAACGCCCGGACTTTCGCCGGTGCGGTAAGCCGGGCGCGCGAGCTCTTCAGGCGTGGCGAGAAGCCGCGCGCCGTCGTTCGACCGGCCGACAGGCCCGAATGACATTGCGCGCCGCGGCGCGCTGCAACCCGGCCTACCTCATTTCGCCTCGATGAGCCTCACGGCCTTTTCGGTTAGGACGGGATCGGCGTTGATCGCGTCGCCGACGCTATTGAACTTCTCCGGCGTCCAGCCGCGCTTCGCGACCTTCTCGACGCTTTCGGATTGAACGCGCGTCCTGATTTGCTGCGCTTCCTCCTCGGATTTCGCGGCCTGAAGCTCGCTCTCAGCCTTCGTCGCGGTGTCGAGCAGGTCGACGTAGATCGCGGCGAAGGTCTCGATGTCGGCATCGGAAACCGCGGCTTGCGCGAACGAGAATTGCGCCGTCGCAATGGCGAGGGCGATCCCCAGAACAGCTGTCAGCGTTTTCATCCTTGCGTTCTCCTCTCTCAAGTCCTGCAAAACGCGGCTGCCGGCGTCGAAACGAAGCCGGCAGCCGCGCCGCCCGGGCTGTCCGCCGTCCTGGCGGCACGGGGAGGAGGGCTGCAACATCCGTGCCGCCTTCTCGTCCCAGTTGCGCCGCCGGACGGCGACGTGCTGCACATGCACCCGCTGTTCGGCCTCTCATGTTCCTCCGCAACGCATTGGCACGGCGGCAAGATGCTGGTCTTGAAGGAAGACGCGCTGCCGTATCACATCGATCCGATCACGCTCGAGACGCTCGGCCGCTGGGGCTTCCACGGCAAATGGACTGCAACGAGCATGTCGGCGCGTCCGAAGATCGATCCCGTAACGGGCGAGATGATCGCCTATAGCTACCAGGCCAAAGGCGACCTTTCCGACGACGTCGCCGTCTACACCGTCAGCCCGCGCGTAGCTTCTTCGCGCCCTTGCGTAGCTAAGACGTCCGCTCGACGAGCGGGCGATATTGCTGCCTGTGCCGCCACAAGAAGTAGAGGTTGATCAGCAGCATGATGTTGCCGAGCGACGCGCCGGCCGTCAGCAAGCCGCCGTCGAGCACTGCGTGGAACCCCACGACGTTGGCCGTGATCGGCAGAATCAGCAGCGCCGCGAGCGCCGTGCGCCCCGTCCAGAGGCAGACGAGCGCGATCACGTGCACGACGGCCATGGTGATCGAGATGTAGCGGACTTCGTTCAGCATCTCGATGAAACCGAACGCCTCGGGCGTGTTGTACATGTCGGGCGTCGGACCCGGAAAGACGCCGGTGAGCCCGAGAATCGGCAGCACCAGAATCAGGCTCAGCACCGCCTTCAAGACGATGTCGATCGCTTTTCGCATCGGTGCCTCCCCCGGCCGCTCGACGCGAGTATACGCGCCGCGGACCGCGCGGCGAGACCGTCGGCCAGGTAAACTCTGCGGCCGATACTCACGCACGAGACCTCTGCATGACTCACGCGAGCGGCCGTCATTTCCTCCAAATTCCCGGCCCCACGAACGTGCCGGACCGCGTGCTGCGCGCGATGGCCGCGCCGACGATCGATCACCGCGGCCCAGACTTCGGCGCGCTGGCGCGCGAGGTGCTCGCGGAGCTGAAGCCGATCTTCAAGACGCGCAATCCCGTGATCGTCTACCCCGCGTCGGGCACGGGCGCGTGGGAAGCCGCGCTCGTCAACACGTTGTCGCCGGGCGACGAGGTGCTCATGAGCGAGACGGGCTGGTTCGCATCGCTCTGGTCGCAGATGGCCACGCGGCTCGGCCTGAAGCCGGAGCTGTTGCCGACCGATTGGCGGCATGGCGCCGATCCGGCCGCCGTCGAGGAGCGCCTCGAGCGCGACCGCGCGCACGCGATCAAAGCCGTCTGCGTCGTGCACAACGAGACGTCGACGGGTGTCGTGAGCCGCATCGGCGAGGTGCGCAAAGCGATCGACCGCGCGCGCCATCCGGCGCTGTTGCTCGTGGACACGATCTCGTCGCTCGCGTCGATCGACTTCCGCATGGACGAGTGGGGCGTCGACGTGACGGTGGCCGGGTCGCAAAAAGGGCTCATGTTGCCGCCGGGATTGTCGTTCAACGCAATCTCGACGCGCGCGCTGGCGGCGAGCAAGTCGGCGAAGCTGCCGAAGTCGTTCTGGGGCTGGGACGAGATGCTCGCGCACAACAAGAACGGCTACTTCCCCTACACGCCGGCGACGAATCTGCTCTACGGTTTGCGCGAGGCGCTCAAGATGCTGAACGAGGAAGGCCTCGAGAACGTGTTCGCGCGCCATGCCCGGCACGGCGAAGCCACGCGCCGCGCCGTGCGCGCCTGGGGCCTCGACGTGCTGTGCGCGGACCCGGCCGAGTACTCGGGCTCGCTGACGGCCGTCGTGATGCCGGAGGGGCATAGCGCCGATCGCCTGCGCAAGACGATCCTCGATGCCTTCGACATGTCGCTCGGCACGGGGCTGGGGCGCCTCGCCGACAAGGTGTTCCGGATCGGCCACCTCGGCCACTTCAACGACCTGACGCTGGCCGGCACGTTGTCCGGTGTCGAGATGGGCCTGAAGCTCGCGCAAGTGCCGTACCGCCCGGGTGGCGTGCAGGCCGCGCTCGATTTCCTGAGCGGTTAGGGCGCAGCCGCGGACCGGCCGCCGCGCCCGCGGAGCGCTTAGAAGAGCTCCGCTTGCCGCCGGTCGCCGATCGCTTTCTCGAAGTCCAGGCCGAGCGTCTCGAGCACGGGCTCCGCGACGGGCCGCACCTGTTTCTCGACGTAATGTTCGCGGTCGAGCGGGTGGCGGCGGTTGTCGATCGGCTCGGCGCCGGCCGTCGTCATCACGTAGCTGACGAGCCGGTTCTGCTGCGTTGACTTGCGCGCGGCGGCCACGTGCGGCGGCGTCGACGCCGTGTAGTCGTCCGCGGACTTGCGCAGGTTCTTGCGATAGACGAGCAGGTCGTCGAGCGCGCCGCTGCGCACCTGACGCACGACCTCGGCGAGATAGGCGTCCACGGGCTCGTTCGCGAAGAGGCGCCGATAGAGCTCGCGTTGCACCTGTTTCGCGAGCGCGGTCCAGTCGCGCCGCACGACCTCGAGCCCGACGAACTCGACCTCGCCGGCCACCGGCTCGCCGCGCGCATCGCGACGGCCGAGCACGAGGCCCGCGTAGCGCTTGCTCGCGCCCCGCGCGCTGCCGCGCGCGTGCGTCAGGAAGAGCTTGAGATACAGCTTCTCGAACTCGAGCTCGAGCTTGCTCTCGACGCGCCACCGCTCGGCGATCTCGCGCTCGAGCTCCAAGTTCAGCGCCGCGGCGAGCTCGTGCGCTTCCCGTTCCGCGGCGAGCGGATCGCCGCGCCCGGAGAGCACGAACAAGCTGTCCGTGTCGCCGTAGAGCACCTTGAAGCCGCGGTCCTCGAACCGGCGCTTGGACTTCAGCAGCAACTCGCGGCCCAAGCCCGTGATCGAGTTCGCGAGCGCGGGATTCGAGAAGCGGCACGCCGGGGTGCCGAGCACGCCGTAGAAAGAATTCATGAGGATCTTGATGGCCTGCGACGCCACGGCGTCGCCGGCACGTTTGGCGGCCTCGCGGCGTGGGAAGAGCTCGTCGAGCATGCGCGGCAGGATCCCGGGCTCGCGGCGAAACGCGCCGCCCGGCGTTTCGATGACGTCGTCGCCGGGCTTGGGTGCCGCGACCAAGCCGAGCGGATCGATGTTGAACGTGCGGATGATGCTCGGATACAGGCTCTTGAAGTCGAAGACCCAGACGTTCTCGTGCAGCCCCGGCACGGGCTCGAACACGTGGCCACCTTGCTGCGCCGCGTGCACGCGCGAGTCGTCGGATCGCACCGTGGGCGCCACGATCTTGCGGCGCTCGAGCTCGGAGAGGTACAGGAAATCGAACGACGCGATGCTCGCGGCCACGCGATCCGGCGTCATGCCGGTCAACGCGCTGCGCGCGAACGCGAGCGGCACGAGATTCAGCTTCGCGACGATGTCGAACGCGAGCCGAGCGTCGGTCCGCGCGTAGAGCGCGAACGCCGGCAAGTCGTGCGCGTAGTTGTGCTGGATTTCTTGGACGCGGTCGCGGACGTCGCCGGCCACGGCCTTGCCTTCGCCGAGCACCTCGCGCGCTACGGCGTCGAGCGAGTAGTCCTCCATGCGCACGAACGCGCCGCGCAGCAGGTCGATGCCGTCGAGCACGAGCCTGCCGGGCACGCTCGCCTGGCCGCTGCCGAAGTAGCCCTCGGCTTTGCGCAGCCTCATGGCGCCCGCGTCGCGGCCGATCTCGAACGGATGGCGCACGCGCGCTGCGACGCGTTGCAAGGCCGTGAGATCGAAGTCGATCGTGTTCCATCCCGTGAGCACGTCGGGGTCGAACGTGCGCACGCGCTCGCAGAAGAGGTCGAGCGCGGCCTTTTCGTCGGCGCAGCGCACGGCGCGCTCCGGCATCGCGCGACCCTCCGGGTCGACGATCAGCACTTCGTCGAGGCCGCGCGCGTAGAGCGAGATCGCGAGCAGCGTGCGCCCGGACGGGTCCGTCTCGATGTCGAACGACAGCACGCGCGGCTCGATCTCGACCTGCGCCGGCTTCAGCGTCGGATTGTCGAAGTGCCAAGCGGTGCGGTCGCCGCGCGTGGCCTCGCCCTCGATCTCGCAGCCGCCTTTGATGCCGAGCTCGATCAGATAACGCGACGCGAACCGAACGTCTGCCTCGAACGTGTCGATGCCGGCGGCGTGCAGCCGGTCGCGCAGCGGCGGCACGTCGGACGGCGCCGTCACTTCGATCCGTGCGACGGGCGCGCCGTCGAACGTTCTGCGGTCCGTCGGCTCGGGGTTGCGGGCGCCGGCCGCGAGCGCGCGGTCGACGTCTGCGGCGCGAATGAAGAAGCAGGGCCGGCGCCGATCGTCGCGGACGCGGAACGTGCTGCCGTCCTCGAGCCGGCCGTAGAGGTAGATGACGGGGACCCGCGGGTCGCCCGTCACGCGGTAGGTGGCTTGCAGGATGAATCCGCGCATCGTCGTCACGCCCGTAGTGTGCACCAGGGCTCCGTCACGGGCCGTCAGGTTAGTGCCGCTACCCCTTTCTTCTGCGGAAAACTGAAGCTCCGTCGCGGCCTTGCTTGTTCCGATGGGAGGGTTGTCTAGGTATCTTTGAGCCGATATGGGCGGGAGTTCCGGACCGCGACATGAAGGCAGCGATTAGTCGCCGGCAGGCGCTGATCGGCGCGGCCGCGGGGTTACTCGCGGCCCGGTGGCCGCGCCTCGCGCGGGCGCAGACCGCCGCCCATGTGCTGACCTCGACGGAACTGGCTCCTAACCTCGTGCTGGTCTCGGGCGCCGGCGCCAACGTCGTCGCGCTCGCGACGGACGACGGCCTGCTGCTCGTCGACGCGGGCGCCGAGGCGCATGCTACTGCGCTACAACGCGCGCTCGGCGAGCGCTGGCCGGGCCGGCCGCCGGCGATCCTGTTCAACACGAACTGGCGCCACGAGCACACGGGCGGGAATGCGGCGCTGCGTGCTGCGGGCGCCACGGTCATGGCGCACGAGAACACGAAGCTTTGGCTCGGCGGCGACTTCTTCGTCGAATGGGAAAACCGCCACTATGCGCCGCGCCCGGCAGCGATGCTGCCGACGCAGACGTTCTACACGTCGGGCAAGGTCGAGCTCGGCGGCCGCACCGTCGAGTACTGGTACTTGCCGCGCGCGCACACGGACGGCGACGTCGCCGTGTTCTTTCCCGACGAGAACGTGCTCGCCGCGAGCGACTTGCTGTCGGTGGGCCGCTATCCCGTGCCCGACTACTCGACGGGCGGCTGGATCGGCGGGTTCGTCGAGGCCACGCAAAAAATGCTCGACGCGACGGACGCCCGCACGCGCATCGTTGCGGCCGAGGGCGGCATTTACGGCCGCAAGGAGCTAGAAGCGCAGCTTGCGATGTGCACGGCCGTGCGGCTCAAGGCCGCCGAGGCGTTTCGCGCCGGCATGAGCCTCGCGGACTTCGCCGCGTCGAAGCCGACGGCGGCTTTCGACGCTGCGTGGGGCGATCCCGCACGCTTCCTGCCGCTCGTCTACAAAGGCGGGTTCGCGCATCTGCGCGAGCTCGGCGGAGTCATTTGATGCCATTGGTTGCGAGCGAAGCGAAACAGGGCGGTACGCGATGAGCCGCGCCGTCACGATCAGCGGTGTGGCCGCCGTGGCCGCGGCCGGCGCCGGCGTCGCGTGGCTCGCCGTGCACGACGCGACGCCGAG